>JAODAO010000383.1 GCA_025463465.1 Glaciihabitans sp. | reverse complement strand
AGTTGGATGGCTCCGTCGCGGGCGTGGTTGCGACGGTGCACGAGGTAACCGACGATGAGCGTCGCGCCGATGAAAAGCAGGGCGCTCCACTGCAGCCACCAGGTCTCCCCGGTGAGGTCGTAGATCTCGGCGCGTGGCCAGGCCAGGTTGATGACCATGGCGACCTGGTAGAGCACCGCTATCGCGTTGAGCGGGATGCCCCAGCGGCCGAGGGTGAACAGTGGTTTGCCGTCCTCGTCAACCCCGGCGGGGAAACCCTGGCCGCGCAAGCGGATGCGGTTCACCAGAAGCGGCACGGTCACCCCGAGGTAGGCGAGGTAGAGCATCGCGATGCAGAGGCTGGACAGGGCGGTGAAGATGGCGCTCTGGCCGAAGTTGACCGCCAGCGCCAGGGCAGCGCCGACACCGACCACGATGCTGGTGGCGATCGGGGTCCCGGTGCGCGGGGACACCGTTGCGAGGGTCTTCCAGAACGGCAGCGCACGTTCGCGGGCCATCGAGAACATCATGCGGGAGCCCGAGGTCTGCACGGCCAGGGTGCAGGCGAACACGGCGACCGCGACGGCCACCAACAGCAACCGGCCGAAGATCGGGCCGAGGCGTTCGGTGACCACGTAGGCGATTCCGCCGGTGGCGAGGCTGCCGTCGCTGAGGCTCGGGGCGGCGACGAGCGCGGCGATGATCAGCAGCGCACCGCCCAAACCGGACACCACAACGGCGCGGATGATCGTTTTGGAAATCGTTTTGCGGGGGGCGTGGGTTTCCTCGGCGAGTTCGCCAGCGGAATCGAAGCCAACGAGAACGTACGCGGCCATCAGCGACGAGGCGAGGAACGCCCAGATGTATGGGTCGTCGGTGAGGCCGGCGCCCTCGGTGGTGAAGACCACCGCTGCGCTGCGCTCTGGCAGCAGGAACAGGGCGGCGACCAGCACAACAACACCGACGATCTCGATGAGCACCCCCACGCTGGTGGCCAGCGCCATGATCCGCACGCTGAGGATGTTCACCACCGTGGTGATGACCAGCAGGATCACCCCGAGCAGCACCGCGTTCTGGGCACCGGTGGCCGAGGCCAGCGACGGGTCGGCGGTGGGACCGCCGATGATCTGGAAGCCCTCCCAGATCGCGGGAAGCACGGCCTGCACGGCGATGGCCGCCACCGCCACGGTGAGGGTCTGGGCGACGATCATGACCCAGCCGGTGAACCAGCCGAAGGTGGTCCCGGCGAGGCGACTGGCCCACTGGAAGATCGAACCGGAAATCGGCCAGCTCGCGGCGAGCTGGGCGAAGTTCAGGGCGACCAGCAGCTGGCCGGCGAACACGATCGGCCAGGTCCAGAAGAAGGCGGCGCCACCGATGCCGAAGCCGAGCCCAAAGAGCTGGAACATGGTGGTCAGGATCGAAACGAATGAGAATCCGGCGGCGAACGACGAGAACGAGCCAACCCCGCGGTGCAATTCCTGCCGGTAGACCCGGGGAGCTGCGGTGGAGGTGGACGACGGGGAGAGGGACGAGAGGGATGTCGTTGACGAAGAAGCGGGGTGGAGCGGGGGTGGTTCGTGGGCACTCATAAACACGGCCTTCCGCACAGAAATCTCTGGATACCTGTCATTTGACAGGTAGAACTCTGATCTTGGGCCGTGGCGGTTTCTCCTGCATTTCCCCCGTGTTAAGTTCGTGTTTCGCCGCTCTTGGGCGCCCTCCACCGGGAGGCCCGCCGCGGTTCTCCCGGCAAGCATGGCCGGCGATACGGGTAACGACCCTGTCCCCTGTCTGTGGGTGTGCGTAGCGTGAGTCCCATGACGGATGTCTCCAGCACGGCAGAACCCTTTACCCACACCGCGTCGGCACAGGAGCTGGCCGACCTGCGGGCCCGGCTTCTGGCAACCCGCTGGCCCGACGCCCCCGAGGATGCCGGCTGGTCACTCGGCACCGACCTCGGCTACCTGAAAGAACTCGTCGACTACTGGATAGACGGCTTCGACTGGCCGGCGCAGGAGACGAAACTGGCTGCCCTCCCCCGCTTCCGCAGAACCGTCGGCGGTCTCGGAATCCACTTCGTCCACACTCGGGCGGCGGCCCCCGCCACGGCCGGCGGGTCGGCCGACGGGTCGACTGGCGCCGCGTTCCCGCTCCTGCTGAACCACGGCTGGCCCGACTCGTTCTGGCGCTATTCAAAAGTCATCCCGCTGCTCACCGACCCGGCGGCGCACGGGGGCGACCCGGCCGATGCCTTCGACGTGATCGTTCCCGACATGCCCGGGTACGGGTACTCCGACCGGCCAACCGGCGTACCGCTCAACTCCATCGCAGTCGCCGCGCTGTGGGCCGAGCTGATGACACAGCTGGGCTATCAGCGATTCGCCACCGCCGGAGGCGACATCGGCAGCCACGTCAGCCGCTACCTCGGGCTGGACAACCCCGACCGGGTGCTGGCCGTTCACCGCATGGACGCGGGCATCCGGGCATCCACCGGCGATCCACACGAGCTCTCCCCCGCCGAACGCGACTGGCTGGACACCGCGGCCGCATGGAACGCCAGCGAGGGAGCTTACGCGGCGATGCACCGCACCAAACCGCAGACCGCCGCGTTCGGCCTCACCGACTCACCCGTTGGGCTGGCCGCCTGGATCGTGGAGAAGATGCGGTCGTGGAGCGACGGCGAACTCAGCTTGGTTTACACGCGGGACGAGATCCTCACCAACGTGATGATCTACTGGCTCACCGGCACAATCGGGTCATCGATGCGGATGTACAACGCCAACTCCACCATCCCCGACGACCAGCTCACCCGCCGAGTCGAGGTGCCGTCCGGATTTGCGCTGTTCCCCGGCGACATCATCCGGCCGCCACGGGAGTGGCTGGAACGCAGCACCAACCTCGTCCACGTCAGTGAACCGCCCCGCGGCGGCCATTTCGCCCCGTTCGAGCAGCCCGAGCTGTACGCCAAGGAGCTTCGCACCTTCTTCCGGCCGTTCCGCACGGCCGGAAGCTGACCCATCGGTCCACCAGAACCGCTCGATCGCCCTACCCGGGCTGCGCAATCCCGCTCGAGACGATGATGACGTCATCGAAAACGTGCCGACCTGGTTCGAGTGCGATCCCGGCAACCGTGTTGAGGGTGTGCAGCTGCGCCACGGTCATCACCAGCGACGGCTCGTCCGGCTGCCAGTTTGTGCCCTGCGGGTAGTCGACGCCCGGTGTTTGTGTCATTTCAATGTGGCATCCCATCACCGCAGACACCGGCCGCTCCTTCGCGAACGTGCTGAGCCTGTTGATACTCGCCACAAACGCCTCCGGGTCCTGCACATACAGCCGCCCCGGGTAAACCGTGTCCCCGGTCAGCAGCCAGCCCGTCTGCGGGTCGAACAGGGCGATGGATGTTTCATCGTGACCGGGAATGCGGATGACTTCGAGAGACCGTCCGCCGAGCTCGAGTATCGCGACCTCGGCCAGGGAACCGGCAAATCCGTAGAACGAGCGAACGGCGGCCAGGTCGGCCCCGATGACGGTGGTGTGCGGTCGGCCCACAAACTGGCCGTCTCCGGCGATGTGGTCGTGATGCTGGTGGCTGTGGCCGACAACAAGCTCGTAGTTGTCGTTCGGGTGGTCCTCCAACCAGAGGTTTATCACCGCGTCCACCTCGGCCCGGAGGGGAAACACCGTGTCATCCGCGGTCGCGCCGGAGTCCAGCAGGAAGGCCCGCTGCGTTCCGAGCAACAGGAACATAAACGGGGCCTCGTAGTCGACGCGTTTACTCTGCCGGAGCACGTAGCTGCTCTCGCTGATGCGCTGCACCCGGATCGGCGGACCGGTCGGCGCTCCGGCTGGATCCGTCCCGTGGATCCAGGGCTCGAATACGGGCACTTTGTCACCCGACGCTGCGTCCGCTCCGCTCATTGGTACCTCCGCGTTTTCTTTCATTTCGGAATCACTTGAGTCCGGCACCCGGTTCTGGCGAGCCTAGCCAGTTCGTCGTCGGGACGCGCTGCCATAGGGCATGCAGGCTTCGAAACGCTCCGATACTTATGGTCCAAACTGCCCGCGGGGGGCGGGGCGATTCGAGGCCAACAAGACAGACAGGTCCATGTCAGCAGAAGCCCAGCTTGTACCCCACGGTGGGGGTCCCGTTCGCGCTAACATCAATCAACTTCGGCGCCACGGAAAAGGTTCAGATGATATTTGCGCGGGGCACGGAGGATCGCGAGCACGCCCAGATCGCCAACGGGTTCGTCTCGACCGGTATGAACCTCCTCCAGCTGGGGTTCCTCGTCTCAGCGATCACGGTCACCATCGTTTTGGAACTCCTCCTCGCTCGAAGCACCGTCCTCTTTGTGACCACAATGGCGCTGATTGTCATTTCGGCCGTGGTCACTCTCCTGGTCAAAAACACCTCCTCGGGCTGGCTGATCACCGTCCCACTGCTGGACATCGCCATCTCGGTACTCGTCCGGGTCACCGCTGGCACCGGTGTCCCCACAGCGGCGATCCTCCTGTTCTTCCCCCTCTTTTGGCTTGTGCTCAGCTTCAGGAAACCGGGGTTTATCTCGGCCACCGTTGCCGTCCTGGTTGCCGCTACCGCATCGGCGCTCGTGATCGGCTCTCCTGACACGGTCGTGGAATGGTTGAACATCGTCCTGTTCCCCGTCCTGACTATCCCCCTTCTCGTTGTCGCGTCGCTGGCTTCGGCTGGCTACCGCGCGAGCCAGCGCGACCTCGAACGGGAGCGGTCGTCGCACAACGAGGACCAGCGCATCTTCGAATCCGTCACCGAAACCATCGGAGCGGGAATCGCGAAGATCAGTAAAAATGGTGAACGCCTCGCCCTCAACGAACGTGGGCGCATTTTCGCCGAGCGCGCCGTCTTCACCTCCCCCGGCCATACCGATCCGTGGGCCGTCCTCTACGAAGACCGCAGCACCCCGGCGGCGCTGGGTGAGCAGGATATCCTCGAGAGCCTCCTCGCGGGGGTGCCCGACGGGTCGATCTTCTGGGTTGGCCCGCCCGAGGGCCAGCTCGCCGCCTCGGTGACCATACGCGACCTCCCGGACGATTCCGGGGTGCTTGTCGTCGCGCACGACGTTACCCGCCTGATGAACTCGCTGCAGTCGCAGCAGCGGATGCTACGAACCGTTGGCCACGAGCTTCGCACCCCGCTGACCTCGATGATCGGTTATGCCGAGCTGATGAGCGATTCCTCGGCGGAGGAGGTGCCCCGGGAATGGCTGCAGAGCATCCAGGACAAAGGCCACCAGCTTTCTCGCTCGATCGATAACCTGTTGGATGCCGGTGCCGAGGAGTTTGCCCTGAACCGAGTCTCCACCCACCTGATCGAGCTTGTGGCGGACATTGTCGCCAGCCACCGGGTCGCCCACCCCAACGCGACGATCCACTTCACACAACTACTCGCCGGTGAAACTCACGCCGAGATCGACGCCGCCCGCTTCACTCGTGTCCTCGAAGAGGTGCTGTCCAACGCCATCAAGTTCACCCCCGGGCCGGGATCCATCACGGTGAACGTGGAGTTCGAAAACAACCACGTGGCGGTCCACGTGCGGGACACCGGCGTGGGGATGAACACGGGCGAGCTGCTGCAGGTGGCGGAGCCGTTCTACCGTGGCGAGTACGCCTTGAGAAAAGAGGTTCCCGGCCAGGGCCTCGGCCTGACCCTGGCCCGCCGCATCGTGGAAGCTCATGGCGGCGAACTATCTCTGTTCGCCGAACCCACCGGCGGAACACGGGCCACCGTCCGGGTCCCGAGGCAGTCGGCGGAAGCCACCACCCTCGTCGCCTAATCACTCTTCGACCCATCGAACTTCTTCGTATTCAGATCAGGCGGAACCTTTGAAAGTGACGTGTTCGGTCGCGGGTTGTCGCGCTGGTGCCACCGGATGGTCGAAGATGGTTACAGCATGAGTGATAAACAGGACAACGAGCGACGCGACGAATTCGACGTCGTCAGGCTCCCGGCTTTTTTCGACAAGCTGCCCCAGCGCCGCGCGGCGCCGGAGCCCATAACGCCTGCGCCAGACGGGGACGACTCCCGCTACGACAACTCCGTGCCGGACGAGCAGTCTTACGACTCTGACAAGCCCAAGCCGGTTCCCGGCAAGTGGTACGCCGGGGCGCGAGGTAAGACCCTGATCTACGGCGCCGGCATGATCGTGATGCTGATCGTGCAGATCCGCAACTGACCGAAAGTGCCCCTGGAGGGACTCGAACCCCCAACCTAATCCTTAGGACGGACTTGCTCTTCCATTGAGCTACAGAGGCTGACCCATCGAGTTTAGCGGTCACGCGGATGCGCTCGAGGCCGATTGGCCAGTGTGGCGCGGAGCATGGTGCGAGTGAGGAAAAGATTTTGTCTTTCAGAATGAAGCACCGGTTCCCGGCGATCCAATCTTCACGTCTCTGGCGCTAGCACCGAGAGAGCCCTGAGACCGCGGCATAACGCACGACTCCACGGCGCAGCTGGCTGATCGCAATGCTTTCGCACGCGATCGAGCCACCTCGCGCCGTGGGAGAGCTCAGTCGGTCCGGGTGAAGACGCCGAGTCCGTTCGGCTCCTGCCCCGGCTCGGGGAATATGTTGAAGTATGTCAGGGTGACACCCGTAATCTGCTCTCCATCGCGGACGAAGACCGCTGAGGAGAGTGAACCGGGGAGCGCATTTTCGCCGGTCGGCACAAAGGACAGGGTGTCGCCGTTCCACGGATCGATCTCGAACGTGTACCCGCCCTCGGGGCCGAGCGCGCCGGTGAGGAGACCATTCTTCTCGGTCACGGTGAACTCGCCGAAGTAGGGGCTCTCGTACGTGCCGACGTAGTCCCCGGCCGGACCTGCTGCCGCAGCATCGGTCGGCGGTTCTTGGCCCTTGAGGTCGCCCGTCGGGTCGGAGAAGTGCGCGAAGTAGCCGGAGAGCAGGTCAAGCCAGGGTCGCGTTTGTGCACCGAACTGAACGAGGTCGACGAACTCCGAGGCGATCGATTCCGGAACTCCTGCCGGGGCCCCGTTCGTCAGCACAACGATCCCGAGATTCAGGTCGGGGATCATCGTCGCGTTGGTGGAGGCACCCCATCCGAATGCACCGGAGTGGCTGATGTTGACGCGGCCGGTCACGGTGGAACCGACGTTTGTGCCGAACCCGTAGTGCGACGTGCGCGATGTCAGGTTCGTGGCGTCCCCGCCGGTAATCGAATGTGCTGAGTAGGTCTGAGCGAGCACAAGCGGATCGATGAATTCCGCCCCGTCAACCTCGCCGTTTGCCAGCACCATATTCATCCACTTCGCAATGTCGCCGGCAGTCGAGGCGACACCGCCGGCCGGAGCCTCGGCATCGGCGTCACGGTCGAACAGCTGCTCGTACTCGCCTTCCCCGGTTCTCGCGTGCATCGCCGCGCGATCATCCGCGGCGAGGTATTCGTCATGGAGAGTGGTCGTCGAGGTCATCCCGAGCGGCTCGAACAGCAGTTCGTTTGCGGTCTCCGCCCACGTCTGCCCGCGTGACGCCGCGACCGCCTCGCCGCCCACTGTCAGCCCGAGGTTCGAGTACTGGTACGTGTCGCGGAATGACGCCAGGGGAACCTGGTCCAGGTGGGCCATGATGTAGTCGGCGTCGAAGCCGACGTCCTCGAGGTCATCTCCGCTTCCAGTCGGCAGACCGGTGCGGTGCGAGAAGTAGTCGGCGATCTTTCCATGCTCGGTCACATACGGATCGCCCAGCGCGAAGCCGGGGAGGTAATTGACGACCGGATCTTCCCAGGACAGCTCGGCGTCATCGGTGATCGCCTTTGCGACAACGCTCGAGGAGAGCGGCTTGGACAACGACGCGATTTGGAACACGGTGTCGGTGTCAACGGGCTCCTTGGTCGTTACGTCGCGCACACCGTATCCTTCTTCGAACACGACATCACCGTTCGAGACGACCGCAACTTGCGCCCCCGGCACTCCCGTTTGCTCGAGTGCCTTCTCAATAAGCTGGGGAAGCGCATCGACAGCCGCAGACACGGCCGTATCGCGATCCGTGTAGAGATCAACAACGTCCTGGTTGGGGGCCTCGCCGAGTGTGACGGCGAGGCCGCCGGAGGACGATGGTTCGTCGGCGGTGGCTGCGGTGCACGCCGTGAGTCCCAGGGTGAGTGCCACCCCCATCGACACCACGACAACGCGGACCTTGCCCGTGTTCCGACTGCTCATACCGTTCATATCGCTGGCTCCCGTTGACTCAATGTGTGGCGGACCCAAGGTTTTCCTACACGCGCATACGAATCCAAGGACTACGATCCCGATAGGGATCAGTGTGTCTGGACGGAAGCGGACATAACAACCTCCGCTTCCGGCCACGGCCTCTAGAGGGCGTCCGGATTCGGACATAAGCGTCATGATGGTGTCGACACGCGCTCCGGAGGCGGACATGGACGATAGGGCACTACTCGAACTGATCTACCGAAGCCGCCCAGCAACAGTGGCAGAGCTCGCCAGCACGGCACACGCACCGGAAGGCGAGACCGCCGACGCCGTTGCCCGCCTTGCACGGAAAGGTGCGATCTCCGTGCGCAATGGCTCGATCACCTACACAACGCCGGCGATGTGGACGGCCGAGGTCGTTGAGCGCGAAGTGCGTGCGATGCGCCGGGCGGCGGACGGGTCCGCCTCGCGAATCGAGGGGCTCGTTGCCGACCTTCCGGCCCTGTTACGCCACTGGGCCGTGGGCGAGGCATCCGGAGATGCCGTTCCCGTGTTCGTGCGGCATGGGCCGCAGGCCGCGGAAGACCTCTGGTATGACATTGCGCGCGACGAGAGCGACTCCGCCTGGGCGGTGCTCCCCGATCTGGGGCGCTACCTGCAGAGCGATCCTTTGCGCGCCAGCCGTTTCGCGAAGGCGTTCGCCGGCAAACGCTCCGTGCGAGCACTCGTCCCGCGTTCGGTGGCACAGGACGCTCGGCTCGTGACGATCGCCGCGCACTACGCGGCCGTCGGGGTGGAATTCCGGTTTCTCGACGACCTGCCCAGTTGGTTCTGGATCGACGGCGAGGTGCTCGCCCTGCCGATCGAATGGGGTGAGGGGTGGCCAGCCAGCGTGGTCGGTGTTCGCAGCGCGGCCCTCGCTGATTTGGGCCGAAGCCTGTTCCGCGAGCTCTGGCATCGCGGTGAACCGATCGGCGGGGTGGAGCAGCCGTGGGCGCCACTTCTCGCGCTGATGAAACAAGGCGTTACTCTCGACGCGGCGTCTCACCGGCTCGGGATTAATCCGCGCACGGGCCGCAGACGCGTTGCAGCGGCGATGGAGCAGTACGGCGTTTCGACGTTGTTCGCGCTGGGTGTCGCGTGGGCCGCCGACGGAAAGCCCACCGCACGCTGAGTGTGGTGCCCTCTGCCTCCGTCCGACCGTAGGGCAAGCAGAACCCAGCGGGGTGGATGCTTCGGCCGAAACATCCACCCCGTTGGCTCTAGTGATGTGCCACCGTGTGGCGCGTGTGCTGCTAGGCCGCGGCGGGGGCCAGGAACTCGTCCCATTCCGGCTCGGCGCGCTCAACACCGCGCACCAGCCAGGTGGATCCGTGGGGCACCCGAGGCTTGACCTTCAGCGTCCAGTTCATCTCCGCCGGGGTGCGGTCGCTCTTCTTGTTATTGCACTTGAGGCAGCAGGCGATGAGGTTCTCCCACGAGTCCGCTCCCCCACGCGAGCGCGGCATCACGTGGTCGATGGTGTTGGCCGTCGCCCCGCAGTATCCACAGCGATTGCTGTCGCGGCGCAGCACCCCACGGCGCGACACCGGAACGTGGCGACCGCTCGGAATGCGAACGTAACGGCGCAGGATGATGACGGACGGGCGCTCCCAGGCCCCCGACGATCCCCACACCGGATGCCCGACGTCGTGCGCGATGATGGTCGCTTTGCCATTCATCACCAGTACAAGTGCCCGCTTGAAAGACACCACGGCAAGTGGCTCATATCCGGCGTTCAGGACCAAAGTGCGCATTGCTTCCCTCTCGAAAAGGCCTGCACGGCTTGCAGGCATTCGAACTGCACCTGGGATTCGGCACGAGGAAGGAGTGAGCGGGTAAACAAAAAGGCACCGTCGAAAACGACGATGCCTAGATGACGGGAGCGTGACAGTGCACGCTCCGTTGACCGCAGCGGCGTATGAAGAAGAAGGCGCGCGCGTCCACGGTTTGGACGGTGCGTATCTCAAACATCAGCTCTCCCGAGAACCTCATAGAACCCCAAGGCCTTCAGGTTAACCCACAAATGTTTCGTGTCAATGAATTCCAGATAACGGAAATGCACACGAACACAAAACGGGCGACATCCCCCGCGATGAAAGCAGGGGGATGTCGCCCGTCCGGCGCGCGTTTTAGCGTGCGGCGTAGATGTGAGCGGCTACCTCGATGGGCAGCTCAAGGCCCTCACCGAAGCCCTCGACCTGCACAAGCAGGTAGGAGCCGGCGGAGGACAGCTGGGCGGTGGCACCGGGCAGGACGCCGGCGTCCTGCAACTGCTGGAGCAGGTCAGGCTCAAACTGGACGGGCTCGGCCAGGCGTCGGATGACGGCCGTCACGGGCTCGGGAACAGGCTTGGCCTTAGTGGAGACGAGGTCAACGATGCTGACAACGCCGTCCATAAAACGGTTGGCGGCGGGATCGCCGAGCTCTTCGAGCCCGGGGA
>JAODAO010000380.1 GCA_025463465.1 Glaciihabitans sp. | reverse complement strand
CTCGACATCGTCACCGACGCCGGCCTGCCCGCCGAGAGGGTGGTGTTGTGCAACGTCGACGAGTTTCTCGAACCCGACTACCTGCTCGGCCTCGCCGAACGGGGCGCCAACCTCGAGTTCGACTTCGGCAACGAGGCCTACTACCACGACCGTTACAAGGACCCCACGGACGCCACCCGCATCGACTTCGTCCTGCGGATGCTCGACGCCCCACAGAAACCGGCCCTGCTGTTCGGCAACTCCGTGTGGTCGAAGGGCCAGCTGCGCCGCTTCGGCGGGATGGGCTACGGCCACCTCCTCGGCCGGATCGTGCCGGTGCTGTCACGCGCCGGCGTCTCCGAGGAGACCCTCGCCGACATCCTGGTCAGCGGCCCACGCCGCCTCCTTGACCACACCACGTCCCCCGCAGGATCAACCACAACATCCCCCACGGCGCCCACCAGCGACACCGCCAGCGCAACCCCGGCCGCGGCAGCAATCGAAGGAGAACGATGATCCAGACCGTCCTTGGGCCGATCCCCGCCGAGGAACTCGGCGCCACCTCGATGAACGAGCACCTGCTCTCCGACTCGGCGAAGTTCCTTCGCCCCGCGCGGGAACCGCTGCCCCTGGACGAGAAAATGTCGATCGAGAATCTCGGTTTTGTGCGCTGGAACTTCCTCGGCCTGCGCGACAACCTCGTCCTCGACCAGCCCGACGTGACCGCCCACGAGCTGCGCCTCGCCGTCGAACGCGGCCAGAACGCGGTCGTCGAGGTCACGTCCTGGGGAATGGGGCCGAGCCACGCCGCGCTGCCGGGCATCGCCCAAGCCAGCGGAATGCAGATCGCCGTCGCCTACGGCACCTACATTGCCAAAAGCCTGCCGGACTTCATCGTGGAGGCCTCCGAGGACGAACTCGAGGCGACCTTCTTCGACGCCCTCGAAGTTGAGATCCCCGGGGCGGGTTTCCGCGCCGCGATGCTCGGGCTGATGGGCACCAGCGCCGAGATCGCCCCCGTCGAGCTGCGCTGCTTACGCGCCGCCGCTCGGGCCGCCGCCCGCACCGGCGCGAGCCTCAGCGTGCGCCTCGACGCGTCCGCCCGGCAGGGACCCGCCGTCCTCGACATCCTCACGAACGAGGGCATGAGCGCCGACCGGGTGATCTTCAGCAACGTCGACAAAGTGATGGACCTCGGTTACGTCGCGGAAATGGGAGCCACCGGCGCCACCCTCGAGGTGGCCTTCGGGGAGGAGTCCTACTTCGGCGACAGCTCAAAGGACGCCACCGACGCCGAACGCATCCACTTCCTGCTCGACCTGCTCGAACAGCACCCGGAGTTCTCCATCGTCCTGGCCTGCTCCGTCTGGACCAAGGCCCAGCTCGCCACCTACGGGGGCATGGGTTACGGGCACATGATCGGCCGCATTGTGCCCGTACTGGAGCGCCAGGGGGTCAGCTCCGACCGGCTGCACGACATGCTCGTCGGCCGCCCCCGCTTCCTCCTCGACCGCCCATAACCGGGTCGCCCGGGTTTTCCGCACCACGAAAGGCACCGCCGTGACCGACTCCACCCTGTCCCTGCACGAACTCACCGCCGTGGCACTGGCCGCGGGCATCCGCGAACGCGAGTTCTCCGCCGTCGAGGTGATGAGCGCGCACCTGGCCCGCATCGAGGAGACCAACGGCCGCGTCAACGCGATCGTGGCGATGATCCCCGAGAGCGCCGCCCTCGCCGAGGCGGAGGCCGCCGACCGCGCCGTCGCCCGCGGGGACGCGACCGGCGCCCTGCACGGCCTGCCCGCCGGCATCAAAGACCTGATGGATGTGGTTGGCCTGCCCACCACCCACGGTTCTGCCGCATACGCCAACGCCGCCTCCGCCACCCGCGATGCCCTCATCGTGGGGAAAATGCGCGCCGCCGGGGCCATCATCATCGGAAAAACGAACACCCCGGAGGTGGGCCTCGGCACCCTCACCTTCAACCCGGTGCATGGCATCACCCGCAACCCTTACGACCTGTCCCGCCACGCCGGGGGTAGCAGCGGCGGCAGCGCCGCGGCCGTCGCCAGCGGGATGCTGCCCATCGCCGACGGCTCCGACAGCGGCGGCAGCCTGCGCTACCCTGCCGCGTTCTGCAACATCGTGGGCCTGCGCCCCACCCCGGGGCGCGTCGCCAGCGGCCGCTCCAACGGCTGGACCGCCCACGGTGTGCTCGGCCCGATGGCCCGCAACAGCCTCGACGCCGCGCTGCTGCTGTCGGCGATGGCCGGACCCGACCCGATCGCGCCGATGTCGATCGCCGAGGACCCCGCGCTCTTCCGCACCGTCACCCCCTCGAACCCGGGCGAGGTGCGCATCGCCTGGAGCGCCGACGCCGGCGGGGTTCCCATCGACCCGGACATCCAGGCCGCTCACCTGCGCGCCCGCGCGGAGCTCGTCGCCCTCGGCTACCAGGTGCACAACGTCGAACTGGAGCTCGCTGACGCGGAACCGGCGTGGGAGACCATCGAGATGTTCAACTTCTTCGCCTCCGGCCGCGCCGACGCCGAAACCCGTCCCGAGCTGCTGCGCGCCGACTACCTGCGCAACATCCGCCAGGGAGAGGCCCTCACCGCCGGCCAGCTCGCCGACGCGTTCGACAAACGCACCGAGGTGTTCCGCCGCACCGCTGGGGTATTGCACGACTACGACCTCATCATCGCCCCGGCCACCCCGGTCAGCGCCCCACCCGCCGAGGTCGAATGGGTGCACTCGGTCGATGGTGTCGAATACGACCGCTACTTCCGCTGGCAGATGCTCGCCAACCGGTTCACCGTCACCGCGCACCCGGTCGCGGTCACCCCCGGCGGGTTCACCGACCAGGGCCGCCCCGTCGGGCTGCAGGTGGTTGGCCGCCACCGTGGCGAGTTCGACCTGCTGCGGCATACCGCCGGCATCGAGGCCCTCCTCGGCTACACCAACGTCCGACCGGCGCTTTAGCCAGAACCGAGAGCCAGATCATGAGCGACAGCCATACGAGCGACAGCGCCCGAGAAACTCCCACCCAGCGCGTCCGCCGCGCCCTGGCCCGCATCAGCGAGGTCGACCGGCCGGAGATCTGGATCACCCTGCGCGCAGAGGCGGACCTGCTGGGGGATGCCGCGTCGGTGGAGGCCCGCATCGCCGCGGGCGAGCAGCTGCCGCTGGCCGGCCGGCTGGTCGCGGTGAAGGACAACATCGACGTCGCCGGGTTGCCGACCACGGCAGCCCACCCGGCATTCCGATTCGACCCCGAAACCGACTCCCCCGCGGTCGCCCGGCTGCGCGCGGCGGGCGCGGTGGTGCTCGGAAAAACCAACCTCGACCAGTTCGCTACCGGCCTTGTTGGCAGCCGCAGCCCCTACGGCGCTGTGCGCTCCGCCCACTTCCCCGACCGCGTGTCCGGCGGCTCCTCCAGCGGTTCCGCCGTCGCGGTGGCCCTCGGCATCGTTGACATCTCCCTCGGCACCGACACCGCGGGCAGCGGCCGGGTTCCGGCGGCGCTGAACGGGATTGTGGGTATCAAGGCCACCCGCGGGCTGGTGCCGCTCGACGGTGTTGTCCCCGCCAGTCGCTCCTACGACTGTGTCACTGTTTTCGCAGCACACCTTGGCCCGGCGGTTGCCGCGATGAAGGTCGCCATTGGCCCGAGCGCCACCGACCCGCAGTCCCGTGTGTGGCCGGCGGACACCCCGCGTTCCGCCCGGGCCGCGCCCCGGGTCGCTGTGCCCCGCCCCGAGGATCTTGTGAGCCTCGACCCCGAGCGGGTCGACCTGTTCCGTAAGGCCACCGAACGACTCCGGCTGGCGGGCGCCGAGATCGTTGAGCTTGACCTCACCCCGTTTCTCGCCGCAGCGCGGCTGCTGTACGACGGTGCGCTGGTCACCGAGCGCTCCGCCGCCTACGGCGAATTCCTCGCCACCCACCCGGAGGGCGCCGACCCCACCGTCGCGAGAATCGCCGCGGCCGCCGCCGGCCGTTCCGGTGTCGCCGTTGTGGCGGACCAGGAGCGCCTCGCCCGGTTCCGGGTGCAGGCGATGGCGAGCATGGACGGCATCGACGCGCTGCTTGTGCCGACCGCGCCGACCCACCCGACCCTCGCCGCTGTCGCCGCCGAGCCCATCACCGAGAACTCGAAGCTCGGCACGTTCACCAACTTCATGAACCTGTTCGACCTGTGCGGCGTCGCCGTTCCCGCCGGGCAGACCAGCACGGGACTCTTCGGGGTCACGGTCGTGGCGCGTGCCTTCGCCGACCAGGTGGCGGTCGACCTCGCCGCGGAGTTGGTGGATGAGGCGCCCGCCGTCATCACCCCGGACGGTGCGGTGCTCGCCGTGTTCGGCGCCCACCTCAGCGGGCAGCCGCTCAACCACCAGCTGGAGTCAGTCGGCGCCCGCTACCTCGAAACCACCCGCACCTCGGCCGAATATTCGATGCTCGCGCTGCCCGGCGTGATGCCCAAACCCGGCATCGTGCGCTCGGCCCCCGGCGCTGGCACCGAACTGGAATGCGAACTCTGGTCGCTGTCCCCGTCTGGCCTCGGCGTCTTCCTCGCCGGGCTCCCCGCCCCGATGGCCCTCGGCCGCACCACCCTGGCGGACGGCCGTGAGGTCATCGGCTTCGCCTGCACCGACCCGGCCGGACCCGACGTCAGCTCGTTTGGAGGCTGGCGCGCCTATCTTGCGTCCCGCTAACCCCACTAATTGGATACAATCGTTTCAGGTTCGAATCCAATCAATGTTTCGTCGATCTTTGCGTGAGGAAATTTTATGAACGACCCCATCAACATCAACATCCCCGTCACCGAGTCGATGCTGCACTGGGGCCGCCGCCCCACCTACGAAATGGTCGAGCAGATCGCCGACGGCTTCGCCAGCGACGTCTCCCGCTGGCTCATCGGCGCCCACACCGGAACCCACGTCGACGCCCCCTCACACTTTGTGCCCGGCGCCGCCACGGTCGACCAGCTGTCGATGGACTCCACCGTGGGCGAGGCCCGAGTGCTTGACCTGCGCTTCGTTGACGAGGAGATCACCGCGGCCGACCTGATCACCGCCGGCGCCGAGGGGGCCAGGCGCCTGCTGTTCAAAACCCGCAACTCCACCGATGCCCTGACCCGCAACGAGAAGTCGGAGACCTGGGTGGGGCTCGGCCCGGACGCCGCCCAGTGGATCGTCGACAACGGCGTTGTCTTCGCCGGAAACGACTACATGACCATCGAGGCCCCCGCCAACACCACCGAGTGGCCCACCCACGTGATCCTCTGCACCGCCGGGGTCGTCATCCTGGAGAACGCGAACCTCGCCGAGGTGGAAGCGGGCGACTACTACATGGTCTGCCAGCCGGTGCCGTTTGAGGGCCGCGAGGCCGCCCCGGCCCCCACCGTATTGCTCGCGCTGCCCGCCGCCTGAGCGACATCCCCCTGTCGTCCCGCCTATTTGTCCAGCGCCCCGGCGCACCCGTTTACAGGAGAGCCCAATGCACATAGTCCTCGTCCACGGCGCCGGTGGCACCTCCGCGACCTGGAGCACCGTCACCCCGGTGCTCGACGCCCGCGGCCACCGCTACACGCTGATCAACAACCCGCTGACGTCGCTCGCTGATGACGTCGCGCACGTCACGAGCGTGGTGGATGCCATCGACGGGCCCGTCCTGCTCGTTGGCCACTCCTACGGCGGTGCGGTGATCACCAACGTGGGCACCCATGACCGTGTGGTCGGCCTCGTCTACATCGCCGCGTTCGCGCCGGCAGAGCGCGAGTCGGTGTCGCAGATCGTGGAGCGCTACGACGACGCGGAAATCTCGAAGTACATGAAGCGTGGGCCGAACGGCGAGTGGAGCACCGACCACGGCGACGAGTTCTGGGCCGAGATCAACTGGGACGTCTCCTCCGAGTTGCGCGAATTGATGGACTCGGAGGGCAGCGGCCGCGAGTCTGCAGACGCGATCTTCTCGCAGGAGACCGGGGTTCCCGCGTGGGCCTCACGGCCCAGCTGGTACCTGGTCGCCAGCGGTGACAAAACCCTCCGCCCGGACGCCCAGCGTGACATGGCCGCCACCGCCGGGGCCATCACCAGCGAGATCAACACCAGCCACGCCACCCCGAAGGTCGCCCCGGAGCGGGTGGCTGACCTGATCGACACCGCGCTGGCCGCCGTGTCCTGAGCATCAGGTCGCTGCCTAGCCGGCGGAGCGCGCCAACCCGTCGAGGTCTTTTACAACCCGGCCGGACTGGATGACCGCGCGCACCGCCGTCGGCTCGCCGAGCGCGGTGATGTTCTCGAGCGGGTTGACCGTGCTGATCACCAGGTCGGCGAGCTTTCCCACTTCGACGGAGCCGAGGTCGTTCTGCAGGCGCAGC
>JAODAO010000376.1 GCA_025463465.1 Glaciihabitans sp. | reverse complement strand
ATTACGTCGCTGTAGTTATCCACAATCGACTCCACATTGTGGATAACTTTCGAAAATTAGGAATCATCACCAAGATGGATGGGGATGCGTCTCTCAACCAATCCGAGTTAGAGCGGTGAATGACATTTGCGCGTTCGAATCGTCGATACACGTCTGATACATCAGGTCGTAGCCGCGGGGCAGGTCTTCGGCACCGTCGGTAGCCTTGTTGAGCACAGCGACCACGGGACCCGTACGATACGTGCCGCTACGCACCCCGGTAAGTTGCACGATGCTGCCCTCCGCCCGCGGAAACGCGCTGCCGCCACACGTCCAGTGCTCGCCAATGACGGCAACTCCGTACGCCGAGCTGAGATCTACGGAACCGCGGCATGCGTCTATCTCCGTTTGGAACCCCGTGGCCCACACATTTTCCATATGGACCGGGGGTGTCGCCGCAATCGGGGCGGTGGGGGCAACCAGCGCCGACGACGCACCCGACCCTGTGGATTTCGCGGGTGGAGCCGTCACGGCTGCGGCGACTTCCGCAGCCTGGCGCGACTCCTCTGCCGCCGCAGCTTCAGCCTGCGCGCTGGCCTCTGCTTCGCGCCGTTGTTGGTCGTCCCACAGCGCGACGTCCGCTGCAACGGCGTCCTCGGAGATGACCAATTCTCGCTGCAGCGTGACTATTAGGTTGAGATCATCCACCGACGTCTCCAGCGCTGCCGTGGTGTCGCGGATCTGCGTGGCGGTGGCGTGGGCGGCCGGGGACAACGCCGCAGTGGACAGTGTCGCTGCAATCTGCAGGCGGGTGCTTGCCGAGGCGGCCTTTAGATTGTCGACCACCAACTCGAGTGCACTTCGAGACCGCTCGGCGAGTACCCGACCGGTACTGTCGTCCAGCACCTGCTGCGCTTTGGCCATACGGGGCGCCAATCCGGCGAGCGTTTTTGTGGCCAGCGACGCCGAAGCGACCAGGTCCCCTCGAACGGCGGCATTTTCCTCGATGCTCAGGTTGCGCGCGTTCAGCAACCGCAGGGTGTCCTGGGCCTCGCTCATCGACAGGGATACCGCCAGCACCACGGTTACCGCGAACACGGCGCGCGCCAGCGTCAGAGCCGGGCGGGGCCTGCTGGCTGCAGGGCTGACGAGTCCACTTGATGAACGTGTACCCGTTCGACCTCGCTGGGATGCAACCGAGGGTCTGAGTTTGCCGACCGGGGTTTCCGTCATCGCCTGCCCGTTCCGTCGTATGACGAGTGCCCCAGTCACCACTGTGGAGCGAGAACGACCGGGCGCGGAAGAGCTGAGAAAAACTTTCCGTTGCCAGCGAAATCGTTGCGGTTACAGAACGAAAATGTCGGTATTTATACGGCTTCCTCTCTTGACACTCGGGTTCGAGCTGCTTGCAGTAGGCAGTACTCCGGTTCAATGGTCCGTCTGCCGAGCAGCCGCGCCTGAAGACGTGCGGTTTCGACCAACACTCTGTTGCACGCCCGCGGAATTCGCACGAAATGAAGGGGTGTCGCACTGGCGATCACCGCTATCGCAAACCCACTTCCGGCAGGGCCTCCCGCAACTTAGCGGGTCTGAGGCCCAGCGGAGATTCGTAGCCAGCCGCGAAATCGGAACAACAGCCATATGGCCCTTTTTCAACACCGAGGTTTCTCGACGCCCATCGTCAGTGGGTGAGAACTGGTGTTCCCACGTCTTCAACTCCATTTTTCTTGTCATTCGAATTACAGTGGTGTAGTTATCCACAATCGATTCCACAGTGTTAATAACTTTCGAACGTCGACGGGTATCAAAAAACCCAGGTGCGTCGACAACTCCCACGTCGTGGATACCCGCCCAGCCTTGAGGGGTGTCGATGCCGCCCGAGGATCGCAAGCGGGTCCGCTTCCCGCCGCTGATGATGGAGGCCACGCCAATTGCCGCGATATCTGAGCCGACACGAATAGCGGACGCTCACGATTACTGGGCGGGCATGATTGCGGGGCGCTCACCAGCAGGCGGCTCGGGCGGGATATGTTCCGCGCGCCAGAGCGTGGCGGCCAGAGCGTGGCGGCCAGAGCGTGGCGGCCAGATCGAAGAACCGGTCAGATCGGGAACCGGTCTAACCGGTTAACCAGAAAGGCCCCCGATTGCTCGGGGGCCCTTTTTACTGCTGGGCAATGTCGGAAAGCAATTCCGTCACAACCTGTGGTGCGCGAGGGGGGACTTGAACCCCCATGCCCGTTAAGGCACACGGACCTGAACCGTGCGCGTCTGCCAATTTCGCCACTCGCGCTTACCACTGGTGCTTACGCACCAACCAAGCGAGATTATCACAGCCGGAGGGGGTCCGAAGGACATGTCCCAGCGGGAAGGATAAAATACCCGGTGTACGCTCGGATAGGTCCTACGTGTACTGTCGACTGGCGGCTACCGGCCAATTGGATGCTCAGGTCATTCTGCGGTGAGCCGACTAACATCGTCTGAGAATCACTATCCGGCGAAACGGGGAGATCCTTGGGCCTTCTGGACAACTTTGAGAAAGGTCTTGAGCGGGCAGTTAACGGTGCCTTTGCCAAGACCTTCAAAAGTGGGCTCCAGCCGGTCGAGATCACCAGTGCTCTCCGCCGTGAACTGGACACCAAAGCGGCAATCGTGTCGCGGGATCGCATCCTGGTCCCCAACAAGTTCACCGTCCACCTCAACCGCGTCGACTACGACAGGATGATGGGCATCGGTCCAACGCTGATCGACGAGTTGACCCAGCTGGTACAACGCCACGCGACCACCCAGCACTACTCCTTCGCCGGCGGTATCTCCATCACTCTTTCCCCGGACGACCGGCTCAGCCAGGGCCTCATCGAGATCACCTCGGTGAACGTCAAGGGAACAGTAGATTGGACGCCGGTCCTCGATATCGACGGCCGCCGATACCCCCTGACCAAGTCCCGCACCATCATCGGGCGCGGTTCCGAGGCCGACATCACGGTGGCCGACACCGGAACGTCCCGAAAACACGTGGAGATCCTGTGGGACGGTACCCGAGGGCAGGTCAACGACCTGGGTTCCACCAACGGCTCGAAAATCAACGGGGCTCCACTCACCAAGGCGCCTCTCACCCCCGACTCCGTCATCGAGATCGGCCGAACCCGTATTGTGTTCCGCGTGCTTGCCCAATCATCGAATGTCGACCAGTTCTCCGATCTCCGCATCGATCCCGGTGGTATGTCGTAAATGACTGACCTGACCCTGCTCATCCTGCGACTGGTATTTCTCCTGGTCCTGTGGGCCTTCGTTTTCGCCATCGTTTATGCGCTGCGCTCCGACCTTTTCGGACAGAAAGCGCGTCGAATGCCGGTGGATGCTGCGCCCGACCCGTTTTCGCAGGCGTCCCAGCCCGCCCCGGTGGCATACAGTGCGCCGCCACCCGCGGCTCCCGTGCTGCCGAGCCCGGCCGCGGCGGTTCCGCAGGCACCAGCCCGCGCCGCATCCCCCAGCACGGGTCCCGCCGCTCGGCTTGTGATCACCTCCGGCCCCAAGGAGGGACTCGAGATCGAGTTGCCCCGCGAGCAGCTCACCATCGGCCGCTCTAGCGAATCCGGCCTGGTTATCCGCGACGACTACACCTCGACTCACCATGCCCGGCTGATGCTGTGGAACGACGGCTGGGTCGTGCAGGACCTCGATTCAACAAACGGCACCTATCTTGACGGCCGTCGGGTCACCGTGCCCACCCCCATCCCCATGAACACCGCGATCAAAATCGGTACTACGACGTTCGAGCTCCGGCGGTAGAGCGTGTCCAACTCCGGAAAAAGTGCCGCCGTCTCGCACGTCGGCAAGATTCGCGCCAACAATCAGGACAGCGCCTACGCGGGCACCCACCTGTTTGTGGTCGCGGACGGTATGGGCGGCCACGCCGGTGGTGACGTTGCATCCGCCATCGCCGTCACCCGCATCGCCGAGGTCGACCGGCCGTTCGAATCCCCCAACGACGCCGAGTTCGCCCTCCAGTCTGCGCTGATCGCCGCCAACGCGCTGTTGGCCGAGACGGTCTTCGAGCACAGCGAACTGACCGGGATGGGAACAACGGTCAGCGGGTTCATCCGAGTCGGCAATTCCCTCGCTATCGCCCACATCGGCGACTCCCGTATCTACCGGCTGCGCGACAGCACCCTCGAGCAGATCACCGCAGACCACA
The DNA here is from genome assembly GCA_025463465.1 of Glaciihabitans sp. Taxonomy (GTDB): domain Bacteria; phylum Actinomycetota; class Actinomycetes; order Actinomycetales; family Microbacteriaceae; genus Glaciihabitans. The sequence continues at coordinate 4,919 of JAODAO010000376.1, read as the reverse complement.
CTTTTGTGCAGCGCCTCGTCGACAGTGGCCGCATCACCCCGGAGGAGGCAGCCGTCCACCCGCGCCGCTCCGTGCTGATGCGGGTGCTCGGCGACGTGGACGCGGCACCCGAGATCGACACCACCGTGGTGGAAACCCTGCCGGGCGACAGGTGGCTGCTCTGCTCGGACGGACTCAGCAGTTACGTGTCGGACGAGAAGATGCAGGCTGTCCTCACCACGGTGCCGGTCACCCAGGACGCGGCCCAGCGGCTGGTGAAGGAAAGCCTCGACAACGGCGCCCCCGACAACGTCACCGTTGTCCTCGTCGACATCGACGAAACCACCGACTCGGCCCACGTGCCGCCGCTCACCGTCGGATCCGCCGCGACGACGCTGTCATTCGACAGTGACAGCAACCGCAGGCCACTTCGGCTGCCGACCCTGCTGCTGCACCCGCTCAAGGCCACCCAGCCGGACCCGAGCCACTTCGAACCGGAATCCGACGAGTACCTTGACGAACTGATCCTCGAGGATCGCCGGCGGGCCCGCAGCCGGCGCATCACCTGGCTGGTCGGCCTTGTCCTGATCATCGCCGCCCTCGTCGCCATCTCCTTCTTCGGCTACAACTGGACCCAGTCGCACTATTTCGTTGGGGCCAGGGACGGAAACGTGGCCATCTTTAAGGGTGTGCAACAAAATCTCGGCCCGATCGCGCTGTCCAGCGTGGTTGAGGAGACATCCATCAAAATCTCCGAACTGCCGTCTTTCACCCGCAGCAGTGTCGAGGCGACCATCAGTGCGACGGACCTCGACCAGGCGCAGGCCATAGTGGATCGGTTGGCCGATGCCAGCACCCAGTAACCGTGAGGCTGTGGCCCAGGCGTCGACCCCGTTCGAGGCCGGTCCCCGCGCCAACTTCACCACCAGCATCCGCATCAAACTGCGGGTGCCGGCCCGGCTGCGAAACCTCGAGCTCGTCCTGCTGATCTTCGCCCTCGCCATCGACGCCGGCGCGATTATGCTCGTCCAGCTCGGCGCGCTCGGAGCCATCGATTCGTCGCTTCTCACCATCACAGCCGGCCTCGCCGTGCTGACTCTGGTGATGCACGTGGTGCTTCGGGTTGTCGCCCGCGACGCCGATCCCCTGATCCTGCCGATCGTCACCGTATTGAACGGCCTCGGCATTGCCATGATCTACCGGCTCGACATCGCGGAGGGCTTTTCGGGCTGGCAAAGCGCAGGCATGCGCCAGATCGTCTGGACGGCCATCGCCGTATCGTGCGCGATCGCCGTAGTGATCATCATCCGCAACCACCGGGTCCTGCAGCGCTACCGCTACGTGGCCATGTTCACCGGCATTGTGCTGCTGCTCCTGCCGATGCTGCCGTTCATCGGAACCACGATCAACGGGGCAAGCCTGTGGATCCGGGTAGGTGCCTTCACGTTCCAGCCGGGTGAACTCGGCAAGATCGCCCTCGCCATCTTCTTCGCCGGCTACCTGGTCACGGCTCGGGACTCGCTGTCCATGGTCGGTAGAAAGGTGCTGGGATTGCGGTTCCCGCGCGCCCGCGACCTCGGCCCGATCCTGGTGGTCTTCGCGGCATCGATGGCGGTGCTGATCTTCCAGAAGGACCTCGGCACCTCGCTTCTTTACGTCGGCCTGTTCCTGGTGATGCTCTACGTCGCCACCGGCCGCGGCAGCTGGATTGTGCTTGGCATCGGTATGTTCCTCGTTGGCGCCCTCGTCGCCTACCAGTTGCTGTCCTACGTCAACGGCCGGGTGCACGCCTGGCTGAACCCGTTCGACCAGGAAAACTACGACCGCATCGGCGGAAGTTACCAGCTGGTCACCGGGCTGTTCGGCTTCGCCCATGGTGGCCTGACTGGAACAGGGCTCGGAGTCGGCCGCCCCGACCTCGTGCCTCTCGCCGAGAGTGACTACATCATCCCGTCCCTTGGCGAAGAGCTCGGTCTGATCGGCATTTTCGCCATCCTCGCGCTCTACCTGCTGTTCGTATCACGCGGATTCCGGATCGCCTTCGCCGGCCAGGACGACTTCGGCCGCCTGCTGGGTGTTGGACTGTCGTTCGTCATCGCGCTGCAGGTGTTCATCGTGATCGGTGGTGTCACCCGCGTTATCCCCCTCACGGGCCTCACCACCCCGTTCCTCGCCGCCGGCGGCTCATCGCTCGTGGCCAACTGGATCATCGCGGCGCTGCTGTTGCGCCTGTCCGATACCGTTCGAAACCAGCCAAGGGCGGTGATTGAAGCATGAACAAGGAACTCCGCCGGGTCAGCACCGTTGTGCTGCTCATGTTCGTCGCCCTGTTCGCATCGAGTTCCATCATCCAGGTGTTCTCCAGCTCCGAGCTGAACGCTGACGGCCGCAATGTGCGCACCTTGTATGACAGCTACTCCGCCGAGCGCGGGCCGATCCTCGTCAACGGTGAACCAATCGCCGAGTCTGTACCGGTCGACGACCAGTACAAGTACCAGCGTGTTTACAACAACGCCGAACTGTATGCGCCGGTGACCGGCTACTTCACGCTCAACCAGTCGAACCCCGGAATCGAGGGGGCGATGAACGACTTCCTCAGCGGGACAGCGGACGAGCAGTTCCTCGACAACCTCACCAGCATTGTGACGGGCCAGAACCCCAAGGGCGACGCCGTCGAACTGACCATCGATCCCGACATCCAGCAGGCGGCCTGGGATGCCCTCGGCGACCAGCGCGGCTCCGTTGTCGCGATCAAGCCGGACACCGGCGAGATCATCGCCATGGTGTCCAAGCCCAGTTTCGACCCGAACTCTCTCGCCGTACACGACAGCGACCTCTTCTACAGCGCGTACAACCAGCTCACTGCCGACCCCACCAAGCCGCTGGTGAACCGGGCGATCGGTGGCGACCTGTATCACCCCGGGTCGGTATTCAAGTTGATCATGGCGTCCGCCGCCCTCGACAGCGGCGACTTCACCCCGGACAGCACGTTCCCCAACCCCGCCGCTCTCACCCTTCCGGGCAGCACCTCGGTCATCACCAACTCCTCTGGTGCTGCGTGCGGCTCCGGTGACGAGGCCTCCATCGCCACCGCCCTGCGGCTGAGCTGCAACATCCCAATGGCCGAACTCGGCGAAGCACTCGGGGTAGACACGATCACCGACTACACCGAACGTTTTGGCTTCGGCGATGACCTCGAGATTCCCTTCAAGGTCACCCCCAGCGTTTATCCGGACGATATCGGCAACAACACGGCACGCCTGATGCTGTCGTCGTTCGGCCAGGACGATGACCGGGTCACACCGCTGCAAATCGCCATGGTGTCGGCCGCGATCGCCAACGGTGGGGTGCTGATGCAGCCCAATCTGGTGGAGAGCATCATCGCGACCGACCTGACGGAACGGAGATCGTTCCAGTCCGAGGTCTACAACACACCGATCAGTGCCGATACCGCAACCAAAATGACACAGATGATGGTCGCGGACGTCGCTGATGGCGCAGCGAGCAATGCGACAATAAATGGGGTGGATGTGGCGGGGAAGACCGGTACGGCAGAGAACGGCACCGGCGATCCATACACACTGTGGTTCACCGGTTTCGCGCCGGCAGAGAATCCAGAAGTTGCTATTGCTGTTGTGGTGGAAAACGGCGGCGGGCTCGGTCAGTCCGGGTTTGGTAACGGTGTTGCCGCACCAATCGCAAAGAAAGTACTAGAGGCGGTGCTAAATAAATGAGACCCACAAGCGGGCTCACTTTCGGGGGCAGATACCAGCTTTCCAGCCGGGTCGCTATTGGCGGCATGGGGGAAGTGTGGCAAGCCACCGACCTCGTTATCGGACGCACCGTCGCCATCAAGATTTTGAAGGACGAGTACCTGGGGGACCCGGGGTTCCTTGAGCGCTTCCGCGCCGAGGCGCGTCACGCTGCCCTGGTCAATCACGAAGGTATCGCCAACGTTTTCGACTACGGCGAGGAGGATGGCAGCGCCTTCCTAGTGATGGAACTGGTGCCCGGAGAGGCACTCAGCACCATCCTCGAACGCGAGCGCGTCCTGTCCACCGACCGTGTCCTCGACATCGTCGCCCAGACCGCCAATGCGCTTCACGCAGCCCACTCGGCAGGCCTCGTCCATCGCGACATCAAGCCAGGCAACCTCCTGATCACGCCTGAGGGCAAGGTCAAGATCACCGACTTCGGTATCGCCCGCATCGCCGACCAGGTGCCGCTGACGGCAACAGGCCAGGTGATGGGTACCGTCCAGTACCTGTCCCCGGAGCAGGCAAGCGGACACCCCGCCTCACCGACGACCGACATCTACTCGCTCGGAATCGTCGCATACGAGGCCCTGGCCGGGCGTCGCCCGTTCACCGGTGAGTCGCAGGTCGCCATCGCGATGGCGCAGATCAACGAGGCTCCGCCCGAGCTTCCCGTCACCATCTCCGAGCCGGTACGCAACCTCGTGTACTCGTGCATCGCCAAAAACCCCGCGGACCGGCCAGCCAGCGCCGCCCACCTCGCCCGTGCCGCCCAGGCGCTGCGTCGCGGTGACATCGCCGGTGCCGTCGCCTCCGTGCCCGCGGTCGTCGGCGACAGCTCGCTCGCGGCCCTCGAAGGCCCGAACTACGGCAACCCGAATACCACCAGGATGCCGGCCACGGCAACCGTGGAGTCGACGCCCAATACCCAGCCGAACAAGCGCAACCCGTGGACGTGGCCGCTCGTCGCCCTGATCGTTGTGCTCCTGGTTGTCCTGGTTGGCACCATCATTGCGCTCGTCGGCCAGAACGGCGAAGAGACCGCGATACCAACCGATTCGGCCACCACCAGCGTTACACCCTCGGTGGAGCCATCGGTCGAACCGTCTACCGAACCCACAACGGCCGCGCCAACACCGTCTGTCACCCCCACCAACAACACGGTGGTGATCAACCAGGCGCAGC
>JAODAO010000361.1 GCA_025463465.1 Glaciihabitans sp. | reverse complement strand
GGTCACGAACTCGATCGTGACGTTGCGGCGGGCATCGGGGGTGGCGAGGGCCTCGAGATCGGCCGGCGCGATGTGGCGTTCCGTGCCGGCCGGGAGGGGGCCGAGCTTGGGCTCCGGGAACCAGGTGTCGAGAACGGTGCCGTCCCCGGCGATAGTGGAGAGGCCGTAGCCCCAGGCAGCACGTGAAGTCATACAGCAAGAGTACCGAGTGCGCTTGGCCATAGAATTCTGGCATGTCGATCGTCGATTCCGCCGTGCCCGTCCTTGACCTGTCCGCAACGTCGATCGCCCTGACCCAGCAACTGTGCGACATCGAGTCGGTGTCCGGCAACGAGGCGACCATCGCGGACGCCATCGTCGCCTCCCTGGCAACCTCCGGCCACCTCGAGGTGACCCGCGACGGCGACGCGATCGTCGCCAGCACCAACCTCGGCCGCAGCAGGCGTGTTGTCATCGCCGGCCACATCGACACCGTCCCGGTCAACAACAACCTGCCGACCCGCTTCGAAACCATTGACGGGGTCGACTACCTCTGGGGCCGCGGCACCGTCGACATGAAGGCGGGCGTCGCCGTGCAGCTGAAGCTCGCGGCGGAGATCACCGATCCCTCCGTCGACGTCACCTGGATCTGGTACGACAACGAGGAGGTCGCCGACTCGCTCAACGGGCTCGGCCGCCTCGCCCGTAACCGCCCGGAGTTGCTCGCCGGAGATTTCGCCATCCTCGGCGAACCCACCAACTCCGGCATCGAGGGTGGCTGCAACGGCAACCTGCGGGTCGAGGTGCGTACCTTCGGGCTGCGTGCTCACTCGGCCCGCGCCTGGGTCGGCCACAACGCCATCCACGACGTCGTCCCCATTCTGGCGACGCTGGCGGATTACGTGCCGCGGGAGGTCGAGGTCGACGGCCTTGTTTACCGCGAAGGACTGAACGCCGTCGGCATCTCCGGCGGGATCGCTGGAAACGTGATCCCCGACGAGGCCATGGTGCACATCAACTACCGCTTCGCGCCCAGCCGCAGCGTCGCGGAGGCCATCGCCCACCTCGGTGAGCTGTTTGATGGCTACGAGATGACGGTGGTGGATTCCGCCGAAGGAGCCCGCCCTGGCCTCGACGCGGCCCTCGCCAAAAACTTCCTCGCCGCCGTCGGTGGTGAGGCCCGCCCGAAGTACGGCTGGACCGACGTCGCCCGCTTCTCCGCGCTCGGCACCCCGGCCGTCAACTATGGGCCGGGCGACCCGCTGAAGGCGCACGCCGACGACGAACGGGTCGCGCTCACGCAGATCACCGACTGTGAGATCGGACTGCGCACCTGGCTCACGAGCCCGAGTGTCTGACCGGGACGTGCCTGACCGGGACGTGTCTAGCGTGAACCTTGCCCCACGGGTTCGTCCCGTGCGCAGGGTCGGGCTCAAAGTCCGCTACCGGCTGGTGCCGTGGTGGGCGAAGGTGCTGGTCATTTTTGTCCTCTCCCGGGTGATCACCAGCAACATCCTGCTCCAGTTCGCCGCCGCCCAGGAACAGAACGCCTGGACGGGGCCCTCCCCGGACTACTTCTCCTTCGCCTCCCTCTGGGACGCGCACTGGTACTACATCGTCAGTGTGGTCGGATACCCGAGTGAGCTGCCGTTGACGGTCGATGGCCACGTCGCCGAGAACGCGTGGGCGTTTATGCCCCTGTACCCGGGGTTGGTTGGGCTGTTGAGCGCGGCAACGGCGCTGCCATACGCCGTCATCGCCGTGGTGGTCTCGGTCGGTTTCGGCGCGGCCTCCGCGTTGGTGTTTTACCGGCTGATGCGCCTGGTGCTGCCAGCCGAGACGGCACTGTTCTCCGTCGTCCTGTTCTGCGTCGCTCCGCTGTCGCCGATGATGCAGCTCGCCTACGCGGAATCGATGCACCAGTTTTTCCTGGTCCTCGCCCTGTACCTGCTGGTGCAGCGCCGCTATTGGCTGCTGGTGCCGGTTGTCGCGGTGATGAGCCTGACGCGGCCGAGCACCCTCGCGTTCGCCCTCGCCCTGCTGCTGCACCTGGTCCAGCGCTGGCTGGTGCGCGGCCGCGAACCGTTCCCCGTGCCGCAGCGCGTCGCGGTCATCGTGGTGGGACTGTTCACTGCGTTTATGGGTTTTTTGTGGGTACTGATCGCCGCCGCAGTGACCGGATCCCCAACCGCATACACGGACACCGAACTGTCCTGGCGATCCGCCTACGTCGGCTACGGCGAGCTGCTGCCGTTCACCGCCTGGGTGCAGGGCGCGAACTGGTGGATACCCAAGCCGTTCGGCCCGATCCTGCTGGTTGTTGTCATCCTGCTGTTCGCCGCGGTGTTGTTCACCCCTCCGGTCCGCCGGCTCGGGGTGGACCTGCGCTTCTGGATAGCCAGCTACGTGCTCTACCTGCTGGCGGTGTTTTTCCCCCAGTCATCCACCTTTCGTCTGTTGATGCCCATCTTCCCGCTGCTCGGCGCCGTGGCCCAGCCGCGCGCACCGCTCTACCGTGTTGGCATGGTTGTGCTGTTCATCGCCGGCCAGGTCGGCTGGATCTACATCGCCTGGTGGGTCGATGGATACGACTGGACACCACCCTAAATCGACAGTTGAGGATCCCGCGTTTTTTGGAACGCGAGGAATAGGCGATAATAGAGAAGTATCTTTGTGAAAGGGGACTACTGATGGCAGCCATGAAACCGAGGACCGGGGACGGCCCAATGGAGGCTGTCAAGGAAGGTCGCCTCATTATCGTTCGTGTTCCCCTTGAGGGCGGCGGCCGCCTTGTTGTCTCCGTGAACGACGCCGAGGCCAAAGAACTGCACGACGCGCTCGCCAACGTCGTAGCGGCCGGTAAGTGATCTTCCGCTTCTCCTAATTACGCGGGGCCACGCCCGGTGCAGTGCACCGTGTGGTCGTGTGGCGCCCAGCCGGCCGGGGTGGATGCTGGACCCGAGGGTCCGCATCACTTCGGCCGGCTTTTCGCGCTCCATCGCCAACAGCACCGATCGGTGGTCGTCTGACCTGTCGTCGGCGATGTGGGTCCACACCCGGCGGCGGGTACCGCAGCAATCATCCGTGGCGACGTCCGACGTGCCGCGTTTGTCTGCGCCGCGAGTGGCCTCGAGGTTAAGGCAGGGGCAACGGACGGGCATCAATCATTGCGATTGTGCTGCCGCACGGTGCCCTCTGGTACGCCAGCATGTCGGCTGACCGGGCATTTTCCGCCAGGCTCACCGCTACGAAAGCCGGTAACAGCGGCGCGACACGCCCGGGGTGCGCTCAGTCGCCGACTTTGGTCAGCTGCAGGAGACCGTCGCCGACGGGGGACAACGCACTGTGCACGGCTGAGGACTCGCCGATCTCGCGCAGGAGTGACCGGTAGTCGCTGACGGTGTCGTCGCGCTGCACCGGGTCGGCAACCCGGCCCCGCCACAGGGCGTGGGCAACGAGCACCGTGCCGCCGGCCCTCGCGAGGCGGAGGCCGTGCTCGACGTACTCGATGACCGAGTGCGGGTCGGCGTCAACCAGCACGATGTCGTAGCTGGACTCGTTCATCCGCGGCAGCACGTCGCGGGCACGCCCCGTGATCAGGCGGGTGCGGTTGATCGGGATGCCCGCCTCGGTGAAGGCCTTGCGCGCGGACTGCTGGTAATCCAGCTCAATGTCAATGGAGGTCAGGATCGCCTCGGGGGCCCCTGACATCAACCACAGTCCACTCACACCCAGGCCGGTCCCGATCTCGATCATCGTTTTCGCGCGCGACGCGGCGGCGAGAACGGCGATCTGGGCGCCCATCGCCGGGGAAATCGGCTCGACCCCCTGCTCGAGGGAATGTTGCCGGGCCTGCTGGATTACCGCACTCTCGACTACAAAATCTTCCGCGAATTTCCAGCTTAAATCTTTGTCCGACACCTATTTACTCCTCTTGACCCCTCAGCCTAGGGCGAGGATTCATCTAGAACGGGTTATTCTGAGCGGGTGTTTGGGTTGACTTTCGACAAGCTGGCGATCATCGGGATCATCGCCGTCTTTGTGCTGGGCCCCGATCGCCTGCCTTACTACGCCAGCCAGCTTGCCCGGTTGGTGCGTTCCCTGCGCGAACTGGCCAATGGGGCCAAGGATCGTATGCGCGAGGAAATGGGTCCAGACTTCGATGAGGTTGACTGGAAAAAGCTCGACCCGCGCCAGTATGACCCGCGCCGCATCATTCGTGAAGCCCTGTTGGACGACGACCCGCTCGGTGCGTCGGCTGCGGCGGTGCCCGTGGTCAAACCGGTGACCGAGGGCGCTTATGCGCAGCGGCAACGGTTCGAGCGCGAGGGTAAACCAGCGCCGTTCGACAACGAATCCACCTGAGGCGACCAGCGGTCCCAGAGCCCGCGGCCGGAGCCGTATGCACCAGCCGCCTAGTGAGGCACCAGCGGCCGCGCCGTCGATCGGCAGGCGCACGCTGGTTCCGGCGGCTAGCGGGTCTCAGAGCGACTCGTAGAGCTCCTGCAATCGTGATGCTTCGGCGCGCAGGGCCGTGATCACCCGACGCACCGATGGACGCTCCGCCCGGTCCGGTCGCATCAGCGCCGAAATCTGGCGGAAAGCGCGCACCCCGGTGAGGGGGCGGGTGACCAGTCCGTTCTCGTGATCGCGGGTGGTGAACCTTGGCAGGATCGCGATGCCGTGGCCTGCTGCGACAACCGACTCGACGATGCCGTTGTCGAGGAAACGCTGCGTGACGTTGGCGGGGGAGCCGTTCACCGACTCGATCTGGCGCAGGATGCGGTCGTAGGGAAAGCCGAGCTGCACTCCGATCCAGCTCTCGTTGACCAGGTCACCTGGCGACAATGTGGTGCGAGCACTGAGCCGGTGGCCCTCCGGCAGGGCGACGTCGAGGGGCTCCCGCATCAGCGGGACAACCGTCAGGCCGCGGTCGCGCCACGACGGCAGCACCCCGGGAGCGTCAGCGAGGACGATGTCGAAGTCGGGGGTGAGGTCGGCAAAATCGGGCAGCAACGGGTCCTGATCTGTGCAGTGCAGCACAAGGCCGGGGACTGCGGCAACGGCGGTGAGCAGCCCGGGCAGCAGCATCTGCCCGCCCGTGGGAAACGTGGTGAGGGTGACGGAGCCGCGCGGGGCCTGTTTGAAGTCCTCCCAGAGGGCTTCCGCCCGCTCGAGTGCCACCGCGACATCGGTCGCCGTCTGCGCAAGCGCAACACCGGCGCCGGTGAGGATGATGCCACGGCCGCTGCGTTCGGTGAGGGGGATTCCGGCCTCGCGTTCGAGCACTTTCAGCTGCTGGGACACGGCCGAAGGTGTGCGCGACGTGGCACGTGCCACGGCGGTGATGCTGCCGCGTTCCGCGAGCTCGCGGAGCAGTTCCAAGCGTCGAACGTCCATGTAGCTAGGCTACACAATCACCCAAGAAACATTCGATTGTGCTAACAGGAAGTCGGGGGTGAAATAGTCTCATACTTACAAGGAGCAACCCCATGAACATCGAACTGACCATCCTCGCCGTCGTCGTCGTCGCCACCTCCATCGGCACGATCATCACCGTCGCGAAGGATGGGTACCACCGCATTCCCACCCGTCGCGCCTAAGCGCACGGAAGCGCCCTTCCCGGACGCGAAACCCCAGCACTGATCACGGCCCCGGCCGCTGCAGGTACAACCTCGCAGCCGCAGGGGCCGTTTTTGTGGGCAATCGCCGCCGACAGGACCGTAGTCGGTCGTGGGTCAGTTGACGCTGAAGCCCAGCTTGCGCCCGGCCAGGCCACGGCCGCGCACCACGAGTTGCGCGGCGATCGCGTCGATGGCGACGGCCGCGGCGTCGGTGGGGGAGGAGAGGACGATCGGGGCGCCGGAGTCGCCACCCTCGCGCAGCGCGACGCTCAGAGGGATGGAGCCAAGCACGGCAACGGGTTCGTCCGCCGTGGTCAGGCGGGAAGCGGTCTCAGCGCCGCCGCCGCTGCCAAAGAGCTCGAGGACGGTGCCGTCTGCCTGCAGCAGTCCGGCCATGTTCTCGATCACGCCGATGACCTTCTGGCCCGTCTGGCGGGCGACGAGGCCACTGCGCTCGGCGACGTCGGCCGCGGCCGGTTGCGGCGTGGTCACCACAACCACCTCGGCCTGGGGCAACAGCTGGCCGATGGAGATGGCGATGTCGCCGGTTCCGGGAGGAAGATCCAGCAGGAGGATGTCGAGGTCGCCGAAGTACACGTCGGTGAGGAACTGTGAGATGGTGCGGTGCAGCATCGGCCCCCGCCACGCGACCGCGGTTCCGGCCCCGCTTGAGGTGTCGACGAACATACCGATGGAAATGACCTTCACCCCGTGTGCGATGGGCGGAAGCACCATGTCGTTGACCTGGGTCGGTTTGCTGCCGGCGATACCGAGCAGGCCGGGAATGGAAAAACCGAACACGTCGGCGTCGACGATTCCGACCCGCAGGCCTCGGCCCGCCATGGCAACCCCGAGGTTGGCGGTCAGTGTCGACTTGCCCACCCCGCCCTTGCCGCTGGTGATGGCGATGATGCGGGTGAGGGATTCCGGCCCGAACTGAAGCGTCTTCGCGCGGCCCCCGCGTAGTTTGGAGGTGAGGGCCTCGCGTTCGTCGCGCGTCATGATGCTGACATCAACCGCGACGTCGGTGATGCCGGCGACGGAGGCGGTGGCTTCGCGCACGTCACGCTCGATGGTGTCGGCGGCGGGGCAGCCGATGATGGTCAGTTTAAGGCCGACCGTCGCGGCGCCTCCAGCGACGGACACCGACGAGATCATGTCGAGCTCGGTGATGGGCTTGCGAATCTCAGGATCGATAACGCGGGACAGGGCGGAGCGGACCCGCGCCTCGACATCCGCTGCCCCGGCACGTGCCATCCCACTACTGCCTACCCCAGCGCTACCTGCCTCAACGCTGTCCGCCGCGGCGGGAACGCTCACTCGGCGCCGTCCCGGCGGTCCTTATCGAGATCCTCGAGGAGGGAACGAAGTTCGGCGCGAATGAAGTCCTTGCTGGCGAGGTCGCGCATCGCCAGGCGCAGCGAAACCACCTCGCGGGCGAGGTACTCGGTGTCGTTCAGGTTGCGCTCGGCGCGCTGGCGGTCCTGCTCGATCTGCACCCGGTCGCGGTCGTCCTGGCGGTTCTGCGCAAGCAGGATCAGCGGCGCGGCGTATGAGGCCTGCAGCGACAGGATCAGGGTGAGCGCGGTGAAGCCGATCGCGGCACTGTCGAATCGCCAGGCGGGCGGCGCCACGGTGTTGAAAACCATCCAGGCCACCGCGAAGACGGTGAGGATGAGCAGGAACCCGGGGGTGCCCATGGCGCGGGCAACCCATTCCGTGAAACGGCCGAAGCGGTCACGGTCACTGAAACGGGGAACGATTTTGGTGCGGAGTCCCTTGGGGGAGTCGAGGCGGGTTTCGGAGCGGTTACCGCGTGCCATTGCCTAGCCTCCTTGTTTTTACGGGGATCGTGCTGGTGGATGTACTGGGTTGTGAGGGTTTCGAGGGGGTGTGGTCGCTACTTCGCCAGTCGTTGGGCAGGAGATAGTCAAGGACGTCGTCAATGGTCACCACCCCGACCAGCCGGCGGTTCTCGTCAACAACGGGAACGGAAACGAGGTTGTAACTGGCCAGGATCCTGGCGACCTCGGCGGCGGGGGCGTCAGCCATCACCGGTTCGAGGGACTGGTCGAGCAGGGTGCCGAGGCGTTCGTTCGGCGGGTAACGCAGCATCCGCTGGAAGTGAACCATGCCGAGGAACCGGCCGGTTGGCGGCTCGTAGGGGGGAAGGGTCACGCAGATCGCCGCGCCAAGGGCGGGGGCGAGCTCGTGCCGGCGGATGAGTGCGAGCCCCTCGGCGACGGTGGTGTCCGCCGAGACGATGATCGGTTCCGTCGTCATCAGGCCACCGGCGGTCTCGGGGGCGTAGGAGAGGAGGAAGCGCACGTCCTCCGCCTCCTCCGGCTCCATCAGCCCGAGCAGGGCCTCACCGCGCTCCTCGCTGAGCTGGGCGATCAGGTCGGCCGCGTCGTCCGGCTGCATCTGGTCGAGCACGTCGGCGGCGCGGGCGTCGTCCAGCTGGTTCATGATGTCGACCTGGTCGGTCTCGGGCATTTCCTCGAGGACGTCGGCCAACCGGCCGTCGGAGAGCTCGTCCGCGACCTCGAGCATGCGCTGCTCCGGCAGGTCGAGCATGGCGCTGGCGAGGTCGGCGGGAAGCAGGTCGGAGTAGCTGGCGACCAGCTGGGTCGCCGACTGGGACTCCCCGACCGTGGACTTCTCCACAACGTCGGCCCAGTTCACAAAAACGGTTGGGCCCTTGCCAAATGGCGACGGGGTGGTTTTCGGCTGGCGGCAGAACAGCTGGCTGACTTTCCACTCGCCGAGGTCGGCCTCCTCGATCGCGACATCCTCGATCGTCGCCTCGCCAGCCCGGTCGCGCAGGGTGACCTTGCGCCCGAGCATCTCGGAGATTACCCGCACCTCACCACCGCGCTGCTCGAAGCGGCGCATGTTGATGATGCCGGTGGTAATGATCTGGCCGGAGCCGATGCTGGTGACCCGGCCGATGCCGAGGAACACCCGCCGCTTACCGGGAACTTCGACGATCAGCCCAACAACATTGGGGGAATCCGTGTTGCGGTACACAACGACAACGTCGCGGACCTTACCGACCCGGTCGCCGGCGGGGTCGAAAACGGAGCACCCGGCCAAACGGGCGACAAATACTCTTGAGGCGCTCACAAGTACCAGCGTAGTCGCGCGTGGGACAATGAACATGTGAGCAACCAGACGCCCTTCTCCCGACGCACGATTGCGCAACCCACGATCCCGCGCGGTGACGCCCTCGGCACCTACGACACCTACCTGGAGGCCCAGAAGGTTGTTGACCGGCTCTCGAAGGCAGACTTCGATGTCAAGCAGCTTTCCATCGTCGGAAACGACCTCAAAACCGTGGAACGGGTCACCGGAAAGCTCACCTACGGGCGGGCCGCGGCCGCGGGAGCTGCCAGCGGCGCCTGGCTGGGTTTGTTTGTTGGCCTCCTCTTTTTCATCTTCTCCACCAACCCCAACTTCGGCTTCGTCGGCGGTGCCGCCCTCATTGGTGCGGCGTTTGGAATGCTGTTCGCCATCGCCTCCTACTCGATCAACCGGCGTCGTCGCGACTTCACCTCCACCCACCAGGTGCTCGCGTCGAACTACCAGATCATCATCGCTTCCGAGCTGGTCGCCAAAGCCCAGGAAGTACTCAGCCGTCCCGAGCCAGAAAGGAACTAACCCGCCCGGCACCTTCCGGTGCCGAGCGGGTCACGTCCGTTCCAACGTCCACTGGGGGTGGACGTCGCTTCTCAGCTGTGCGAGTTGGCTAACCACGCCTCAACATCGTCCGCGGTGCGGGGGATGCCAATCGACAGGTTCTCTGCCCCGGATTCGGTGACCACGATGTCGTCTTCGATGCGCACTCCGATGCCGCGGTACTCCTCCGGCACGGTCAGGTCGTCCGGCTGGAAGTAGAGCCCCGGTTCGATGGTGAAGACCATCCCCGCTTCGAGGACACCGTCGATGTAGAGCTCACGGCGAGCCTGCGCGCAGTCGTGCACGTCGAGGCCGAGGTGGTGCGAGGTGCCGTGCACCATGTAGCGGCGGTGGAACTGCTTGTCCGGCTCCTGGGACTCCTCAGCGCTGACCGGCAGCAGGCCCCACTCGGCGGTGCGCTCGGCGATAACCCGCATGGCTTCCGCGTGGATCTCGCGGAAGCGGATGCCCGGCTTCACAATGGCGAAAGCGGCGTCCGCGGCCTCCCGCACCGCCTCGTAGACGCGACGCTGCACCTCGGTGAACGTGCCGTTCACCGGAATGGTGCGGGTGATGTCCGCCGTATACAGGCTGTCGAGCTCGATGCCGGCATCCACCAGGATCAGGTCGCCCGGCAGCACGGCACCGTCGTTACGGGTCCAGTGCAGGATGCAGGCGTGTGGGCCGCTGGCGGCGATGGTGTCGTAGCCGACGGCGTTGCCCTCGGCGCGGGCCCTGCGGTTGAAGGTGCCCTCGACGAGCCGTTCCCCGCGGGTGTGGGCGACGATGGCGGGAAGGTCGGCGACCACGTCGTTGAAACCCTGCTGGGTGGCCGCGACGGCGCGGCGCATCTGGGCGATCTCGTAGCCGTCCTTGACGAGGCGCATTTCAGAGAGTTCGCGGGCGAGGTCCGTGTCGCCGTGGGTGTCAAGCGAGTCGGTGTCTGCCGACAGCAGCCGACGGCCGTCGACGCTGTCGGTGCAGGCGCGGTCGGCGTCACGAACGATGAAGGTGTCAGCGTCGGCCGCGTCGATGACCTGCTGCAGCTCGCCGAGCGCCCGTGTGCCGATACCGAGGTCGGCGGCGACGTGGCTGAGGGAGGGGCGCGGGCCCGTCCAGAACTCGCCGATGTCGGGGTTGGCGTAAAACTCGGTGGAGTCGCGCCCGGCGGCCTCGCGGAAGTAGAGCGTCGCGACGTGGTCGTCTCCGGATGGCTCGAGCACGAGCACGCTGCCGGCGACGGCATCACTGCCCCAGCCGGTGAGGTGCGCGAACGCGGAGTGCGGTCGGTACGCGTAGTCGGTGTCATTGGAGCGCACCTTCGCAGCCCCTGCCGGCACAATAAGACGTTTGCCGGTGAACCTGCCGGACAGGATGGAGCGGCGCACCGCGGCGAACACGGCCTGCTCCCGCGGCGCCGGGATCGACTCGACCCGATCCGCCCAACCGGAGGAAATGTATTTTTGGAAGTCGTCCGAGACCGGGGTCGTTGAACGGTTTGCGGTGGCGCGGGGAACCTTCTCGGTGAAATCAGCCATGCCCTATTGTCCACTCTCCCACCGCGGGATGCTGACGTTTGGCCGTAGACGGCCTGTGAGGCTGGTGGTGCTCAGCTGGCAGGTGTCAGCTGGACGACGATCGGACGGTGGTCGCTGCCGAGGTCGTCGAGCTCCTGCACCACCCGCATCCCGCTGACCGTCCAGTTCGGGGTGAACAGCACGTGGTCGATCGGGGTGCCAAGCAACGCGGGCAGCCCCGCCGGCCACGTACCCACGGCAGCATTGCCGCTCACACTGCCGGCGTCGAGGCAGGAGCCGAAGTCGCTGTCGTCGCTGCTGGCCAGACGCCCCCAGTGGTCGAGGGTGGCGTTGAAGTCCCCGGCGAGGATCATGTTGCCGCCGGAGCAGATCTCCGACAGCCAGGTCTGGTCGGCGCGCCAGTCGTCCATCAGCCCCGGTACAGGGGCGACGGGGTGCACGGCGGCGATAGTGGGGCCGCTGCCGTCGTCAGGGGTGGCGATCACGGTGGGCAGGGTGCTGGTGTTCCCCAGTGATTCCTGCACCGTGTACGCGCCGAGGGCGGTACTGATGAGCAGCGTCGTGGAGCGGGCTGGGGAGATCTCGTCGAAGGCGATCGTCTGCACCCACATAGGCGAACCCGCCGCGGTCATCAGGTCGGCTACCTCGACGCCGGTCTGGGCGGTGGTCTCCGGCAGGGTGACGATGTCCGCACCGGAGTCAAGGGCGAGCTGGGCGATTGCGGCAGAACCTGGTGCGTCGCCGAGGGTGTTCCACGACACCACCGTGATATCGCCGCCGAGTTTCCCGGCGAACGCTTCCGAGCCGAACCCGCGGGTGGCGAGCACGGCGAGGCTGGCGACACCGAAGACCACCAGCAGCAGTGCGAGGGAGCCGGTCAGGCGCCGGGCGGAAGCAGACACCGTTCCCACGATGGCGAGGGCGATCAGGCCGGCGGCCGCTATCGCGACGGAGGCGCCACGCATACTGACAACCTGGGCGATGATCGGATGCCACTCGAGGTGCAGCAGCTGCGGCCAGACCGCGATCAGTAAAACTATCGCAACCCCGAGGGTGAGCGCGGCGGCAAGAAGTCGTCGAATCATCGTGACGCGAGCCTAGACCAATACGATTGCAGGATGCTTCCTCGCGCTATTACCGGACCCATCGACCTGCACACCCACAGCAGCGTGTCCGACGGCACGGAGACGCCGACAGAGCTGGTGGATGCTGCCGTCGCGGCCGGCCTCGGCGCCGTGGCCCTGACCGACCATGACTCGACGGCGGGGTGGCGCGAGGCGATCGCCGCGGCGTCCGGCACCGGGCTGACCGTGATCCCCGGGATGGAGCTGAGCACCAACTACGGCCCGGCCAGCGTGCATATGTTGGCCTACCTGTTCGACCCGACAGACGTCCGGATCCTGGCCGAGACCGCCCAGATCCGCGACGGGCGCCTGCACCGAGCCGAGCGGATCGTCGAGCGTATCGCCGCCGACTACGACATCACCTGGGAAGAGGTCCTCGCCCAGTCCGTCGACGGCGGCACTATCGGTCGCCCGCACATCGCCGACGCACTGGTTGTGCGTGGGTACGTGCCCACCCGCAGCGCCGCCTTCGAGAGCATTCTCCACTGGCAGGGCGGCTACTACGAGAAGTACTACGCACCGTCTCCGCTCGAGGGCGTCAGGATGATCGTCGCCGCCGGCGGTGTGCCCGTGCTCGCCCACCCCGCCACCCACGGCCGCTACCGGGTCATCGAGGAAGCCGCAGTCGCCGAGCTTGTCGACGCCGGCCTCTTCGGCCTGGAGATCCACCATCGCGACAACACGGCTGACGGTAGAGTCCGCCTGTTCGAACTCGCGACCAAGTACAACCTGGTGGTGACGGGGTCCAGCGATTACCACGGTGAGGGCAAGCTGAACCGCCTCGCCGAGAACACCACGGCACCGGAGGTGCTCGAGCGGATCATCGCGGCGGGCACCGGTTCCGCCCCGTCGGGCACCTGACCGGTCGTTAAGCGCACACACCCGCCCGCGCGGAGATCGAGTGGATCAGCGCACGGGCGGGTGTGTGACCGACAGCGTGTGTGCCGGGGAGGTGTTATGCGGTGGGCGGCGGTGTGGCCGCTCCACCGGACGGGCGGCGACGGCGGCTGCGGCGGCGGGCGGGAGTTGTCCCGTCGTGGGTTCCGCTGCCTTCCGGCTTGCCCTCGGTGACGACGGCCTCGGCCGGGCCGGTGGTGGATGTTGCTGGCGCGGTGCCTTCGCCGGTTCCGGTCGAGTTGCCACGGGTACGGGTGCGGGTGCGGTCACCATCACGGCGCTCGCGCGGCGGACGCGACGACGACGAGGCGTCACCTTCGCGACGCTCGCGCGGCGGTCGGGACGCGGCCGACTCGACCTTGGGGGCCGGGCTCGGCTTAAGGCGGCCCTTCGAGCCGACGGGGATGTCGAGGTCGGCGTAGAGATGCGGTGACGACGAGTACGTTTCAACCGGTTCCGGCTGGCCCATGTCGAGCGCCTTGTTGATCAGCGACCACTTGTGCATGTCGTCCCAGTCGACGAACGTGACGGCGATACCGGTCTTGCCGGCACGACCGGTGCGTCCCGCGCGGTGCAGGTAGGTGTCGTGGTCGTCCGGGATGGTGTGGTTGATGACGTGGGTGACGTCGTTCACGTCGATACCGCGGGCGGCGACGTCGGTGGCGATCAGGATGTCCTTTTTGCCCGCCTTGAACGCGGCCATGGCACGCTCGCGCTGTTCCTGGTTGAGGTCACCGTGCACGGCGGCGGCGTTGAAGCCGCGGTCGTTCAGTTCCTCGACGAGCTTGGCGGCGGCACGCTTGGTGCGGGTGAAGACAACCGTCTTGCCACGGCCCTCGGCCTGCAGGATGCGCGAGATTACCTCGTCCTTGTCCAGGCTGTGCGCGCGGTAGACAACGTGCTTGATGTTGGCCTGCGTCAGGCCCTCGTTGGGGTCGGTGGCGCGAATGTGGATGGGCTTGTTCATAAAGCGGCGGGCGAGGGCGACGATCGGCCCAGGCATCGTCGCGGAGAACAGCATCGTGTGACGGGTCGGGGGAGTCTGCGCGAACAGCTTCTCGATGTCGGAAAGGAATCCGAGGTCGAGCATCTTGTCTGCCTCGTCGAGGACCATCACCTTGATGTTCTTGAGGGAGAGCATGCGCTGGCTGGCGAGGTCGAGCAGTCGACCTGGGGTACCGACGATGACCTGGGCGCCGTCCTTGATGTCGGCGATCTGGCCCTCGTAGGCCTTGCCGCCATAGATGGCGACAACCTTCGTTGCACGGTTGGACGCGGCGAGCGTGAGGTCCTCGGCGACCTGGACGCACAGTTCGCGGGTGGGGACTACGACGAGGGCCTGCACGCCGGGTTCCGGGTTGAGGCCCAGCTCCTGGAGGAGGGGGAGGCCGAAGCCGAGGGTCTTGCCTGTGCCGGTCTTGGCCTGGCCGATGATGTCCTGGCCGTTGAGCCCCATCGGGATGGTCTGCTCCTGGATCGGAAAGGGTTCGAGGATGCCCTTGGTGGCCAGCGCGTCGACCATGTCCTGGTCGATATTAAGTTCAGAAAAATTCAAGTTATATTGCCGTTCGCCTAATGAGGAGTAGCTGTCGAAGTACGCCCGCTTTGTCCTGGGGCGTAGGACCCCCGCCAGAAATGGAGGGTATGGCCGGAAGTTTAGCGCGAATCCATCGGAAACGCCTGATGACGGGCCGAAGCGTCCCCGAGGCTGGTGTAGTGCTCTGACGGCTCGGTAGCGTGACGGGACATCCCGCGCCCCGAAGGCACGACCCGCGGGGAGTGGGAGATAACCCGATGAAACCCCCAAGTGCTGAGACGGCGCCAGCCTGCCCTCTTCCGCCGACTGAACGCAGGACGGGTGTGGACGGTGGACCAGCCGAGTCCCCGGCTGGTTCCCGCGCACAACGGCATGGCGGTATGGCCAGACGGGGGAGGGGGATCCGCGGCACGCTCCTCGCCGTTGGGCTGCTTCTGGTTGTGCTGTGCGCGGGCTGCGTCTCAGCCCCGCCGGACACAGGGGAGACGGCAGACGATTCGACGGCCGCGGTTTTCGACGGCGAATACCCTCTTCACACCGACATCGTCGCCACAACGTTCTGGGTTGGTGAGATCTTCGATCCGGACCTGCCCGACGGTAGCCAGGTCTGCTCGACGTACGACGCGAAGTGGGCATACAACTGGTCCGGCTTCGGTTTCGATTCCGTGCCGGAGTCTTCTCCAGGTTGCGCGGGATCACCAACGGGTGGATGCGACGGCCGGTCAGGTTTTGGTCCGTTCGACGGCACCGGCCGCACCATCACGCACTGCGAAACCGCCGAGCGGTCGGAGGCTCTCGGGTTCTTCCCACTGGGGCCGGAGCCGCGGGAGAACCCGTTTTACCTCGACGTGCCGTTTGACGACCTCAACGACGAAATAGGTTTCAGCGAGCGTTGCGCCGTTATCCCGTGGGCAGCGGACCCCGCGTTCTCCAGTCGATGTGACGACGAGGAGTTCTCTTTTATGAAAAATCGCTGGGTCGCCATCACCGGCCCGAACGGGGATACCTGTTACGGGCAGGTCCAGGACGCCGGCCCCTCACACGACGATCTTTACCACGACGCGGAGTATGTCTTCGGTGAGGACGACGTGCAGCCGGTGCAGGGAAACTTCAACAACGCCGGGATGGATGTTTCGCCGGCCCTGAATGGCTGCCTCGGATTTGCCGACCTCGATGGTGAAAGCGACCAGGTGGCGTGGCGTTTTGTCGACACCGACGATGTCCCCGACGGCCCCTGGCTTGATGTCGTCACCAATTCGGGGGTGACCCTGTAACCAGGGAGTGAGTGAAGGGATGCCCGGCAGACACTGCTGGGCATTCCTATTTCCATGCACAGAGGGCGGACAAAAGCTCACTTGATTATCATCTGTCAAGCCCCAGTTCTAGGGGCTTGACAACTTCGATTTTCAACAGTTGACGTCTCAGATTTGACGTGTAACCATAAATTACCGCTTCAGGGGGGCTGGAGGCGGTGCCCGGTACTCAATCGATCCCGGGCGCGTTTTTTCTTCTATCGACGGTTCTTCGTTCCCTCCGCGGCATTCAAGCTGCACCGGGCAGCGACGTACTCGGGGACTACCCCGAACGATTCGAAGAAGGTCGTTGTGTTCGATCCACACAATTTGCGATACACCCATGCCTCCGAACGGCCGGATGGCACAACTCATAGCTCTGGGAAGACATCGACCCACTGGTACTCAAAACGCTCCATTGGCACGCTGCTGATCGCCGGGTCCGCGGCGCTGTCCCTGGCCCTGCTGGGCTGCGCGAGCGCATCGGGTTCGGATTCGGCTTCGGCCAACGGGGACGGCTATTCCAACGCTGGTCATCACGGCCATCACGGCGGTTGGAACCACGAGGACGAGGACAATAACGGCGCCGACGACGCCTCAGGCGGCGGAGCCAGCGAGAACTCGGACGAGGGATCGGACGGGGAGGTCGAGAACATCGGTGATGGCTCCGACGGTGATGATTCCGACGGTGGCGGCACGGCAGAGCCAACGGCCCCGACTGAGCCCAACAAGCCGACGGCCCCAATAGATGCCGCCGATCCAACGGTTCCGATAGAGCCGACGATTCCGGTCGAGCCAGCGACTCCTACGGATCCGATCGAGCCAGCGACTCCGATCGAGCCGACGGTTCCGACCGAGCCAGCGGCTCCGACGGTTCCGACCGTGCCAGTGGCTCCGACGGTTCCGACCGTGCCAGTGGCTGCGACCGATCCGGTGGTATCCGGCTACCCGGTCCACACGAACATCATTGCGACGACTTTCTGGGTTGGCGAGATATTCGACCCCAACCTGCCGGACGGCAGCCAGGTCTGCTCCACGTATGACAGCCAGTGGGCAGCACATTGGTCGGGGGTAGCCACCGACACCGTGCCGGACGACGCCGACGGATGTGCAGGGTCTCCCACCGGCGGTTGCGACGGTATCGCCACTTTCAACGGTGACACGATCAGCGGTTGCGAAACGGAAGGGCGCACAGCGGCGAACGATTTCTTCCCGTCGTCGGCGACCCCCGCAGAGAACCCGTTCTACCTGGATCTCCCGTACGACGACCTGAACGACTCCACCGCGTTCGATGAGCGGTGCGAGGTCATTCCGTGGGCTGCGGGTGAAGCCAACGCGGCCCTCTGCGACGACGGCGAACATTCCTTTATGAAGAACCGCTGGGTGGCGATCACCGGGCCGAACGGAGCAACCTGCTACGGCCAGATCGAGGATGCCGGCCCGTCGCACGACGACCTTTACCACGACAAGGAATACGTGTTCGGAAGCTCGGACGCGCAGCCGGTCCAGGGGCAGTTCAATAATGCGGGAATGGACGTCTCGCCGGCGCTCAACGGATGCCTGGGTTTCTCGGACCTCGACGGCGACGGCGACACCGTCTCATGGCAGTTCGTTGATGATGCCCAGGTACCCGACGGGCCCTGGAGTCGCATCATCACCAACTCGGGGGTGAACAACTAGCCACCCGAACCTCCCGCTGCCGCCAGCGGACCCGAAAACGGGTCCGCCGCTTGATTCGAGCTGACACTGAGCCAGCTGAAATTCCCCGGCCATCGCGCCGCGCACACACCAAGAAGGTCTCCGTGTCGAACGACAAAACGTACTACCCCCATGCCAAATTGCGGCAGGG
Organism: Glaciihabitans sp.; assembly: GCA_025463465.1. Taxonomy (GTDB): domain Bacteria; phylum Actinomycetota; class Actinomycetes; order Actinomycetales; family Microbacteriaceae; genus Glaciihabitans. Next base: position 15,216 of record JAODAO010000361.1, on the reverse strand, counting down.
AGGTGCTGAACGCCGCTGGTTTAAGTCGGCGCTGTGTTTCCTGGTTGTGGCCATTCTCGCCGTGTTTGGTGGGCTCTCCGCGAACGGGGCGTCCGCAGCTCCACCCGCACAGACCGCCGCCGGCGTCGCAGGCACGGCGAAGGCCAACGCGTCGTCGCCGTATCCCTGGCACACAAAAATCGTCAGTACGACCTTCTGGGTCGGCGAGATCTACGACGCCGATCTCGAGGACGGCAGCCAGGTCTGTTCCACCTACGACGGCCTGTGGGCCGCGCACTGGTCGGGGGTGTCGAAAAACAAGGTGCCGTCAAGCGCTGAGGGCTGCGCTGGTTCGCCGACCGGTGGATGCGATGGAATCGCGAAGTTCAGCGGCAAAACGATCGTCAGCTGTGAGACGAGTAAGCGACTGAAGGCAAACAACTACTTCGCCACCGGACTGGCACCGAAAGAGAACCCCTTCTACCTCGACCTTCCCTACGACGATCTCAACGACGAAACCGGATTCGACCAACGCTGCGCCGTGATCCCCTGGGCCAACGCCGCGGGGTTCAAGGGCCACTGCGACGACGAAGAGTTCTCGTACATGAAGAACCGCTGGGTGCGCATCGTTGGCCCCAACGGGCAGACCTGTTACGGCCAGGTCGAGGATGCCGGCCCGTCACATGATGACCTGTACCACGACAAGAAATACGTCTTCGGAAAAACGGACGCGCGTCCAACGCAGAAGCAGTTCAACAACGCGGGGATGGACGTCTCACCGGCTTTGAACTCGTGCCTGGGGTTCAAAGAACTGGACGGCCAAAGCGACAAGGTGTCGTGGCAGTTTGTCGACAATGCCCAGGTGCCGGCCGGTCCCTGGACGAAAGTTGTCACAAAATCAGGTGTGACTTTCTAGCCGAACCCGTCTAATAGAGGGGGAGAGGGCCGGTCGTCTGCACGACCGGCCCTTTGTCTCACCTAAACTAGCGACGTGGTGAACTGGTTCTGGCGCAAGGGCGCGCGCGTTGAAGTGCCCCGTCTGCGTCTGCGTAACTCTGATGAGGCGACAACAAAAGTCGATCTGGCGGAGTTGACCCCCGAGACGGCAACGTTCCTCGGCCAGGCCGCCTACCTGCAGCTCACGATCTTCGAGAACCTCAGCCGCGCCATGGCGACGGCCCCCACCACGGAGGCCAAAGCCGTCATCAGCGGCGCTGCCGCCTTGTCGCTGGCGAAACACCACGCTCTCACCGCCGAGATCGAGCGGATCAACCTCGTCCCCTCGGAGGTGATGGATTCCAACCGCCCGGCGATTGACCGTTTCCAGCGCATGACCCAGGGATCCGATTGGTTCGAATCGCTGACCAGCTGCTACGTGACAGCGGGATTCCTCGACGACTTCTTTATGCGTCTCGCGGCAGGTCTTCCCGGCGAGACCGCGACCCGCGTATCCACCATCATGCGCACCCCATCGGGGGAGGCGATGATCGCGGGCGAGCTGCTCGCCGCGATTGCCGCGAACCCACGCCTTGCCTCTCGCCTGGCCATGTGGGGGCGTCGCCTGGTGGGTGACACCATGCTTGTCGCACGTTCTGCCCTCGCGACATCGGACAACCACGACACCGACGAGGCTCGCATTGAACCGGTATTCACCGAACTGATCGCAGCACACACCCGCCGTATGGACACCCTCGGCCTCACTGCCTGACTACTGGCACAGCAGAGACAAAAAGGATGCCGGTTCAGTGTTGAACCGGCATCCATCTGTTAACGCTGTTGTGCGCCGCCGCGCCTAGCGTGCGAAATCTACGCTTTCGATAGTTGTGCAAGCAGGGCAGCGTCTGAAGCGCGACGCCGACGCGGAAGGGTCAGAACAACAATGACCGCGGCGGCACCGCCTGCGACAAGGCTGACCAACCAGATCCATCCACCATCAAATGTCCAGCCGAGCCATACGAGCCCAACCCAGACAACAGCCGTCACGGCCGCCGAGACGGCGGGTGTCAGCAGGCTGCCATACGTTTCGCGGCCCGGGGCAACGTAGCCCACCGCGAACCCGATGGCGAGTCCGATGATCGTGACGAAGAGGAGTTCCATAGTTAGGCGACGAAGCCCACGCGACGCGACTGCTCGGAGCCGACCTCGATGTAAGAGAACGAGACAACGGGAACGATGTACACCTTTCCCTTGTCGTCGGAGAGCTTGATGAACTTGCTGTCGGCCTCAAGGGCGTCGGCAATCACCTTTTCAATGTCCGCAGCGGACTGCGAGGTCTCGAAGTTGATTTCACGGGGGCTATTGGCGATACCGATACGAATGTCCACGGCTAAAGATTACGACAGTTACCAGCGGCCGTCGGTCCGCGTTCACTGTAGGCAGAAACTGTCTGAGCCGCGGTCACTTATGTCGGCGGTCTCCGTTAGTTTTGGACTATGGCCATCGAGGGGTTCCAGCGGGTATTACCGGTCGGCGAGGGCCGCACCGTACCGGCGCTCGACCCGTCCCAGGCTGCCGTGGTCGCCCTCGACGACTCCAGCTGCGCTGCCGTCATCGGTGCCCCCGGTACCGGCAAGACCACCACTCTGATCGAGGTGATCGCCGACCGGGTTCTCAACCGGGGTTACTCTCCGGACGAGATCGTCGCGCTCACCCCCACCCGTGGGTCTGCCACCAAGCTGCGTGATGCCCTCGCGCTTCGCCTCGGGATGGCGACAAACGGTCCATTGGCCCGCACCGTGAATTCCCTCGCCTTCGAGATCGTGGGCACGGCAGCCAAACTTGCCGAGGTCGACCCGCCGCGACTGGTGACCGGTGGTGAGCAGGATAGTGATATCGCCCAGCTTCTTGCCGGCCAAGCCGAGGAGGGGCGTGGACCGCAATGGCCTGAGATCTTAGGTCCAGACGTCCGGCGGTTGCGGGGGTTCCGCACCGAGCTGCGTGAACTCATGATGCGGGCGACCGAGTTCGACGTCAGCACCTCGCAACTCCGGGCGCTGGGGAGACAGCCCGGCGGCGGAGGGCAACCCGCGCACCCGGAATGGGTGGCCGCGGCCGACTTCATTGATGAATACCACCAGGTGGTGGGCAACTATCGCGGAAACCAGATGGATTCCGCTGAACTGGCACGGTTTGCGGTGGCCGCTATCGCGTCGGACAGCCCGGGCGACAGGGTCGAACGCCTCCGGCTCGTAGTGATCGACGACCTGCAGGAATCGACCGAGTCAACGATGGCAATCCTCCGTGCCCTCGTCGCGCGCGGGGTATCCGTTATCGCCCTCGGCGATCCCGATGTCGCCGCCAACGCCTTTCGCGGTGGTGAACCGGACGCGCTCGGTCGGCTGTCGAGTGTTCTCGGGGATCCTGGGTTGAAGACGCTTATCCTCAACACCGTGCATCGCCAGGGACCCACCCTTCGAGGGTTCACCGCCGCGGTCACCGAACGTATCGGCACGGCAGCAGCCGGAGCGCAAAGATCCGCGACAGTCATCGGTCCTGACCTCCCCGATCGGGTCAAGATCATCAACGCCACCTCGCCGGCCCGCCAGTGGACTGCTGTCGCACGCCAGCTGCGGGAAGAACACCTGATCGGTGGTGTGCCGTGGAACCGGATGGCGGTGGTGGTGCGCAGCGGTGCGCAGATCGCGGGCATCCGACGCGCACTGTCGCTTGCCGAGGTCCCCGCGCGGACGTCCGTCGGTTCGACCGCGCTGCGGGACGACCGCGCCGCGCGGGCGCTACTCACCCTGGTGGATGTCGGCGCTGGACGTTCTCCCCTCACCCCGGAGTTGGCGTCCGAACTATTGTTGGGCCCCTTCGGGGGGCTGGACCGGCTGTCTCTTCGACGGCTGCGTCTCGCGCTCAGGGCCGAAGAAATCGCCGGGGGCGGGACCAGATCAAGCGACGAACTGCTGGTCGACGGCCTGTCGGCGCCGGGACGGTTCTCAATGATCGACCACCGGGTAGGCCGTAACGCCGACCGGATGGCCAAGACGCTCGCTGTCCTTCTCGAGTTGTCCCATAACGGAGGCACCATTGAGGAACTGTTGTGGCTCGCCTGGGAACGCAGTGGTCTTGCCGATGTGTGGTTTGAACAGGCACTCAGTGCGGGCATCACCGCGGCAGAGGCCAATTCCAACCTCGACGGAGTGCTTGCCCTGTTCACCGCAGCGAAGCGATTTGTGGAGCGCCAGCCCACGACGCCTGCCAGCGTGTTCCTCGACGCCGTCCTCGACGCCGAGGTACCCGAAGACACCCTCTCGCCGCAGCCCAACGACGAAGCCGTGCTCGTGGCAACACCTTCCGGCACGGTGGGGCTCGAGTTCGAGGTAGTGGTGGTTGCCAACCTGCAAGACGGTTCCTGGCCGAACCTGAGACTTCGAGGCTCCCTGCTGGGACCACAGGAACTCGTCCGGGTGGTCGCGGGAATCGATAGCGCGACCCTCGACGAGCGCAAACTCGTCCTCGGAGACGAACTGCGAATGTTTGCCCTCGCGATTTCCCGCGCACGACGTCGGGTGATTCTCGCCTGCGTTGCAAACGAGGACGAAGCGCCGAGCGTTTTCCTCACCCTCGCACCCGATGGCTCGCCAACCGTAGACACGTCCGCCGTCCAGCCGATGTCGTTGCGTGGACTCACCGGGCGACTGCGTCGCGAATTAGTCCAATCGGTTTCCGCGGAAACGACCACGGGCACCTACAACTCCGTGACCCGACGTTTCAGCGGTGACCGGGGCGTGGCCGACCGTGCCGCCGCCGCCTCGGCGCTCGCCAGGCTCGCGCGCGAACGTGTCCCCGGAGCGGACCCGGCCGACTGGCACGGACTGCTCGAGCCATCCACAATGGAACCGATGTTCGCCGACGACGAGCAGGTGCCCGTATCACCGTCACGACTCGAGAAGTTCGAGGAGTCGCCGCTGGACTGGTTCATCGAGACGGTTGCCGGGTCGGAATCCTCCACCGCAATGGGAATGGGCACAATCCTGCACTGGGCCATGGAAACGGCACCCGACCCCGGTATCGACGCGCTGTGGGCATCGGTGGAATCCCGCTGGAGTGAATTGCTGTTCGAGTCGCCGTGGATGCAGGAGAGCCAAAAGCGGGCAGCGCGGGTGCTGGCCGCCGGCATCGCCGAATATCTCGCGGACTTCCAGCGCGACGGAAAAACCCTGGTGGGCGCTGAGCGACGGTTCGCGCTGACGATCGGCAAGGCGACGGTGAACGGCTCGATCGACCGGGTCGAGCGAGATGCGGACGGGGCGGTGTCGATCGTTGACCTGAAGACGGGATCTGCCATCACCAATCAAGACACTATTAACGTGCACCCGCAGCTCGGCGCCTATCAGCTTGCCTACGCGGAGGGTGTCCTCGACGACGTCCTTAACCCGCTCGGGCCGCATCATTCCGGGGGAGCGAAACTTCTGTATGTCAAAAAAGGTATTCGCTCGAAGCTCTACCGCGAGGGGGAGCAACCGCCACTCGATGATGAGCAACTCGAAGCGCTGCGGGTGCGCATCCGCCTGGCAGCCGAAGCAATGGCCCAGGCAGAATTCGAGGGCGCTATCGAACTGAGCAAATGGGGCCCAGGAGGCTCCACGAACCTTGCAATTCACCGGGTTCGGGCGGTATCGAGTGATTGACACCCGCAATAAACCGACCGCCGGCGATCGGGAAGAACAACCATGGAAGCCTGACGTGGCCACAAGGGTCATCAGTGCCTACGAAATCGCCGATGCGCTCGGCCAATTCCGTCCGACGGATCAGCAACGAGCTGTCATCGAAGCGCCACTGACCCCCGCTTTGGTCGTGGCGGGCGCCGGGAGCGGTAAAACCGAGACGATGGCCAACCGTGTCCTCTGGCTGCTCGCCAACGGCCACGTGCGCGCCGGCGAGATCCTCGGCCTCACATTCACGCGTAAGGCCGCCGGGGAACTCGCAACCCGCATCAGGGAACGAATCGAGCAGCTCTCCGCGCAGGGGCTCGTCCCCGGCGACTACGACAGCTTCGAGGCCCCGGTGGTTGCAACCTACAACTCGTTTGCCAACACGATCTACCGTGACCACGCCATCCTGCTGGGACGGGAGAGTGACGGCGACGTGCTGGGCGAGGCATCGGCCTGGCAGCTGGCCCGCTCGCTGGTTGTCGCCAGCAGCGACGACCGCCTCCCCGACCTGGGAAAAAATGTCGACGTCATCACCAAGGCCGTGCTGTCCCTCAGCCATGCGCTCAGCGAGAACATCGTCGACCCCGCCGACGTCCACGGATTCGTCTCGCAGTTCACTGCAATTGCGGACCTTCCCCTTGGCGGCCGGGGCCAATACCCCGCCGTCAGTGAACTCGTCTCAACGGTCGGCAGCCTCGACGTCCTGCTGGACCTCGCCGGACAATTCTCGGAGGCAAAGTTCCGGCGCGGATTTGTGGAGTACTCCGACCAGGTCGCGCTCGCTCTCGAGATCGTGCGCAAGGTGCCCGCCGTGTCCGGTGACCTCCGCAACCGATACCGGGTGGTCCTGCTTGACGAATACCAGGACACCTCCGTCGTGCAGACATGGCTGCTGTCGGAACTGTTCGCACATCATCCGGTGATGGCGGTGGGGGATCCCAACCAGTCCATTTACGGCTGGCGTGGAGCCAGCGCCGCCAACCTGGAACAGTTCGCCAACCAGTTCGGTGGGGGCGCCGTCGCGCAGTTCAACCTCACAACAAGCTGGCGAAACGGGCACCACATCCTCGCCGTGGCCAACGCGCTGGTCGAGCCGTTGATTCCGGAGACGCGGGTTCGGGTGGAGCGACTGGTTGCCGGGCCGGTGGCCAGCGACTTTCCTGTGCGGGTCGCCATATCCGAAACGGTCCTGGACGAGGCCGACGCAGCGGCGCTCTGGCTGAAAGAACGCATCGTGGGCGACAAGCTGCCCACCGCGGCAATGTTGTTCCGCACCCGCAAAAGCCAGAAATACTTCATCGAAGCCCTGCGCAACCATGACGTTCCCTTCCACGTGCTCGGTGTCGGCGGGCTGATGGCGGAACCGGAAATCGCCGACCTCGTGAGCGCCCTGCGGGTGATCCACGACCCCACAGCGGGCAGCGAACTCATCAGGTTGCTCGCTGGCTCCCGCTGGCGCATCGGGGTGCGCGACCTGCGGGCGTTGCATCGGGTTGGATCGTGGCTTCGCGACCGCGACTACGCGCAACAGCCGTTGGACGATGACGTCCGCCAAACGTTGCGGTCGTCCGTCGCTGAAGGTGAAGGAGGCTCCGTGGTCGACGCCCTCGACTTCTTAGCGAATGCGCGACCGGATCACGGCCAGCTCGCGGGATTCAGCCCCATCGGGCTGGAACGCCTGAGGGACGCCGGCCGCATCTTCGCCCGCCTCCGGTCCCGCGGCGGCCTGGACCTCCTCGACTTCGTAACGCTGGTCGAGCAGGAACTGCTGCTCGATATCGAAGTTGTCGCCAACGACTACCGTTCCCTGGGCGGGGCGAACATGGAAGCCTTCTTCGATGCGCTGAACGGGTACCTCACCGTCGACGACAGCTCAACCCTCGGCGGGTTCCTCAGCTGGTTGAAGGAGGCCGAATGGCGCGATGGCCTGGCGCCCCGGCCAGAGGAAGCCGAACCCGGAACTGTCCAGCTCCTAACCGTCCACGGGTCAAAGGGACTCGAATGGGACCTGGTCGTAGTGCCCCGGTGGGTTGAAGACGAGATGCCGGGGAAACCACTCCAGGGGTTCGGCGGCTGGCTGTCTTTTGGTGAACTGCCATGGCCGTTCCGCGGTGACGCGCCCGAATTACCAGAATTCGATTGGGAAGCCGGGGAGAGCCGGAAGGACCTACTCGATCGCCGCGCCGAATTTATGGAGAAAGTGCAGCACAGGCACATCCTGGAAGAACGCCGTCTCGCGTATGTGGCGGTGACCCGTGCCAGGCACCAGCTTCACCTCAGCGGGTCATTCTGGGCCGGTCAATCGAAACCGCGGGGCCCCAGCCCGTTCCTTCGCGAGCTCGCCGCCGCCGGCGTCATCGCGCCGGTCAAAGAGACCCCGGACGACGAAGAGAACCCGCTGGGCGAGGAGTCGAACACGATTACGTGGCCCATGGACCCACTGGGAGTACGACGGGCGCGGGTGGAAGCTGCAGCAGCTGCCGTTCGGGAAGCCGATCCCACCGACACCGGCCGGTGGGAGATCGAACTCGACCTCCTGCTGGCCGAACGTGACAACCGGCTGCACGCGACAACAACGGTCGATATGCCCAGCCGTGTGCCCGCGTCGCGGTTCAAAGACTTTGTCACCGATCCCGCGCGAGTGGCTGCGTCGCTGCGCAGGCCCATGCCGGAGAAGCCGTACCGGGCGACCCGGCTTGGCACCCTGTTTCACAGCTGGGTTGAGCAGCGCTACGGCGTCGGCGGTACCGCGGAAGAGCTCGACACCATCAGCACCGAGATGGATGCCGTCGACGCACCGGTGGATGATGAGGAACTTGTGCGCCTCCAGGAAACCTTCGAGCGGTCGCCGTGGGCCTCGCGTGCTCCCGTCGAAGTCGAACGGGAGATCCACCTGATCCTCGACGGTCAGATCATCGTGTGCAAGATCGACGCCGTCTACTTCGATGGCGAGCGCTACGAGGTCGTGGACTGGAAAACGGGTAAAGCACCCCGCGATGCGAAAGACCTCGAGGACAAACAACTGCAACTCGCGCTCTATCGCCTGGCGTACGCCAGGTGGCGCGGAATCGACCCCGAGGTAATCGACGCCGTGTTCTACTACGTGTCGGATGACGCCGTTATTCGACCGGAGCGAATTTTCAACGAAACGGAGCTTGTTGCCCTCTGGAGGAACTCGCTGGAGCGCTGATCAACCCGTGTGCGGATCGATCGGTCGCGCCAACCGACCGGTTTAGACGGTGCGTTCCCGGCGCGACAACATCTCTTCCACCTCGTCGACGGCGAGGGTGGGGATCGCCGAGGGGCTGAGGGGGTTCATCGAGTCGTTCTGCACGTTGTCCTGCAGCCGGGAAAGCATTTCGACCGCGTCATCAACGATCTCGGTGTTGCGGGTGTCCGTGCCGTGGAGCAACCACTTCGCAATTTCGAGTTCCGCGTACAGCATGGCGCGCTGGCGCACCTGCCTGTCGCCGCCCCTCGCCTCGTTGTACGCCTCGAAGCCGGCGTCCGCAGCCTGTGGGTCGCGCGCACCGAGCAGCCAGAACAGGTCGCGGGCGGGATCCCCCACCTTCAGCTCCTGCCAGCCGAGGACGCCGGAAACCGCTCCGTCGGTGATGAGGAAAGACTCGGCGGTGAGTGACCCGTTGATTACCGTCGGCTGGAACTGCCACAGGGTCGTTTCCTCCGTCGCGCGCTCCCAGCGGGTCAGCAAAGCGCCCGGTACCAGCGACGTCGCCGCGGCGCGGTCGATCAGCGTGGTGCAGGAGCGAAGGCATTCAATGGTGGTGAGCACCGGAAGGGACGCATCGGTGACGAAGCTGGTGGGCAGTGAATGGATGGCGCCGATGGCGCGGCCGAGCGAAATGGCCTGAGCGTTGTCTATGTCGCCGAGGCGGAGCTTGGATCCGTAGACGAATTCGTAGACGATCGCCCTGGTGCCCTTCACCCGCGTTTCCCCGGCAAACGTCGAGACGGCGAACGGAAGCCGGGTGCGCACTCCCGCACTTAGGGCCTTCAGCGCCACAACATCGGCGGCTTGTTCACCGGCGGCGCGCTCGTTGGTGGGCATCCGTGCGATCCAGTGGCGTCCGCCACGGTCGGTGAGGAGTGCTGCGTCGAAGTCGTTGTGGGTTCCCGTGCCGAACGCAGCGGTCCGGACAATATCGAGGCCGGGAACAGCCGACGTCGCGAGCGCGGCTAGAGTGAGGTGGGTTCGGGCCATACCTTCAGGGTAGGTCGACAGCCCCCCGCAACCGCAACACGCCACGCACATCTGATGGGTCATCAATGTCACAATCTTTTCTGGCCCGTTTGCCACTTTCGCGTTATGAAGTCGATCGCGACTATCTTTCGCGCGAACGCGAGAACCTCTTCGAGGAACTCTGGGCAAACCCCGCCACCCGCATCCTGCCGATTTTCCAGGGCACCGCCCTGCTCTCCTCACCGTCCTCCCTCGCGCTGCTGCCGGTAGCCGCGATCCCGGATCACGAGCTGCTCGTCTACCTGGGTTTGTCGACGTCCACCACAAGCCCGGAGCCGGTTGGCACCCCAATCGTCGCGGCTGTCCTCACCGACGCCGGCCACTTCGCCGAGGGTGAATGGGCCAACCTCCGCTCCCTCGGCACCACGCTGAGCGACCGAGATGCCGGCCTGCTGACCGAGGCACTCGGCGTGATCAACTGGCACCTGTCTCACGGGTTCTCCCCGCGAACCGGAGCTCCCACCATCGTGGCGAAGGGTGGCTGGGTCCGTCGGGATCCCGTATCGAACACCGAGGTTTTCCCCCGCACCGACGCCGCCATCATCTGTGGTGTCATCGACGCGGACGATCGGATCCTCCTGGGCTCCAACGCCCTGTGGGAGAGTAACCGGTACTCGTTGCTCGCCGGCTTCGTGGAACCGGGGGAGTCGCTCGAGGCAGCCGTCATCCGCGAGGTATTCGAGGAGTCCGGGCTGCACGTGATCGATCCGGTTTACCTTGGCAGCCAGCCGTGGCCGTTCCCCGCGTCGCTGATGCTGGGTTTCACCGCCAGGCTGGATCCATCGGTTGTGAACGCCGCCATCCCCGACGGCGCCGAGATCCTGGACCTGCGTTGGTTCAGCCGTGAGGAGCTCGCCGCTTCCCTCGGCGACATCCTGTTGCCTGGACCGACCTCCATCGCCCGCGCCATCATCGACGAATGGTTCGGCGGCCCCATCAACGACGGACAGCTGTGACCTCTCCCGAGGACCTCCTCGCGGGGCTCGACGACCAGCAGAGAATCGCTGCGGAGTCACTGCTCGGCCCGGTCTGCCTGCTGGCAGGCGCCGGGACCGGTAAAACCCGCGCCATCACCCATCGCATCGCCTACGGTGTCGCCACTGGTGTGTATTCACCCGGGCGGGTTATGGCGCTGACCTTCACCACCCGATCCGCCGCCGAACTGCGGTCACGGCTTCGCGCGCTCGGCGCCGGGGCGGTGGCCGCCCGTACTTTTCACGCCTCGGCGCTGTCCCAGCTGAACTTCTTCTGGCCGCAGGTCATCGGCGGCACCATGCCCCGGCTTCTTGACAGCAAGGGACGACTGTTGGCCCATGCCGCCGAAACGGTCGGACTGAAGCTCGACACCGCAACATTGCGCGACACGGCAGCGGAGATCGAATGGCGCAAAGTGTCCCGGCTCAGCATCGAGCAGTACGCCCAGGCCGCCCACAGCCGCGGGTTGCCACCCACACTCACCGTCGAGAAAGCGGTCGACCTCCAGCGCGCTTACGAGACGGTGAAAGACGAACGCCGGCAGCTGGACTTCGAGGATGTCCTGCTGGCCACGGCCGGCATGATCGAGTCTGAGCCACGCGTCGCCCAGCAGGTGCGCGAGCAGTACCGCTTTTTTGTGGTCGACGAATACCAGGACGTTTCGCCGCTGCAGCATGAGCTGCTTAACCTGTGGCTGGGGGAACGCGACGACGTGTGTGTGGTCGGCGATGCCAGCCAGACGATTTATTCGTTCGCGGGCGCGTCCCCGCAGTACCTGCTGGGTTTCGCCGGCGCTCACGAGAATTCCGTGGTGGTCCGGCTCGAACAGAACTACCGTTCCACACCCGCCATCATCGATGCCGCCAACCGCCTGATGCGTGGCCGGGCCGGCGCCCTCAACCTGCACGCGGCACCCGAGGCCGCTCGTGGGCCCGTTCCGGCGACGGCCGTCTACCCGAACGATTCCCGCGAGGCACGCGCCATCGCGCAGTCGATAGCAGCGGAAATCGCCGAGGGGGCCAAGCCGGAGGACATCGCGATCCTGTATCGCATCAACGTGCAGGCTGCCGCTCTCGAAGCGGCGCTCAACGACGCCAACGTTCCGTACGTGTTGCGGGGTTCCACCCGGTTCTTCGACCTCCGTGAGGTGAAGGAGGCGATCATGATGATCAAGGGCGCCTCGATCTCGATCGTGGGGGAGCCGTTGTTCAAAACAGTGAGCGACGTTCTTCGGTCGCTGGGTTGGACCCAGGAGCCACCGCCCACCCGCGGCGCGGTACGGGACCGCTGGGAATCGCTGAACGCCCTCATGGGGCTCGCAGAGGAAGCCCCGGCCGGCACACTGCTCAAAGACTTTGTCACCGACCTTCTGGAGCGGCAGGCCGGACAGCACGAACCGACAATGTCAGCCGTCACCCTGGCAACCCTGCACAGCGCGAAGGGCCTGGAGTGGGACAGCGTCTACATCGCAGGAGCATCGGAGGGACTCCTCCCGATCTCCTACGCCAAAGGACTTGAGGCAATCGACGAAGAACGCCGTCTCTTCTACGTCGGCGTCACACGAGCGCGGTTGAAACTGTCGGTGTCGTGGGCTGCAGAGGGTGTACACCGGGGGCAGGCACGGCAGGCAAGCCGGTTCCTGAGTGAACTGCGTTAGCAACATCCCGGCACCCGCAGGCCGGGTTTGGGTTCTCCACCCTTGAGGTGATGAGCCCGGTGAATGCGTCGAGGCGAAGCGCGACCGCGACCTCAGCGGGACCATCGGTAAGACGCGACAGGACCAGGCGGGCCGCAATGGCCACCACTTCCGCCGACGTCATCGCTGTCTCCGACCCGCTGTCGCGTTCCCACAGCTGCGAGGCGATGGCCGGCCAGCTTGAGTCTGCGTCGGTGCGGTTCCGTTCCAGGCAATACAGGCAGGGTCCGGCTCCCGGTTCGATGAACGGGCCGATCGTCACGGCGCCGTCGCCAAAGATCACGGGCAGGTGGGGGATGTCCAGTCTCAGCCAGTGCGACAGCATGGCGGGATGCAGGACGAAGTGGCCAACGAGAACGGCCACATCGCAGGGGCGCGTTCCCCGTTCTCGGAGTGGGTCGTGCGGATCCATGGTGCCGAGCGAGCGGTGATAACGGATGCTCCGACGTTCGGAGGCGGCAAGCACGGTGGCGAGCCTGCGGGCCGTAACCCCGCTGCCTATCACATCTATCCGTTTCAGCGGTGGCACCGGAGCGTCACGGGTCTCCGGGAGGAGGACACTGTGCAGGGTCTCGATGAGACCTTCAACGTCTTCTTCCGTCCCGCCCTGGGAGATGCCCACCATGCTCAGACCGGAGCGGCTGATCCCGGCTCCCAGCGCGGAGATCATGTGCTCCTCCGCCCGGGTGACCTGGTTCATCACCACCCAGACAGGATCGATTCCAAACTGCAGTGAAACCGGGGTACGCCACACCATGGGAACACGAGCGTCCAATTTGAGAACCATGGGGCAATACTGGCTATCCAGGCCCGTCACGATCGGGGCTGTGGATAACTAATCGGGCTTTTGATCCAACCCGGGCCGACCCACATCGGGCCGACCCGAATCGAGCCGACCCGTAAAGCGGTGAAGCGCGTGAGAGGTTAGTTGTCCTCGTGGGGGCGATTCGGGGTGTCGTCGTTCAGTAAGTCCTCGAGCGCCTGGTCCATCTCGTCGAGTACCGTGACACCGGTGATTCGGGCGATCAGGGCACTCGGGTCATCAACGTCGGCGCTGGTGGGAATCAGGTCGGGCTGAGACCACAACTCGTCACGCTTCTCCGCGCCAACGGCGTCGGTGACAGCGCGCCACATCTGCGCTGCCTCCCGAAGCCGCCTCGGGCGCAACTCCAGGCCAACGAGAGTGGCGAACGCCGATTCGGCGGGCCCGCCGGACGCGCGACGGCGTTTGACCGTCTCAGCGAGGGCATCAACCCGGGGCAACCGGGCGCTGGCGTCGGCGGTGACAACATCCACCCAGCCTTCGATCAATGCCAGCATCGTCTCGAGTCTGGCGAGGGCGACCAGCTGGTCGTCGGACTTCGGAGGAATCAGCGCGCCGCTGGTCATCGCATCACGGAGCTCTTCGGGGTTCGCCGGGTCGAAGTCCTCGGCCAGCGCTTCCAACCGCTCCGTGTCAATGTGGATGCCGCGGGCGAAATCGGTGATCGACGACAGCAACTGCAGCCGCAGCCACTTCGCGTGACGGAACAGCCGGGCATGAGCCAACTCGCGAACGGCGAGGTAGAGCTGGACCTGGTCGATGGGAATGTCGAGTCCCGAGCCGAAGTCGGCAACGTTTTGGGGGAGAAGGGCGGCCTGCTGGTCGTCGAGAAGGGGAATTCCGACATCACCACCCGAGACAACCTCGGTGGAGAGCTGACCGACAACCTGGCCGAGCTGCATCGCGAACAGGGTTCCGCCGACATTGCGCATGAGCTTGCTCGCGCCATCCATCATGCCGCTCATCTCTTCCGGCGCGTGGTCGGTGAGGACGTCTGCGAGAGAGTTGGCGATGGACGTCGCCACGGGTTCCGCCAACTGGCTCCAGACGGCCATGGTCGCGGCGACCCATTCGGACCTGCTCATCAGGCGGGGGGTGGTGGACAGCTCGGAGAGGAACGTCGCCTCGTCCAACCAGAGCGCTGCAACGTGGAATGCCTGCTCAAGCTGCGACCGTTCGGCGGGAAGGGAGACAACGCTCGAACGGGAGGCGAGGCCGGTGGCCTGTTCAAGCGCGAGATCCCAGTTGACGCCGTCACCACTCGACTGCATTGCGCTCTGCAGCTGGGCAATCAGCTGGGCGACAACTTCTGGATCGTTCGGAAGTCCTGCAGCGCTCGCCAGCTTCGCCGGATCGATGTTGGTATTGCCCGCGAGAAACTCGCGCAGCATGTCTCGGAACTCGTCTTCCGGTTCTTGCCGCGAATCATCAGCCATACGAACTACGCTAGCCGCTGCACGGTCCTCCGGCCTGTGTTTTGGCCTAGGCTGAGTGCTTCCGATGTGCGCCCGTGGCGAACAATCCTCTCAGCCCGCTCGTTCTAAGGATCTTCGTGTCACTTTTCACCGATACGACTCCCGACCTGCCGCCCCGGTCACGCCGGCGCGGACGCATCGGCTGGACCGTTCTCGGCGTCGCTCTGGTGGGGATTGCGGTTGTCGCGTATATCCCCGCGCCGTACGTGATCGAGAAGCCCGGACCGGTTTTTGACACCCTCAGCGACGTCACGGTTGAGGGCAAGTCCGTTCCCCTCATTGAGATTCCCGATGAAACGACCTACCCGACCGAGGGCACCCTCGACATGCTGACGGTCACGGTTTCC
>JAODAO010000356.1 GCA_025463465.1 Glaciihabitans sp. | reverse complement strand
GACCGTGATCTCTTCCGGATCGTTCAGGTACTTCTTGGAGATGCGACGGATCTGGGGAGGCATGGTCGCCGAGAACAGCGCGACCTGCTTGTCGTCCGGGGTGTCGGCGAGAATCGTCTCGACATCCTCGGCGAAGCCCATCTTGAGCATTTCGTCGGCCTCGTCGAGCACCAGGTACTTGAGCTCGGAGAGGTCGAGGGTGCCCTTTTCGAGGTGGTCCATGATGCGGCCGGGAGTACCGACAACAACGTGCACACCACGGCGCAGCGCCGACAGCTGAACGCCGTAGGCCTGTCCACCGTAAACGGGCAGTACGTGCACACCGCGCATGTGGGCGGCGTACTTTTCGAAGGCCTCGCAGACCTGGAGCGCGAGCTCACGGGTCGGTGCGAGGACGAGGGCCTGGGGGTTCTTCTGCGTCAGGTCGAGGCGCGAGAGAATCGGCAGCGCGAACGCTGCGGTCTTACCGGTACCGGTCTGGGCCAGACCGACTACGTCGCGACCCTCCAGCAGTGGGGGAATTGTCGCGGCCTGGATGGCAGACGGAGTCTCGTAGCCGACATCCTTCAGAGCTTTCAGGACAGCGTCACTGAGCCCGAGTTCGGAAAAGGGCTTTGTATCAGAAACGGTGTCTGGCTCGCTGGGCGCGGTTGTATCAAGGGACGTCATAGTACAACGGTAACGCCTATTCGCCAACATCTTGGCCGAACGCCTGTGAGAACAGTGTATTTGCCCGTATACACCTCACCGAATGTGCGACGCGGGAGCGCGAAATCGGCTCCCCTGGGGCATGTCACCATCACGGCATTTCCGCGCGGAACCGCCCTACCGGCCAGTCGACTCGTCCCCGGGATGCGCATTCTCAGCCCGGCTGGTGGATGTCTCTACCGAGGCGTTGGCCTGCCGCTCGGCCAGTCTCTGCGGCTACAGTTTCTCGTCGAGACCATTCTCGGTTGGCACGAACCATACGTGTTCGCCACGGTTGGACTCTCCGACGAACGCTCGGAACGCGTCGCTGGAGGACTCGAACCGGCTGATGTCGCCAATGACCGCGAGCTTCACCCCGTAGTTGACCGCCTTCTGGATGATCTCCCCGGCGAAGAGCGAGTCGAGCCGGAAGAATTTCGGATCCAGCCGCGCCACCGGGATGCCGATGACATCCACGTGCTCCATCCAGGCATTGCCGATGAGGTCGGAGGTGTTCTGGGCGGAGGAAATCACCGGGCCCTCCGGGTCGAGCTGCAGGATGCGGATGCCCTCCTTGTTATCTATTCGCATACTCCGACGCTAGTCCGGGCGCGGCCGGTCGGAAAGAGTGAGACGCGGCGCTGGTTTCCGCAACGTCTCGGGCAGTACGGCAGGATGTGGGTATGTCGAACACTGACCAGCAGCCCTGGGTGGCCAACTACCAGCCGGGCGTGCCCGCCGAGATCGAACTTCCCACCGAATCGCTGGTGGCCATGCTGGAGAGGTCCGTGGCGGAAGCCGGCTCGGCCCCCGCGATGGAATTCTTCGGCCGTCGCACGTCATACACCGACCTCGGCGACCAGATCGACCGTGCTGCCGAGGGCCTGCGCCAGCTCGGTGTGCGGGCGGGGGACCGGGTCGCACTCATCCTGCCCAACTGTCCCCAGCACGTTGTCGCCTTCTACGCCGTACTGCGACTCGGCGCAATCGCCGTCGAACACAATCCGCTTTACACCTCGCGGGAGCTGCGTCACCAGTTCGAGGATCACCAGGCCCGCGTCGTCATCGCCTGGGACAAGGTCGTCGCACACGTCCGCTCCTTCCCCGCCGACGTCGAGATCGACCACATCGTGTCGGTGAACCTGCTTGCCGCGTTCCCCACCATCAAACGACTCGCCCTCTCCCTGCCAATCAAGAGCCTGAAGGCAACCCGCGCCACCCTCACCGGTCCGGCCCCCGACACCATCCCCTGGAAGAAGCTGCTCGGCCACGGCGCCATCAGCGCCGAGCACCCGCGCCCCTCCGTCAATGACCTGGCCGCCATCCAGTACACCTCCGGCACCACCGGTACCGCCAAGGGGGTAATGCTGACGCACTTCAACCTGTATTCGAACGCCCTGCAGGGCGAAGCGTGGATGGAGGGCGCACAGCTGCGCAAGGAGATCTTCTACGCCATCCTGCCGATGTTCCACGCCTACGGGATGACGCTGTACCTGACCTACGGCGTACGGAAACAGGCGATGCTGGTGCTGTTCCCCAAGTTCGACCCTGACCTGGTGCTCGACGCGATGAAAAAGTCGCCGGCCACCGTCTACTGCGCGGTCCCGCCGATCTACGAGCGCACCGCCCTGCGGGCGAAGGAGCGGGGCATCTCGCTGAGGTCGTGCAAGTACTGCATCTCGGGGGCGATGAACCTGCCCGACCACGTTGTGGAACTCTGGGAGTCCGTTTCCGGCGGCCTCCTCGTCGAGGGGTACGGGATGACCGAGTCCTCTCCGGTCGCCCTCGGTAACCCGTTCCACTCCACCCGCCGCACCGGCACGATCGGTGTGCCATTCCCGTCGACCCTGATGAAGGTCGTTGACCTCGACGACCCCACCGTGGAGGTCGTTCAGGGACAGCCCGGCGAGCTGCTGCTGAAGGGGCCGCAGGTGTTCCAGGGCTATTGGAACAACCCCGAGGAGACCGCTAAGACCCTGACCGCCGACGGCTGGCTACGCACCGGCGACGTCGTTACCGTCGATGAGGACGGTTTCACCACCATCGTCGACCGCGCCAAGGAACTCATCATCACCGGAGGGTTCAACGTGTCCCCGTCCGAGGTGGAAAACGTGCTGCGCCTGCATTCCGACGTGGTGGATGCCGCGGTCTTCGGCAAGGTCTCCGACACCGGTGGGGAGATCGTCGTCGCCGCCGTCGAGCTTGCCCCCGGCGTCACCCTCGACGAGGCGGAACTGCGCGCGCACTGCCGCGAGCATCTCGCCGCCTACAAGGTACCGAAGCGCATCGTGCAGATGACCGAGACCCCCAAGTCGCTGCTCGGCAAGGTGCTGCGCAAAAAGGTTAAGGACGAGATCCTGCCTCAGCTGTAACGGTTGCGCCGCCCTACATCAGCCCGGCGGCGACCATCGCCTGCCGGAGCGCCGGGGCGATGAGCAGGGCGAACGCCGGGGTGATGTGCACCGAGTCGTATTTGGCGGGGACGGTCCCGGCGAAGGCGGGGCATTCTCCATCTACGCAGGTGAACGGCAGCGCACTGATGAAGTGGTCTCCGGTTGCCGCCGCCGCCGCTGTCGCCTCGGCGAACCGGTCCCATTCGTCGGAGACGCTTACCGTGCAACCCTGTGGGTTGGAAATCTGCGAGTAGCACTGGCCCAGGTCCGCTCCCACGGGCGGGGGAGCGAGATACAGCAGGTGGCCGGCGGCGTTGTATTTCGCCGTCTCCTCAAACATTGAGCTGACCAGGCCGCTGACGCCGTAGTCGGTTCCGTCGCTGGAGTGGCCGAGGGTAAAGGCATTCGCGACAACCACCAGCTGCGGGGTGTCCGAGGCGATGTGGGCGGCGACGTCGGCCTTCCGCTGCGGACAGGCCTCCATCACTCCGGCGCCCTCGTTCACGATGTCCGCGCTGGTGAACCGGCAGCCGTAGAGGCCGATGGTCGTGATCTTCCATTGACCGTCGCTGGCCTCGGCGATGGCTTTGAACGCGGGCGCGTAGGCCATCGCGATGGAATCCCCGACCAGGTACGCGTGGTTCGGGGCACTGTCGCTGCCCCAGGTGCAACGATCGAAGCTGGGGGTATCACCGATGTTGTAACAATCGGCGGCGGGATTGTTGCGCGAGCCAAGCGAGATGGAATCGTCGAGCGACGGCGACAGGTCCGTTGGCCACGCCGTGGAGGCGAGGGCGCTGGCGAGTTCCGCCTGGATGGCCAGCCCCGGGTCTTCACCGGATTCCGTGCCGGCCAGGGGGATGTTCCTGCCACCGCTGCTGCTGACCACCGGCGCCACCACGAAGGTCACGGCGACAACGATCGCGGCGATACCGACGGTCGAGATCATAAAGTGGGCGCCGAAGCGGTCCCGCCAGTCCTGCCAGGCGCGCTGGCGGTCCTCCGCCCGGCCCCGGAACGAGACGAACAGGGGGGAGCGGTGGAACGGCTGTTCAACCAGGAAGTAGAACGTGATGGAAACGGCGACGATCATTCCGACGATGAAGATGCTCGCGCCGAGGTCGGGGAACGGCACGATCAGCAGGGCGAACACGATGATCGGGAAGTGCCAGAGGTAGAGCGAGTACGAGATGTTGCCGATGAACGAGCTGACCGGGTTCACCAGCGGGAACAGGTAGCGCTGCGGGCCACCGATGCCGGCGGCGATGACCACCGCGGTGGCGGCGACAGGCAGCGCAGCCCAGGGGCCGGGGAAGGCGAGGGTGTCGTCGACCAGTGCCATGGAGGCGAGCAGGGTGACGAGACCCAGCCAGCCGGCGACAAAACGGGCAGCGGTGGGCAGCCGGGCAAATAGCGGGGCAGCGGTGGCGAGGACGGCGCCGACCCCGATCTCCCACGCTCGGGTGAACGA
This sequence comes from Glaciihabitans sp., assembly GCA_025463465.1. GTDB lineage: Bacteria > Actinomycetota > Actinomycetes > Actinomycetales > Microbacteriaceae > Glaciihabitans. The sequence continues at coordinate 3,416 of JAODAO010000356.1, read as the reverse complement.
CGAGAAGTACGCAACCGTTGGGTTGGCGGCGCTGGCCTGGACGGCGTAGTAGAACGATGCCACAACGAGAACCGTCATCACCACTCCCGCGACGAGGCGCGCGGAGCGGGTGGTGCCGAGGACGCTGGCGGCCACCGCGAAGATAATGATCAGCAGGATGGGCCAGAGCAGGTAGAACTGTTCCTCAACCCCGAGCGACCAGAAGTGCTGAAGTGGTGAGGTGGCGTCGGTGGCGTGGAAGTAGTCGGTGCCGATGTCGGCGAAGCGCCAGTTGGCGGCGAAGAAGAACGAGTAGACGGCGTCCCAGATGGTGGCCTGCTGCCGGGCGGCGTTGAACAGGAAGTATCCGCCGGCTACAACGGCGAGGATCACCGCGATCGCGTTGGGAGCGATCCTCCTGATGCGCTTGGCGTAGAAGCGGGGAAGCGAGAACGAACCGGTTGTCTCCCTCTCACGCAGGATCAGGTCCGTGATGAGGAAGCCGGAGACCACAAAAAAGATGTCGACGCCGATGAAGCCGCCGGACGGCCAGCCGAGCAGGTGATGGGCGACAACGGCGAGGACGGCCAGGGCACGCAGGCCCTGGATGTCTTGCCGGGCGACGCGCTTGACGGGGGCGTCGCCAATGGTGGCGTGCTGGATGTCCGCTGCCGCCTGCTGTGTGCTATTCGTCACTGTGTATCCGTCCCCCGGAGTCAAGCCTTTGAGAGCATACTCCTGGGGATGGACGGACGATGACCGGTACTGAGAAACAGTCAGGGGCGCTGATAATGCGCCGCTGCGTCGCTCAGCGCTCTACGCGGAGGCCCGGTGCAGGCGTTGGCGTAGTGGTGCGGGGATGCCGTTGTGGTCGTCGGTGAGGACGGCGGGAATGGTGAACTGCGCGGTCGCCTCGGCGAGGGTGCCCGCGGTGGCGAAGACCAACGGGTCGCCGAGCTGGAGGACCTCGTAGCGACCTCGACAGAGGTCGATGTGACCGAGGATCGGCTGCGGGTCACCCACAGGCGTGCGTCGGTCGCGCACAACCCAACTGGTGATTGTCAGAGCGACCACCTGGAGGTCGGACTCTGCCCGGGGAAAAAGAGAATGAATGGCCATCGGATCCCCTCCTGATTTCACCCGTGAGGTACACACGCTATTAGCGACCGGCGGGATACCGCGCATCGTGCCAGAAGGGTTGACCGCGGGGTAGTCAAGGGGGTAGAAGAACCGGTTCCTTGATGGCCACCCAATCGCGGTGCGGGGCGAAAAAAAGTGGCCAGCGGGACAACATCCCCCTGGCCACTTCCTTAGGTGAGTTCGTGTTACAGGATGAACATCATTTCCTGGTACGTCGGCAGCGGCCAGAGGTCGTCAGCGACGATGGTCTCGAGCTCGTCGGCGGCCAGACGAACCGCGGACATGGCCGGCAGCAGCGCCTTCCTGGCGTGTTCGGCCTCCTCGAGCGCCGAGTCGCCGGCGTGGAATGCCAGAGCGTCCTTGAGGGTGGCCAGCGCGCTGCGCAGCTCGGTCAGGGGCGCGGTGACCTCCTCGAGTGAGGCGGTGTCGGCCTCCACACCGGCGGCCTTCAGGGCGCCGATGTTGACGGCGAGTTCGGTCTGGTGGCGAACGGCGGCCGGCAGGATGGACGTCGCACCGATCTCGAGCGTCAGGCGAGCCTCGACACCGATCGTCAGTGCGTACTGCTCGAGCCCGATCTCGTAGCGGGAGTGCATCTCGCGGTCGTTGAAGACCTTGTACTTCTCGAACAGGGCAATGGCGGGCTCGGTGATGAGCTCGGGCAGGGCGTCGAGGGTGGTCTTCAGGTTGGCGAGCCCACGCTTTTCGGCCTCGATCGGCCACGCGTCGGCGTAGCCGTCGCCGTTGAACACCACGGCGCCGTGCTCGGTGATGATCTCGGTCAGCAACGCCTGCACGGCCTCGTTGAAGTCGGTGCCTGCGGCAACGGCGTCTTCCAGCGTGGTGGCGGCGAAGTCGAGGGAGTCGGCCATGATCGTGTTGATCGTCACCATGGGGCTGGATACGCTCTGCAGCGATCCCGGGGCACGGAACTCGAACCGGTTGCCGGTGAAGGCGAACGGGCTGGTGCGGTTGCGGTCACCCGGGTCTGTCGGCAGGATCGGCAGCGTGTCGACGCCGATCTGCATCTTGCCCTTGCCCTTGGACGAGGTGGCGGGGCCAACGGCGATCTGCTCGAAGACATCGGCGAGCTGGTCGCCGAGGAAGATGGAGATGATCGCCGGGGGAGCCTCGTTGGCGCCGAGGCGGTGGTCGTTGGTGGCCGAGGCGACGGAGGCGCGCAGCAGGCCGGCGTACTTGTGCACGGCGCGGATGACCGCAGCACAGAAGACGAGGAACTGGGCGTTGTCGTGCGGGTTGTCACCGGGGACCAGCAGGCTGCCGAGCTCGTTGTTGCCAAGCGAGAAGTTGACGTGTTTGCCTGAACCGTTAACACCCTGGAACGGCTTCTCGTGGAAGAGGATCTCCATGCCGTGCTTTTTGGCGATGGTTTTGAAGGTCGTCATCAGCAGCTGCTGGTGGTGGGCGGCGATGTTCGCCCGCTCGAACATGGGAGCGATCTCGAACTGGCCGGGGGCGACCTCGTTGTGGCGGGTCTTGGCGGGGATGCCGAGTTTGAACAGCTCACGCTCGGTGTCCATCATAAAACCGAGCACACGCTCGGGGATGGCCCCGAAGTAGTGGTCGTCGAACTCCTGGCCCTTGGGCGGCTTGGCGCCGAACAGGGTGCGGCCGGAGTTCAGCAGGTCGGGGCGGGCGAGGAAGAAGTGGCGGTCGACCAGGAAGTACTCCTGCTCCGGACCGCAGAAGGAGACCACCTTGGCGGGCTTTTCGTGGCCGAACAGGCGGAGGATGCGCTCGGCGTGCTCGCCCATGGCCTGCTGGGAACGCAGCAGCGGTGTTTTGTGGTCGAGGGCCTCACCGGTCATCGAGACGAACACGGTGGGGATGCAGAGGGTGTTGCCGTTCGGATTTTCGAGGACGTAGGCCGGGCTGGTGACGTCCCAGCCGGTGTAACCACGGGCCTCGAACGTGTTGCGCAGGCCACCGTTGGGGAAGCTGGATGCGTCGGGCTCACCCTGGGTGAGGGTTTTGCCGGCGAACTCGGCGAGGGCGGATCCGTCGCCGACGGGCTCGAGGAAGCTGTCGTGCTTCTCGGCGGTGAGACCCGTCAGCGGGTAGAAGACGTGGGCGTAGTGGGTGGCACCCTTTTCGATCGCCCAGTCCTTCATCGCGGAGGCGACGGCGTCGGCGACGAGCGGGTCGAGCATGGCGCCGTGTTCGATGGTGGCGATGACCGACTTGTAGACGGACTTCGGCAGGCGCTTCTGCATCACGATGGCGTTGAATACGTTCTCGCCGAAAATCTCGCCCGGCGTCTCGGACTCCGTGAAGCT
>JAODAO010000342.1 GCA_025463465.1 Glaciihabitans sp. | reverse complement strand
CGACCCCGGCCTTCTCGGCGTCGGCGCCGGTGCCGCCCTCGCGGTGGTGCTCGCCATATCCGTGCTCGGCCTGACCACCCCGTCGGGTTACCTCTGGTTCGCCTTCGCCGGCGCCGGCATCGCGGCGATCATCGTCACCGCGTTCGGACTGCTCGGCGCTGGCCGGCGGGATTCCTCCCCGGCCACCCTCGTACTCGCCGGTGCCGCTGTCACCGCGTTCCTCGGGGCCATCACCGGCATCATCCTGCTGCTCGACACCTCCACCCTCGACCTCTACCGGTTCTGGAGCGTCGGCTCCCTCGCCGGAGGGCGCGACCTCGCCGTGCTGCTGCCGGTGCTGCCGTTCCTGCTCGTTGGCCTCATCATCGCGTTCGCCCACGCCTCAACCCTGGATGCCCTCGCCCTCGGCGACGACATGGCCCGCGCCATGGGGCGTCGCCTCGCCCCTGCGCGCCTCACCGGGCTACTCGCGGTGACCCTGCTGGTCGGCAGCGCCGTCGCGGCGAGCGGATCCATCGGTTTTGTTGGCCTGATTGTTCCCCACCTGGTGCGCCGCATCACGGGCCCCGGTCACCGCTGGTTGCTGCCGCAGTGCGCGATCGTCGGCGCCATCCTCGTTGTTGTCGCTGACGTCATCGGCCGCGTCATCGTCTCCCCGTCCGAACTTCCCGTCGGAGTGGTCCTCGGCGTTGTAGGCGCCCCCGTCTTCTTGATCCTGGTTATGCGAATGCGCGGTGCCCGCTCGTGACCGCCGTCCACACCCGCCCCCGCGCCATCCGCGTCGGCCGCATAAGCATGCGCTGGCGCCCCCGCCACCTGGTGGTGGTGCTGGTCGCGAGCATTGTCGCCCTCGCCGTCGCGGTGGTGTCCGCCGGCATTGGCGACTTCACCATCACCCCCGGCCGGGTCCTCGAGGTGCTCGCCGGCGGAGGGACCCGCCGTGAGGAACTGGTCATCATCACCATCCGCCTCCCACGGGTGCTGATCGGCCTGGCCGTCGGCATCGCCCTCGCCGTCTCCGGTGCGATTGTGCAGACCACCGCCCGCAACTCCCTCGCCAGCCCCGACCTGCTCGGTGTGACAGCCGGCGCCAGCGTCGGCGCGGTCGCCGTGATCATCCTCGGCGGCAACAGCGGCCAGGTTTCCGGCATGCTCGAAGCCATCGGCGTTCCCGCCGGAGCGCTGATCGGGGGCCTCGCCGCCTCCACCCTTGTACTCCTTCTGATGCGCGGCCGCGGAACGTCCGGCCTTCAGCCCATCCTGATCGGGGTGGGAGTCTCCGCGCTCCTCGGCGGGCTGGTCTCCTGGATGATGGTTTCCGCCAGCATCACCGACGCCGCCCGCGCGAACGTCTGGCTCACTGGCAGCCTCAACGGCCGCTCCTGGAACGAACTCTGGGCCCTCCTCGCCGTCATCGTTGTCAGCAGTGCCGTGCTGGTTCCGCTGTCCACCCGACTGGGCACCATCGACCTCGGCAACGACGTCGCCCGCGGCCTCGGTGTGCCCATGGTGCTCACCCAGGGCGGTCTGCTTCTCGTCGCCGTCATCCTCGCCTCGGCGACCACCGCGGCCGCCGGCCCGATCGGTTTTGTCGCGCTGGTCTGCCCGCACCTGGCCCGGCTGGCCAGCGGAGCATCCCGGCCGCCACTCGTGGCATCCGGTGCTATCGGGGCGCTGCTCGTTGTCGGCAGCGACCTCGTCGCCCGCACCGTTCTCGCCCCGATCCAGCTGCCCGCCGGCGCCATCACCGCGCTGATCGGCGCCCCGTTTCTGCTCTGGTTGCTCATCCGAACCCGCCGGGAGGCCCGCCGATGACAAACGCATCAGCACCATCCACCACTACCGGTAACCGCACGGCGATTCCTACGATCGCCGGGTCCCAGCACAGCGCCCCGGTGCTGCAGGCCGACAGGCTGACCGTGAAATACAGCGGGATGCCTGCCGTCGACGACATCTCGCTGGAGATCGCACCTGGCAGCATCACCGCCGTGATCGGCCCGAACGGCTGCGGAAAGTCCACGCTTTTGCGCCTGCTCGGCCGCCTCGCATCACCAGACGCGGGCACCGTGCTGCTCGACGGTGTTGCCATCTCCACCCTCCCCACCCGCGAGGTCGCGAAGAAGCTCGGAATTCTTCCGCAGTCACCGCAGGCACCCGAGGGGATGACCGTTGGTGACCTCGTCTCTCGCGGGCGCGACCCGCACCGCCGCTGGTACGACCAGTGGTCGCAGGGCGACGAGGCCGTGGTCTACGACGCCCTCGAACGCACCGGCATGGCCGAGTTCGCCGATCGCCAGCTCGACTCCCTCTCCGGCGGGCAACGCCAACGCGCGTGGATAGCGATGGCCCTGGCCCAGGGCACCGACATCCTGCTGCTGGACGAGCCGACGACGTTCCTCGACGTGGTGCACCAGCTCGACGTGCTCGAACTCGTCACCGAGCTGCACCGCGACCACGGCATCACGGTGGTGATGGTGCTGCACGACCTGAGCATGGCCGCCCGCTACGCCGACCGGCTCATCGCCATCCACGCCGGTCGCGTCGTCGCAGACGGGACACCCACCGAGGTCGTCACCCCACGAACCATGGCCGAGGTCTTCGACCTCGACTGCGAGGTCATCACCGACTCCCGCACCGGCCGTCCCATCGTGGTGCCCATCGGTCGCGCCACAACCGGCGACACCACGGGAGACAATTAGCCATGACCGCCCTCACGTCAACGGAGACGTCAATGCCACCTGCCACCGCCCGACCCCGCACCGGCTACCGCATCGGCGACCCGCCCTCAATCGTGGCTCTCGCCACCGACGGCCTTCGCGCGCTTATCCTCAACGGGACGCTCGCCCCGGGGGAGCGGGTCGTGGAAACCCGTGTCGCCGAGCTGCTTACGGTCAGCCGCCCACCGCTGCGTGAAGCGATGAAGGTGCTCGAGAACGAGGGCCTCATCCAGCTGGTCCCACGCCGTGGTGCGATCGTCACCCCAATGACCCTGCACGACGTCTACGAGATCGTCACTCTGCGCGCCACCCTCGAAGAGATGGCCGTGCGCCTCGGGGTTCCCGCCCCAACCCCCGGCGGGCTCGACCGCCTGCACGATGCCCTCGCCGTGATGGAGGCCAACGCGGCCGCCGGCACAGAAACCACCGCCACCGAGGACAGCTACCGCTTCCACCTCGCCCTCGTCGCCCTATCCGGCCACCGCCGCCTCGAAGACGCCTACCGCTCGATGGCCCTGCAACTGCAGATGTATCTGAACCTCAACCGCCGTGCCCGCGCCGGCCGTGAGAGCCTCACCGACCGCGCCGCCCGCCATCGCGCCCTCTATAACAGCGTGGTCGCCGGCGACGTCGCCGCGGTGCTGGACGAGCTGAAGGGGGATGCCTCGCTCAGCTTCGTACGCGAATTCGGGGCCACCCTCCCGGCGGGTTCCCCGGCCGCGCAGGCGTGGCTCGACGGCATCCTCGCGCCCTAAGAACAGCGCGGCGCCTCGCTTTCAGGGGTGGCCGCATCGGGGCTGAGTGGTTGACCCGCAACATTGATCCGTGCGGCCCGGCGGCTTCGTGACCGGTTTTCTACTGTGCTTTTCGCGAGCCGGAAACTAATGTCGATGCCAAACAGTTGTGTGGAGCACCGCATCCACCACTCTCCACTCCTCATGATCGCTAACGAGGTTCAACAATGACGGTCCGCTTGGACTCCACTCCTTTCACAGTCTCGACGGTCAGCCTTCGCCATTACGAGCTGGCCCAGGCGTTGGACGTGTCGAAGTCCTTGGGATTCGACACCGTCGACCTCGTTGGCCTGCGCGGCTTGTGCGAACATGTTCCCGTGAATGGCTCCGCCGATGAATTCCGGGCGGCAGCGTCAACGTTTGCAGCTTCTGGTCTTCGTGCCGCAAGTGTTAACGCCGACCCGGGCAGTTTCGACGGCTTCGATGACGAACACGACGTCCTGCAGCGCATCGACTACCTT
>JAODAO010000329.1 GCA_025463465.1 Glaciihabitans sp. | reverse complement strand
ACGCCTCGGCGTTGCGCCTCACCGACGTCGGCTCCGAGGTCACCCTCTCCGGCTGGGTGGCCCGCCTGCGCGACCACGGCGGGGTCGCCTTCATCGACCTCCGCGACTCCTCGGGCTTCGCCCAGACGACCTTCCGCAACGACCTCGTCGAGGCCACCGAGAACCTGCGCGTCGAGTCCTGCGTCAAGATCACCGGCATTGTGCGCGAGCGCCCGGCCGGCAACGTGAACACCACCATCGCCTCCGGCGAGGTCGAGATCGAGGTCACGAACCTCGAGGTGCTGGCGGCCAGCGACGTGCTGCCGTTCCAGCTCGACGACGAGCCCGGCGAGGAAGCCCGCCTGGCCCACCGCTACCTCGACCTGCGCCGCGAGTCCACCGCCTACCCGCTGAAGCTGCGCTCCAAGGTGTCCGCCGCCGTGCGCAACGTGCTGGTCGACCACGACTTCATCGAGGTCGAGACCCCCACGCTGACCCGCTCCACCCCCGAGGGTGCCCGCGACTTCCTGGTGCCGGCACGCCTGAAGCCCGGAGCCTTCTACGCCCTGCCGCAGAGCCCGCAGCTGTTCAAGCAGCTGCTGATGGTCGGCGGTTTCGAGAAGTACTTCCAGATCGCCCGCTGCTACCGCGACGAAGACTTCCGCGCCGACCGCCAGCCGGAATTCACCCAGCTGGATGTCGAGATGAGCTTCGTCGAGCAGGAAGACGTTATCAAGCTCGCCGAAGAGGTGCTCAGCGCCATGTGGGGCACCATCGGGGTTCAGATTCCCTCCCCGCTGCCGTGGATGACCTACGCGGAAGCGATGCGTCGCTTCGGTTCGGACAAGCCCGACCTGCGCTTCGGCCTCGAGCTCGTCGAGTGCACCGACTACTTCGCCGGCGGCGACTTCGCCATCTTCAAGGCCCCCTACGTCGGCGCGGTTGTGATGCCCGGCGGTGCCAGCCAGCCCCGCCGTGGCCTCGATGCCTGGCAGGAATGGGCGAAGCAGCGCGGCGCCAAGGGCCTCGCCTACGTGCTCATCGGTGAAGACGGCGAAATGCGCGGCCCCGTCGCCAAGAACCTGTCCGACGCCGAGAAGGCCGGCCTCGCCGCCCACACCGGTGCGAAGCCCGGCGACTGCATCTTCTTCGCCGCCGGCGCCGTCAAGGCATCGCGCGGACTGCTCGGCGCACTGCGCGGCGAGATCGCCTCACGCCTCGACATGATTGACAAGGACGCCTGGGCGTTCACCTGGATCGTCGACGCCCCCCTGTTCGAGCCGGCCGGAGACGCCGTCGCCAGCGGTGACGTCGCCGTGGGCTCCGGAGCCTGGACCGCCGTGCACCACGCGTTCACCTCGCCGAAGGCCGAGTTCCTCGACACCTTCGAATCCGACCCCGAGAACGCCCTCTCCTACGCCTACGACATCGTCTGCAACGGCAACGAGATCGGCGGCGGCAGCATCCGCATCCACACCCGCGAGCTGCAGGAACGAGTTTTCGCGGTGATGGGCATCAGCCAGGAGGAAGCCCGCGAGAAGTTCGCCTTCCTGCTGGACGCGTTCGCGTTCGGCGCCCCGCCACACGGTGGATTCGCCATGGGCTTCGACCGCGTTGTGTCGCTGCTCGCCAAAACCGACTCGATCCGCGACGTCATCGCGTTCCCGAAGTCCGGTGGCGGAAACGACCCGCTGACCGGTGCTCCCGCGGCGCTGGAGTCACAGCAGCAGGGTGAGCTGTATCGCACGCTGAACGTGCAGACGGTTCCCAAGGTCGAGGGAATCATCGCGGGCTCGTAGCCCCGACATCCCCCTGGTCGTTATTGCGACCGCTGGACGGCGTCCGTTCCGCACTATGCGGGACGGGCGCCGTTTTCGATGAAGGCCTCCCAGCCGGGGCAGGCATGCTTGCTGGGAGCGGCTCCCGCGGCGTCACGCGTGGTCGGTGCCGCGGGCCATTGAGTCATCCCAGGCCTGCGCCCGGGCGGTGGTGGCGAACTCGGCCCGCTCGAATAAGGGAAAGCCCATGCTGTCCTGGTTGCTCGCCCATACATCCGCGGTGTCGGCGGTCGCATGCCAGCTGAAGAGGATGGCATCCTCGGCCGGGCGTATTCCCCCGCGGAACGATGCCCACCCGGCGGGCCAGCTGAGTTGCACCTCGGTTGGCAACCGTTCCATGGTGAAACCGTCGGCGGGCTGGAGGGGGCGAAGGGGCTGGAGGCCGAGCTTGCGTCTCGGCGCCGCCATCAGGGAGACCAGGATCGCTGTGGCGGCGAACTCCGGGGCTGAGAACGTGGCACGAACCGTTCTGCTCCCGCGCTCCCAGTCGACGAAGTCGTAGCTGCCAGCGACGTTCTTCTCGACGTTGTAGTCAGTCTCCGCGGTCGAGAACGATGGCCCGTATGGTCCGAGGCCCAGCTGCATGCCGTGTGCGGCGGCGATGGTTTTCAGCAGGGGTATGGCGTCGTCCATAACCTCACGCTAACAAACGCCGAAGTGGGCCCCGGCTACCGCCCGTACCGGTTACCGTTGATCATGCGCGCAGAACAGTCACGGATCATCGAGGACTTGGGCGTCCTCCCCACCATCGACCCCGCCCAGGAGGTTGAGCGTCGTGTCGCTTTCCTGCGCGACTACCTGAAGACCACCGGGGCCAAAGGCCTTGTGCTCGGCATCAGTGGCGGCCAGGACTCCACGCTCGCCGGTCGAATCTGCCAACTCGCCGTTGAGGGACTCCAGGAAGAGGGCGTCGAGGCCGAGTTCATCGCCGTCCGCCTGCCACACGGTGTGCAGGCCGACGAAGAAGACGCCGTCATCGCGCTGGACTTCATCCGCCCCGACCGCGCCGTCACCTTCGACATCAAGGGAGCCGTCGACGGGTTTGCCGCCGAGTTCCTCGAGGCCACGGAGGAGAAGATCACCGACTTCAACAAGGGCAACGTCAAGGCCCGCTCTCGCATGATCGCCCAGTACGCGATCGCCGGCCAGTACGGCTACCTCGTTGTCGGAACCGACCACGCCGCCGAAGCCGTCACCGGTTTCTTCACCAAGTTCGGCGACGGTGGTGCAGACATCCTGCCGCTGTCCGGCCTGACCAAGCGCCAGGGTCGTGCCGTGCTGCAGTATCTCGAGGCCCCGGCCAGCTGCTACCTCAAGACCCCCACCGCCGACCTGCTCGATGACAACCCCGGCCAGACCGACGAGTCCAACCTCGGCTTGACCTACAACGACATCGACGACTTCCTCGAGGGCAACGAGGTGGATGCTGCCGTCGCAGACGCACTGATCGCCCGCTACGCCGCCACCGAGCACAAGCGCCAGTCACCCGTCAGTCCGGCCGACTCCTGGTGGCGCTCGGCCTAACTGAACGGCATCCCCGTTGAAGCGAGAACGGGTCCTGTTGTCCGTGACGACGGGGTGACGCCCGCCGGCGTAGCGCAGCCGCCGGCCGCAGCGGTGGTCATGAGTACCCGAACGCTCAGGCCGCGTGCTACTCCAATCGGTAACCTCCCCACCGTGTTGTCACCTCCAGCGTGAAGCCGTAGGTGTCGACGCCAGCGGTTGCAAGATTGGTGTTGATCGCATCAGCGAGCTCCGCAGGATCGATCCGACGGCATGTCGCCTGGCCGGCTTCGTCGTCCTCACCCAGTGACACGTCGATCGTCATTTTCATCGAATAGGGGTCAATGCCGGCACTCCAGGACAACCCGGTCACGAGGTCCTCGGCGGCGTCGGCCATCTCGGTGGTGAGCGTGTACCACTGGGGCTCCGTAAAGCCGACGTTCTCCACCACGGTGTACTGCACCGTTGCCGTGGAGATGATGGCGAGCGCCGCTGCCGGGGCGGCCCCGGCGAAGCTGACCTCGAAACCAACATCCGGGTTCATCATGCGCGCGGTGGCGAAGTCGTCAGGGAATCCGGTGCGCACCGCGTCGATGATCTCGTGGGCGTTCGCCTGCCATACACTCCCCGCCTCGAACTCGTTGAAGTACGTCTCGCGTTCGTCGTCGGTCATACCCTCGGTGGGGTCGGGCGTATCCGTCGGCACTATGGTTGGTCGGCAAGCGCCGGGGGATGTCGCAACCAAGCCCGTGGTGTCAGTTGTCGGGGCAGCGCAGCCGGCGACCGAGGCGGCCAGCAGAAACGCCAGCCCGGCGGTGGACAGGGTGTGAGAAAGTCTCGGCATAGAGCCAGTGTGGCAAACGGGTGCCACAACCACCAGACCAACCTCATCGGCCAGCTGGTCGTCAGCGAACTAAGCGCCCGTACACAGGCATCGCATTCGCCCGGTTTAGAACGTCCCTCTTGCTCCCCGGTGCAATCGCCCCAACCCCATTGCGTCATCATGCCGCCGGTATGGTCCGAGGGCAGCGGGCTACGCCGGCACGACCATCGTCCAGCTGGTGGTGACCTCAAAACCGAAGTCGAAGAAATCCACACCGTCGGCCGTCAGCTGTGTGGCGACCGCGTCGGCGACCGCAGCCGAAACAATGGATTCGCACAGCTCAACGCTGGAATTCCCACCCATCGAGATGTTGATGGCGAATACCCGGTCCGCGGGCTCGGCGCCCACCTCGACGCCCAATTCCGGGAACAGCGGATGCACAACCTCGGCGATGGTTCCCGTCAGCTCGTTCATGTCCTCCTCGGTGAAACCGACGTTGGTCTCCACCGAGTACGGCGATGTTGCGGTGGCGAGCATTGCCTCAGCCCCTGCGGGGATGTCACCGGCGAATGCAATGGTGAAACCCTCCGAAGCGGAGATCAGGCCGGAATATGCGAAGTCGTTCGGGTATGCGGAGTAGATCTCACTCTGCAGTGCCACCATGTCTCGCTGCCACGCTGACGACTCTTCGGTCGGGCCGTTGTCAACGGTTTCCGTGCCAGCCGATTTCGGCGGTGCGCAGGTGCTGGGGGATGTTTCCGGCAAGGCCCCTGCCCCGGCGGTGGGGGCCGCGCAGCCCGCGACCAGCACGATCAGAAGCAGAGCAAGGCTGGCAGCGCTGGCAGTATGAGATTGTCTCGGCATTGCCTCAGTCTGACGAAGCGCACCGCAAAGGGCCAGACCAACGATTCGCCCTGTCCGATCGTCATCGACCGTGATAGCGGCCCGCCCTCGACGGCCCCTCAGCCCGCCCGACTCCCGGTGGCGTTCGGCCCGGGCCAACCGGGGAGCGGACTCAGAGCGCGAGATCGAAGTGTTCCTGGGGCGCCGGCGGTTATGGCCACATCTCTCCCCAGTTTGTGGTGACAACAATGTCGAAGCCGAATGTGTCGACACCGTCTGCGGCGAACCGCGCGGCCAGGTCATCTGCCACTGCGACCGGGTCAACGGAGCGGCAGGGGGCCTGCCCTTCCTCGTTGTCCTCGCCGAGCAGGATCTCGACCTCAAGCTCGCGCTCTTGCGGGTCGAGGCCTGCGGACCATTGCAGCCCAGGCTCAATGATGTCCTGCAGCAGGGTTCCCAACGTGTCGCTCAGTTGCCCGGTCTCCGTCTCGGTGAAGCCGACGTTCTCGACAACTTTGTACGGCACCGTCGCTGCGGTCAGTGCCGCCAGTGCCTCGGGCGGTGCCGCGCCATCGAAGCTGACCTGAAAGCCGGTTTCCTGCGGGAGCATCCGGCCCTCGGCGAACTCATCCGGGGCCGCAGCCTTGACGGCCGCAATGACGTGACCCGCATCCTCCTGCCACGCACTGGCCGCCATCATCTCGTCGTAGAACGCCTGGCGTTCCTCCTCGGTCATTCCCTCGGTGGGGTCCGGTTCGGGCGTTGCCGTGTTCGTTGGTGCACATTCAGCGGGGGATGTCGCCACCAGGCTTTGTGCGTCGACTTGTGGCGCCGTGCAGCCCGCCATCGTCGCGGCCAGCAGCATCGCCATTCCGATTACGGGCAGGGTTTGAGAAAGTCTCGGCATAACACCAGTGTGGCCAGCGGATTCGATAACCACTAGACCAACGAAATCGGCCCGTTGATCGTCAGCCGCCGGGGAGAAACACGCCACTGGATGCAAATGAGGGCAGCTGTGGCACCCGGGGCTGTTCGGCTTGAGTCGCGGTTCACTGGAATTCGACCCCATTTCCCCAGTAGGTGTACACGTCGATGGTGAAGCCGAACGTGTCTACCCCATCTTCGGCGAGCCGGTCGCCGATGGCCACGGCAATCGCGTCGGGGTCGATGCTCCGGCAGGTGTCCTGTCCTGCGACGTTGTTTTCACCGAGCGCGAGACCAACACGGATGGTCCGCTCGAAAGGCAACGGTCCAACGCTCCAGGCAGCGCCGGGGGTCACCAGATCGCTGGTGATCTCTCCGACGGCGGTGTTGAGCGCGTCGATGCCGATCTCGGTGAAACCCAGGTTCTCGTCGACGAAGTACGGCACCGTGGACGTGGCCAGGATGGCCAGCGCCCCTACGGGAACTTCACCGAAGAAGCCGACCTGAAACGCCATCTCCGATTGCAGAACGCGTGCCGTGGCGTAATCGTCGGGGAAGCCTGACCGCAACGCGTCGATGACGATTCCGGCGTCGTTCGACCATGTGTCTGCGATCTCCAGTGCGTTCCAGTACGCCGTACTCTGCTCGTCGGTCATCCCAGCGGTGGGGTCAGGTAGCGGTGCTGGGGTGATCGTTGGCTCACAACGCTGGGTGGATGTCGCAACCAGGCCCACCGCGTCGACGGAAGATGTCGCGCAACCGGTAACCGACATGGCCAGGGCAATCGCCAGCCCGACCGCGGACAGGATATGAGGGTCTCTCGGCATAGCACCAGTGTGGCCAGTGGTTCCGGTAACCACTAGCCCAACGAAATCGGCCGGTTGATCGTCAGCGGACCACAAACAACACGTTTGTTCGACGCTGGAAACGTGGTTGTTACACAACGGGGCTACCGTGAGATTTATGACGGTCAACCACGCAGCTTCGGCATTCCTGCCCTGGCACTGCCTGCGCCGTCGCAGCGGGGCGCACAACGCCTCCGTCTATACCCTCATCTCGTAGCAGCCCCGCACCGGGGGAGTGCTCTGCCCGTTGATGCTTCGCATCCAGGCACACCACCCGCCGTATGACCGAGGGGGAAACCCGCGCAGCGGCATCCCCCGTTCGTTCGGACTTGTCGGCGTCAGCACCCCGGTCCTCATCGCTTCCTGGCATCCCGGCGACCACATCGAGCAATAGCTGTACCCGTCCCGCGCGGCCCTTTAGCGAGCCGTTTTACTGCACCGCGCCAATCCAAGCGCCGACCAGCCCACCTACCCAAGGACCAACGGTATGACGAACCAACCCCAGACCCTCTGGCGGGATGCCCTGCTGATCACCATGGACGACCAGCACCGCAGTCGCCCGTTTCGTGGCGACCTGCTCGTCGACGGCGCCGGCATTGTGGCGGTGGCCGCCAGCTCTGACGGTGGCCTGGCCGTGCCAGAGGGAGGAAAGTGCCGGGTCATCGACGGTCGCCAGCTGATGCTGGTACCCGGCCTGGTCAATGCCCACACCCATTCATGGGAGTCTCTGCTGCGCGGAACAAGCGAGGCTATGCCGCTGGAGGTGTGGACCCTGGAGACTTACCCGCTGTTTGGGGTTCCCCCGGTGCCCGATCGGCTTGTGTATCTGCGCACCCTGGTCGCCGGCATGGACGCACTGCGCGGCGGTACCACCAACGTGCTCGACGACGTCGGCGAGCTGCCGGTTCAGGGCCCCGCACAGCTCGCCGCCGTGTTCGACGCCTACGAGAGGCTGGGGATCCGCGCGAACGTGTCCGGCGGGGTGGTCGACGTCGCTCCCGTCGACCGGCTCCCGTTCGCCAGCGAATTCCTGGAGAAGGGTGATATCGCCGCCAGCCGGGCCGCACTACTCCCGAGCGCGAGCATCATTCGCTCTTTTCTCGACGCCAGTGCTGATGCTTTCCGGTTGCACCACGGCCGAGCCGGCGACCGGCTGCGCTACGTTGTTGCCCCCAGCGCCCCGCAACGCTGCACCGATGAGCTGCTGCTCGCCGCTGACGACCTGTCTGCGGCGCACGGTGCCGTTCTGCACACCCACCTGCTCGAAACGAAAATGCAGGCCGTCGTCGGCGCGAAACGTTATGGCACCAGCATCGTTGAGCACCTCGACAAGCTTGGCCTGCTCAGCGACCGGCTCACCGTTGCACACGCCATCTGGCTCACCGACGCCGACATCCACCTGCTTGGGTCCTCGTCGGCGACCATCGTGCATAACCCACTGTCCAACCTGAAACTCGGCTCCGGGCTGCTGCGCTGGCGCGCACTTCTGGACGCCGGGGCGACCCTCGCCCTTGGTACCGACGGCACCGCCAGTAATGATTCGCTGCGGATGCTCGACGTGATCAAGCAGGCGGCGCTGCTGCACACCCTCACCGATCCGGACTTCGCAACCTGGCCGAGCACGGACGAGGTGCTGTGGGCAGCGACCCGCGGCGGGGCTGAGGCCACCGGGCGGGCGGCGGAGACCGGCTCATTGGAGCCGGGCAAACGTGCCGACCTCGTGGTGTTTGATCTCACCGCCACCTCCAACTTCACGCCGCTAAACGATGCTGCCAGGCAACTGGTTTTCAGCGAGGACGGCCGCTCCATCGCCGAGGTCTGGGTGGACGGGGAACTGGTGGTCGACCATGGCCGCATCGTCCGAGTTGACGAGACCGCCGTGCTGGCTGAATTCCGAGAACTCGCCACGGCCTACCTTCCGGCATTCGAGAGTGCCCGGGCTGCCAACCGTATTTATGTGCCGGCCATTGGGGCGATCCACCGCCGCGCTGCCGGCACCACTCACCCTGCGACATCCCCCAGCACCCCAGAGAGGACCACCCCATGAGAATCAACGACGCCTGCCTGGTGATCAGCGATGTCGACGTCTCCGACGACTTCTACAGCCACACGCTCGGCCTCGAGCGCCGGATGCGCAATGTGCGGTTCGCCGACTTCGTGTTCACCGAGGGCCCACGCCTGGCGGTATGGACGCGCGACAGCATCGCCGAAACGGTGGGGGAGACCTACCCGGCCGGCCCCGGCTGGCCCTTCCAACTGACCATAAACACGGTGGGAACAGCCGTTGAAACGGTCGTTGTCGACCCCGATGGATTTGTGTTGGGGGTGCGGCCGGCCCTCGACGGCATCAGCAGGATGTCCGCCATCGAACTATCTGTCAGCGACCTCGCCGCGACCACCGGATTCTTATCCGCCCTCGGTTTCACCGCGAGTGGCCGTACCGACGGCGGTGTCGACTTCGTCACCGACGAAGTACTGCTGACCATCCGCACCGGTCCACCATCGCAGGTTGGTGGTGCAGAGCCGGTGCCCGACTCGACGGGGCGGCTGATGCTCGCCATCGAACTTGAAACCGGCGAGGACGTCGACCGGCTATATACGGAATTGCGAGCCCGCGGTCTTCGCGATTCGGGTGAACCACGCGTTTACGAGTGGGGCTCCCGCTCCGCCTACTTTGTTGACCACGACGGCTATATCTGGGAGATCTACGCGTGGGTGGAGACCCCCAGGTGACCCGGGTGGCCAGCGCCCCCGGCGCCCTCAGCGCTCTCAGCACGCAACGCGGGCGTAGCCCACCGCCCCGGTGCCGTTCCGTATCCGTCCCACGCCCGCCCGCTCAGTCCATTGCACGGTCCCCACGGTGCCCTGCCAGCACCGCCAGCACCCTAGGCAGCACAGCCCGCTCTACCTTTGACCAACACGGAGGAAACAATGTCCACGAATTTCGCCCGCCCACGTCGCGTCTTCGCCGGTGCGCTCGCCGTCGCCGCTTCGATGCTGCTCGTCAGCTGCGCCGCCGCACCCGCCCCGGCCGGCACCAATGGCTCCGGCAGCAACGCCGATGCGGCATCGGACTTCCTGCCCTGCATTGTCTCGGACGAGGGAGGATTCAACGACAACTCCTTCAACGCCCTTGGCCTGCAGGGAGTCACTGACGCCGCTGAGGAACTCGGTGTTGACCACATCGAGGTGCAGTCCGATTCCGAGAGCGACTACGCCCCGAACATCGCCAGCCTCGTCGACCAGGGCTGCTCCGTCATCGTCGCGACCGGTTACCTGCTCGCCGCAGCGACGAAAGAATCCGCTGCAGCCAACCCCGACATCAACTTCATCATGATCGACGACAACTCGATCGACGCTCCTAACGTCAAGGCCGTCGTCTTCGACACCTCGCAGTCGGGTTACCTTGTCGGTTACACCGCCGCCAGTTACACCACAACCGGCAAGGTCGGCACGTTCGGCGGCGCCAACATCCCACCGGTGACGCTCTACATGGATGGCTTCGCTGATGGTGTCGCCCGCTATAACGAGGACAAGGGAACCAGCGTCGAGGTCATCGGCTGGGACCTGGCCACCCAGGAGGGCCAGTTCACCGGCAACTTCACCGACATCAACGCGGCCAAGGTGCTCTCGCAGACCATGCTCGACCAGGGCGCAGACATCATCCTTCCCGTCGGTGGCCCGATCTACCAGGGCACAGCCGAGGCCATGCGCGACGCCGGTGGCGACCTCGCCCTGCTCGGGGTCGACGCCGACATGTATCTGATGGCGCCCGACTACTCCGACCTGATCCTCACCTCCATCGCCCGAAACATGCCGCTGTCGATCTCGACAGTCATCCAGGACGACGCGGCCGGTGACTTCACCAACGACGAGTACGTCGGAACCCTCGAAAATGGTGGCGTCGCCATCTCGCCGTTCCACGACTTCGAGGACAAGGTCGCCCCGACCCTGGCCGACGAGATAGCCACCCTCCAGGAGGGCATCATCGACGGCTCCATCGTTGTGAACAGCACCTCAAAGCCCTAACGGCACCAACAGGACGCGTGAGGGCGGCGGCATCGGCAACCGACGGATGCCGCCGCCCTTATCACCCGAATCGATCATGAGCCACCGGAGGAGTGACATGCGCACAACCCTGATCATCACCGACCCCGGCCAGGAGCAGGCCGTGGCCCTGATGGCGATCCTCGCCAGCCCGAAGGAGTTCGATGTGCTCGGTATCGTCGCCGGCGCCGGGAACACCACCCTCGACCACACCGTGCGGAACATCCTGCAGGTCGTCGAGCTGACCGGCCGCACCGGCATCCCCGTCTTCCGCGGCTGCCCGCGCCCGCTGGTGCGGCCCCTGGTCACCGCGGCCCACGTGCACGGCGCCACCGGAATGGACGGGTACGACCTCCCCGCCCCCGCTCAGGCGGCCGAGGAGGAACCGGGGGTCGCCGCGATCATCCGGCTGCTCCGCGCCGCTGATCCTGGCGCTGTCACCATCCTGCAGATGTGCAACATGACCACCCTCGCCGTCGCGCTGATCGAGGCCCCCGACATCGCGGGTCATATCAGGGAGGTGGTGATGATGGCCGGGGCCTACTTCGAGGTCGGCAACATCACCCCCACCGCCGAGTTTAACATCTACGTCGACCCGCACGCCGCAGCGGTGGTGCTGGAAAGCGGCATCCCACTCACGATGCTGCCGCTCGACGTTACCCACCAGCTGCGCAACACCCGCGAGCGACTCGACCGCTTCTCCGCGCTCGGCAACCACTGCGGCGAGGTGGTCGACGCGCTGCTGAGCTTCTCCGAAACTTTCGACCTGGGCAAATACGGCTGGGACGGCGCCCCGCTGCACGGACCGGTGGTCCCGTTGTATTGCCTGTATCCGGAGCTGTTCAGCGGCCGCCTGATCAACGCGAGAGTGGAGACCGGCAGCGAGCTGACCATGGGGATGCTCGCGGCGGACTGGTGGCAGATCACCGACCTGCCGCGCAACGTGAACTACATCAAAGACGTGCAGGTGGATGCGTTCTACGACGCCCTCCTGGAACTGATCGCCCGACTGCCCTGATCCGGGCTACTCCCCGGCGACGCGCCCGGTTCGACCCCACTGGGTCATCATCGCGGCG
>JAODAO010000309.1 GCA_025463465.1 Glaciihabitans sp. | reverse complement strand
GAGCAGATCGTGCACCCGCAGCCACTCCAAGAACTGCTGGACGAGGCATTCAGCACCTACAGTGCAACGCAGGCCTGGGTCGCCGACTTCGAGTTGCACCCCAAATCGGTTGTCCGCGACATGTTCGAACGCGCGATGACCTTCGCCGACTACACCGGCTACTACAAGCTCGCCCGCTCCGAGGGACTGGTGCTGCGCTACCTGTCCGACGCGTACCGGGCCGCACGGCAGACCATCCCGGACGAGGCGAAAACCGAAGACTTGCTCGACATCATCGAATGGCTCGGCGAACTGGTACGCCAGGTCGACTCGAGCCTCCTCGACGAATGGGAAGCACTGACCCACCCGACCGAGGACGCCTCCGGCGCCCCGGTGCTGCCTCCCACCCCTCCCGGGGTCACCGGCAACCCGCGCGCTTTCCGGGTGCTGGTCCGCAACGAGATGTTCCGCCGGGTTCAGCTCGCAGCCCTCGAAAAATACGAGGAGCTGGGCGAGCTGGACGCGGCGGCGGGGTTCGACGCTGACGCCTGGGCCGACGCGCTCGACGACTACTTCGACCTGCACAACGACATCGGCACCCACGCCGACGCCCGCGGCTCGGCGATGCTCATCATCGAAGAGGGACGCCAGGAATGGAAGGTCCGCCAGATCTTTGCGGACCCGGCCGGCGACCACGACTGGGGCATCAGTGCGACCGTTGATCTCGCGGAGTCCGACGAGCAGGGGATAGCGGTAGTGAGGGTGACCTCGATAGGGGCCCTCTAGATGCGGTGACGCCGCACCGTCGTCATCGCCGGGGTGTTGAATGGGCACATGCATTCCCACCAGCGCCTTGTGCTCACCATCTCGGTACTGGCCTCGTTCGTCGCGTTCCTCGACGGCAGCGTCATCAATGTGGCACTTCCGGCCATCGTCGACGAGCTCGGCGGCGGGCTCAGCGTGCAGCAGTGGGTCGTTGATGCGTACCTGATCACCCTCGGTTCCCTCATCCTCCTCGCCGGGTCGCTGTCCGATGTGCTCGGACGCATCCTGATCATCCGGATCGGGCTCATTGGGTTCGGTGTCACCTCGCTGTTCTGTGCCCTCGCGCCGACCGCTGAACTGCTGATCGTCTCCCGCGGCCTGCAGGGCATCGCTGGGGCGCTGCTGGTGCCCAGCTCGCTGGCGCTGATCATGACGTCCTTCCGTGGCGCCGCGCAGTCCATGGCGATCGGCCAGTGGACGGCGTGGACCAGCAGCGCGTTCCTCGCCGGGCCGCTCCTCGGTGGGTTGTTCGTCGACTACCTCAGCTGGCGGTGGGTATTCGCCATCAACGTGGTGCCCATCGCCGTCACCCTCTGGCTTCTGTTCACCCTTGGGCAGAAGGATTCAAGGGTGGCCGGCGTAAAAATTGACTTCCTGGGCGCCGCGCTCTGTGTCGTTGGCCTCGGCGGCCCGGTATTCGCTCTCATCGAGCAGTCGAACTTCGGCTGGGGCAGCCCCGTTGTGCTGGGGCCGTTGGTGGTGGGAATCGTCTCGTTCTGCGCGTTTCTCTGGCATCAGAAGGTCACCAGGGAACCGCTGATGCCGCTCGGCCTGTTCACGGTGCGCAACTTCTGGGTTGGCAACGTCGCGACCACGCTCATCTATGGGGCGCTGTCGATCGGCGGGTTCGTTGTGGTGCTGTTCCTTCAGGAGGTGGCGCACTTCCCAGCGACGCTCGCCGCCCTCGCCCTGCTGCCCATGACCATTCTCAACATCCTTCTCGCGTCGCGTTTCGGCACACTTTCTGGAAAGTACGGGCCACGACTGTTTATGGCACTTGGCCCCATTGTCGCGGCGGTCGGCTACCTGCTGATGCTCACGGCGCAGGAGGATGTGAACTACTGGACCCAGGTCTTCCCCGGGGTAATCCTGTTCGGCGTTGGCCTGTCAGCCACGGTGGCTCCGTTAACCTCCGCGATCCTCGGCTCAATTTCCGAGGCGCAGTCCGGCATCGGTTCCGCGGTGAACAATGCCGTCAGCCGGGTCGCCGGGTTGATCGCCATCGCGCTCGCCGGGGTCATCATCGGAGAGCGGATGAGCCTCGGCGGTTTCGAACGCGGCCTTATCGTCACGGCAGCGCTGCTGATCGCCGGCGGAGTTGTGTCGGCTGTGGGGATTGTGAACCCGAAAAAAGCCGCCGTTGCTGAAACAGACCGCTAGATCACTACTGCACGCCCGGCGAGGGCGAGGAGGACAACATCCACCACGGCCGCCAGGATGATGAGCTGGAACAACAGGCGTGTGGGTGGACGGGTCAGCACCAGCGTGATGCCAACTACCGCGATCGCTGCCGTTGCGCCGAGCCCGATCCAGCCGGCCACTCCCGGCGCGGACGCCGGGCCGACGACAACCAGCAGCGACGCGGCGACGAGGACACCGTAGGTGGCGATTCCCGCCGACCGCCGGCCGAGGCGGTGGGGGAGCCCGCGCACCCCGGTGCGGTGGTCGTCTTCGAGGTCGGGAAGCACGTTGGCGAAGTGGGCGGCAATGCCGAGGGCAGCGCCAGCCGCCATGGCCCACCATGCCGCCGCCGCGGGGTGGGGTAGTGCGAGGGTGACCAGCAGCGGAAGCACCCCAAAGCTGACGATGTAGGGGACCACGGAGGCGACGGTGTTTTTGAGACCGGCGTTGTATAACCAGGCCGAGGTGATAAAAACCACCTGCGCGGCAACGGCGGCCCAGCCGAGCGGAACGGTCAGGGCGACGGCAGCGGCGGCGGACAACCACGCGGCCAGGCGGACGGCTGGGACGGAGATCCACCCCCTGGCCACCGGTTTGTCGCGGCGACCAACCAACCTGTCGCGTTCAGCATCGATCCAGTCGTTGGATAAACCAACGGAGGCCTGGTTGGCCAGCATGGCGAGACCGAGCAGCACGATCCGCTCCGGCGGCAAGCCGACACCCGCGCCGAGGATCACGGTGATCAGGGTGACCGCGACCGCCGGTCCCGGATGGGTGGACAGGGCCAAGGCCACCGGTTTGCTGGGCATCCGCCAATAATAAGGGTCACCATGCCCCACCCGCGCAGCCGGCGGGCCCTTGACTTGGCCAGGGCGCCGTGGCCCAACATTCCCGGCCGTATGCTCCTCGCCGAATTCTCCCGGCTGCGAACCGCCGGATCGGTGTCGGGTTGCGACGGGTCTCGGCGGGTAAGTTAGGGGAATGTTGACCGCGCCGGACGAACACCAGCTCGCCGAACTCCTGCCAGGGCGCTGGAACATCGTCGCCAGCAACTTCCCGATGTGGTTGCGCGGGGAGCGATCCGACCCGGCGTTCACCTACGGCCTGGTCAGTTCCAGCCCGCTCGTCCTCAGTGATGACGTGTCCTGGGTCACCGCCTCCGGCGAGACCAAACACCTGCTCGGTGTCGACAGGTGGCGTGGCAACGGTTTTCGGTGGCGAGGCAAGGGCCTGCTGCGTGCGGTCTCCACCCACTGGGGTGTGCCTGGCCTGAGTGCCGCCGGCACCATCGCGGTGGTGCGTTTCTCCAAGTCCCTTGTGTCACCGGCCGGCATCGACATCATCGTGCGCGAGGGCGCTGACCTGCTCGAGCCACGAGCAGCGGTCGCGAGCGAATCGAAGCGGTTCGGCATCACGGCGGAAGACTTCGCCTCCCTCACCTGGCTCGACCAGCCGCGCGGAGACTAGTGCTGCCCTACCCAGCGTAACCGAGGGCGACCAGCACCTCGGCCGGCCGTTCCACCGCGGCGAAATGCCCGCAATCGCCTACAACGGTGATGGTGCTGTGCGGCACACTGACGCCGAGGCGGATCAGGTCGGCGGGGGTCGAGAAAACGTCGTGGTCACCGTTCAGCGCCCTGACCGGGCAGTCGATGCGGGCCCAGACGTCATCGAGGTCGTAGTTCCGCACCAGTGAAGCCGCGATACTGAAGGACGCCGGCCGCAGTTCGCGGCCAAGCGCCGCAATCACCGACGGGTCAAGCCGCCCGGTGTGGCGGAATAGCGGCCGCACCAGCAGCGGTAGGGCGCCGATCGCACCGGCGGCGCGCACGATAGCTGCACCCACCGGCCCAAGTGCCGCCAGCACCACCATGGCCCGCCAGAGCAGGGTGAACGCGGGAAGCGCCCGGAAACTGCGGACCGGGTGCTCAACGCTCCTCAGAATGGATTCGCCGGTGCCGGATATCACACCGACAGACAGGACACTCTGCGGCCAGGTGGCGGCGAGGTGCAGCGCGATGAAACCGCCCATGGAGTGGCCGATGACATCCCACTGGGTGAAACCGAGCTCCTCCGCGCAATCCTTGACCAGCGCGCAGACGGCATTGATGGTGACGTCCTCCGGAGCGGCGCTGAGAACAGCATCCCCCCAGCCGGGAAGATCAATCAGGATCGGGTTGGTGATGGGGATGCCGGTGCGCTGCGCCTCCTGCAGCAGGGGCGTCCAGGTCGTCCAGGAACCGGCGGCGCCGTGCAGGAAAATCGTGGCACGGGAACTGGGCGAATCCCTGCGGTAGTGACCGATCGCGGTGCCGAGGGCACTGGAAACCGTGACCTCGGACAGGCCGAGAGCGGCGGAATCGGTGCGGAGCCCGAAGGGGGCGTAGGCGTCCGGGCCCGTCTCGGTGGTCATCCGATTGAACCTAGTCCAGCGTGCCGGGTGATCGCAAATGAGGGTGTGGTGCGCTCAGTCCTCGTCGCCGATGATCTCCTCGCGCACCCGGCGCATGTCCTCGAGCAACGACCCGATCAGGACCCAGTGGGTGGGGTGGGGCCGAGGAACGCTCAGCGGCGCCGTGAGCGCGGGAAGCTGGTCGTCCTGCGGCGGGGCAGACAGCACCCCCTCGGTGGAATGCAGTAGGCGCAGGTCGTGCGCCGCCTTGCTGAGTTCCCTGGCGAGGTCCCGCACGATCGGTTCCTGGTGCAGGCTGCTGTCGTAGTGGTCGTGCACGGCCCGTGACATGCCGATCAGCCGACGTACAAGCACACTCAGACGGGCGTGCAGCTCGGCATCCCCCTTCAAAATGCGGCGGTGTTTGCCCCGCCGGGGGTTCAGGGTGAGGCTCTCGGCTGCCGCGGCGATGGCAGCAGCAGCGGCGGCATCAAGCGAACGCAGGGAACGCGCCTGCACCATCAGGGCCTCGAGGCCGGCGGCGTCCTGTTTCTGGCTGAGCGTCAGCGAGAGGCGTTCAAGGGTCGCCGCCGAGTGCTCAAGCAGCCGGCCGACCGCGGTGTGGGCGGGAACCAGGAGCACCGGGGGAGCGATGGCGGCGTTGACGAGCATCGCAACGGCGGCACCGATGACGGTCTCGAGGATACGATCGAACGCGTAGTTAGGTGTGGCGACCCCGATGGAGAGCATCAGCATGCCGCTGATCGGAATCTGGGTCGCGGACGCCGGGCCGAGCCGCAGCGCCCAGCCGATCAGAAGAGAAACTACGATCACGGCGAGCACCACCGCGCTGCTGGTGCCGAAGATGATGTCGGCGACCGAGGCGACGATCACACCGAGGATCACCCCGATGCTGCGTTCGATTCCCCGCGACAGCGACTGGTTCACGCTCGGTTGCACGACCAGGAGGGCGGCTATCGCGGCGAAGATCGGCAGTGGCTGCCCCAGCAGCGCGGCCGACACCACCCACGCCAACACGGCGGCGACACAGGTCTTCAGAACTTGCAGGAGAGGGGCACGCGAACTGGCGCGAAGATACGTGGTAACTCTCACCAACAAAGGGTACCGGTTTGCGGAAGGGGGATGCCGCGACACCGGCCACCGCGCTTCGGCGCGCCCAACGCCAGGTCGTTCCCCGGCAGCCGCCCCGGGCGTAGCGTTGGGGCATGACTGCCAGCGCGGTACCCATCGTTCGCGACATCAACATCCTGCGTGAACTCGACGACGACAGCGACCCCGGCGACACCAGTGTGGGGCTTACCGGGGTGCTCGGTGTGCCGGCAGGTGTTGGGCCGTGGCCAGCGATCGTCGCCGTGCACGAGGCTTTTGGCGTCGACGATCAGATGCGACTACATGTGCGGCGTCTCACCGACGCCGGCTACCTCGTCCTGATGCCCGATCTGTACACCCAGGGCGGGGCGCGCAAATGCCTCACCGCCACGTTCCGCACGCTGGTAGCCGGAACCGGCCGCGCCTACCAGGACATCGAGGCAGCCCGTCGGATGCTGCTGGAGCGGGACGACTGCACCGGGGCCGTTGGTGTTATCGGATTCTGCATGGGCGGCGGGTTCGCCCTGATGACGGCGACGAGAGGCTTCGACGTCGCCTCTGCCAACTACGGCACACTGCCAAAAGATGCTGACGCGGCCCTCGCCGGCGCCTGCCCCATCATCGGAACCTACGGAGCCGACGACAAAACGCTGAGGGGCGCGGCCGGCAAATTGGAGGCGGCGCTTGTGCGCGTGGGGGTGACCCACGAGGTCACCGAGTATGCGGGCGCCGGGCATGCGTTCCTCAACGAGGGTGAGAGCGGGCCGAAGCTGCTGCGGCCCATCTCCCGGGTTATGGGGATCGGCCCCCGCCCGGAACAGGCGACAGAAGCCTGGAAAAAGATCGAAGCCTTTTTTGACCGTTACCTGCGGGGCGCCGGGGAGCCCTCCACGGTGTGACTCCGGCACGGCCAATGCACGGACCAGGGTCGAGGCGCCGGACGTAAGCCGATGGGCGAGGTCACGTCACGTTCGGGCAGGTTCGGGCTTGCGACTGCTGAGATAACTCGCCGACGCCAGCGCATCCGCTGCGCGCACCAGGGCGAGGTGGGAGAGCGCCTGCGGGTAGTTGCCCGCCTGTCGCGAGTTCTCGACGTCATACTCTTCGCTCAGTAGGCCGAGGTCGTTAGCGAACGACACCAAGCGGTCCATCAGCGCGGTCGCATCCTCGGTGCGACCAGAGAGGGCGTACTGCTCGACCAGCCAGAACGAACACGCCAGGAAGGGGTTCTCCGTACCGGCGAGCCCGTCAACGCCGGTCTCGGTGCGGTAACGCATCAGCAGGCCGTTGTGCAGCAACTCGGACTCGATGGCGGCGACCGTGCCAAGCATCCGCGGGTCGGTCGGTTCGAGATAACCCACCTGGGCCAGCTGCAACAGCGAAGCATCCACCGTTCCGCTGCCATAGAACTGGGTATAACTGTTCAGCGCGGTATCAAACCCGTTTGCCTCAATCTCCTGCGTCACCTCCGCCCGCAACTGCTCCCACCGTTCCACCGGGCCGTCCAGACCAAAATCACGCACACCTCGGATGCCACAATCGAGGGCAGCCCAGAGCATCACACGAGAGTGAGTGAAGTGGCGCTGAGGTCCACGGATCTCCCAGATACCGTTGTCGGGTCGACTCCAGTTGTCCTCCACGAACTGCAGGAGGGCCCGCTGCAGGGCCCAACTGAACGGGCTCTCCTTCTCACCGGCCTCCCGGGCCTTCTGTAGCGCGAGCATCACCTCGCCGAACACGTCGCCCTGGTATTGCAGGTACGCGCCATTACCAACCCGCACGGGCGCTGCGCCGTTGTGGCCGGGGAGGGAATCGACCTCCCACTCGGCGAGGCGGCGCTCGCCGGAGAGCCCGTACATGATCTGGACATCGGCGGGATCCCCGGCGAGTGCGCGCAGCAGCCAGCCGCGCCAGGCCAGGCCCTCCTGTGCGTAACCGTGACCGGACAGCACCACGAGCGTCAGCGAGGCGTCGCGCAGCCACACGTAGCGGTAGTCCCAGTTGCGACTGCCCCCGAACGCTTCGGGAAGGCTTGTGGTCGCAGCGGCGACGATGCCGCCGGTGTCTTCGTGGGTGAGCGCACGGAGCACTAGCAGGGAGCGCTGCACAATGCTGTTGTAGCGACCCGGGGTGTGCGAGATGGTGGCCCATTCGCGCCACCACCGGGTGGTGCTTTCAAGCTGCTGGTCGACATCCATCTCCTCCGGCACCGGCCGATGCGAGGGGAACCAGGTCATCGTGATGTCAACCGTTTCGCCGGCGGACACGGTGAAATCCGCCGAGTGGGCGTGGTCGGTTGCGGCTAGTTTCGGACCCCGGATGACCAGTGCGTCGGGACCGGCGATAGCGACGAGTGCGTTGCCGCCGGCCTCAGGAGCCTGGCGCATCCACGGCAGGGCGGCGGCGTAGTCGAAGCGGATGCGCAGTTCCTGGCGCATCGAGACGGTCCCGGAGATACCGCGTACCCGGCGGACAAGGTCAGCGCGTCGGTCACCGTGGGGCATAAAGTCGATGACCTCGACCTCGCCGCCCTCGGTGCTCCACCGGGTACAGAGGATAAACGTGTCGTCGACGTACGCGCGTGTGCTGGTAGCTGATTCGTCGGTCGGGGCCAGCGACCAGTTGCCGTGTTCCGATGAGCCGAGGATCGCCCCAAACAGGGAGGCTGAATCGAAGCGTGGGAAACACAACCAGTCGATCGACCCGGTTCGGGAAACGAGCGCGCCGGTGTGGCAGTCGCCGATAAGCGCGTAGTCCTCAATGTTCACAACCATGGGCATATCCTGCCAGCGAAAACTGGCAGGAACCAGCAGCGTGCAGCGGTTCGCTACCGGTCGACGCGGGGGAGGATTTCTACGTCGGCGAGCTGGTCGGCCAGACCGGCGCCGTCTGGCGCGTACATCCAGGGCACTCCCGTGCCGGCACCACGGTTGTCTGCGTTACTGCGACCGCCGGCGAGAACCGCCTCGCTGGTGGACAGCTGGCGGATACAGACCGCCGCGACATTGTCCCTGTGTTCCTGGAGGAAGGAGCCATACAGGTCCTCGTCGTGCTGGCCGTCATCACCTACCAACAACCACCGCATTTCAGGGAACTCGGTGGCGAGCCGGCGCAGGCTCTGCTCTTTGTGATCGCGGCCGCTGCGGAACCAGCGGTCGTGGGTAGGGCCCCAGTCGGTCAGGAGAAGCGAACCAGCCGGGTAGAGGTTGCGGGAGAGGAAACGCGACAGCGTCGGCGCGACGTTCCAGGCGCCAGTGGAGAGGTAGATAACGGGGGAGCCGGGGTGGGCACGGGAGAGTCGTTCGTAAAGGACAGCCATGCCGGCCACGGGGCGCCGTGCGTGCTCGTCGAGCACAAAGGTGTTCCACGCCGCGAGGAACGGCCGGGGCAACGCTGTGACCATAACGGTGTCGTCGATATCGGACACCATCCCGAACTTGACCGCGGGGTCAACGATGTAAATCTTCGCTTCGACATTGGCCGATTCGTCTGTACGCAGCTCGATCGTGTTCCAACCGACCGGCAGGGTTACCTCGATGCGGGTGTCCACGACGCCCCCGCGGGCTGCGGACACGCGAAACTCCTGGCCGCCGGCTGTCACCGTGACGGGGACATCGTCTACGGGGACGCTGGTGAAGCTGCGCCATCCGCGGATGTTGCGTTCGCGATTGCGCTCGAGATCGTCGGAGTCGGTGAGGTGCACCCGGCAAAGAACACGAATCCAGCCGTCACCGCCGTATCCCGTGTAGGGGATAACGGCGGGGCGTAGACCGCGCTTGCGAGCCCGTCTCTGCCGGAAGGCGTGGAAAGTGTCCTCCATCCGCGCTGCGCGGTGAAGGATCGGCTCTGCGGCCGATGGAGTCGTCCGAGGTGCACGGGCCATGGCCCAAGTCTGCCACGTCCGGGATCGACTTCTCCTCAGCTGACGGGGATCACCAACGACGGCGTGTTGTTCTGCACGGAACCGACGGCGGGATCCACCTCGTGGAATTGCGTGCGTTCGGCGACGTCGGGGGAGTTGTCGACTACCAGCTCGACGAGTTCTTCCGAACCTTCGCTGTGGGGGTCCAGCCACTCTTCGACAAGATCGGCGTCGAGGAAAACGGGCATTCTCTCGTGCAGCGACGTCAGCGGGCCGGTCGAGGCCTGGGTGAGGATCGTTGTTGACAGCAGCCAGCGCCCCGGGGCGTCAGCTGCGACAGCGGGATTTCTCCACCACTCGTAGAGCCCGGCGAACAGCAGGAGTTCGTCCCCCGGCGCCGAGACGTACTGGGGTGTTTTGACACCATCGACGATCTGCCATTCGTAATAGCCAGACGCGGGAATTACCGCCCGCCGGGAAACGAGGGCATCCCGGAAGCTCGGCTTCTCGGCAATGGTCTCGCTTCTGGCATTGAACAGGGGCGGCCCCGAGGGATCCGTCGCTGTGCTCGGAACCAGGCCCCATCGCGCCGCCTCTAGCCTCCGAACGGGTTCGTCGACATCACCAACCCGCGGAATGGTGTCGATGATTACGGGAATCCGCACCGTCGGCGCGATGTTCCATGACGGGGCAGGCAAGTTGTCACCAAGCACGTCGACGTCAAAGAGCGTGACCAGGTCGCTCGCTTTCCGGTCCAAGACGAATCGTCCACACATGACCACAATCATGTCAAAAATCCAGTAGGAAACCTGTGCGGCGGTTCTGCCGCCCCCGATGCGGGGGCGCGGTAAGATTTTGTCACCAGATAAAGGAGACGCAGTGCCGTTCACAGACCTCACCGAAGTGCAGCTCGGGAGATCAGCGCAACTTCGCAACGAGCCAGTCCAAGCGCGCAGTGCTGCGCGGTTGGAAGCGCTGCTGGACGCCGCCGCGTCCGTTGTCGAAGAACTCGGCTACGAGAGGCTGACTACCGCCATGGTCGCGGAAAGGGCCGGTGCCTCAATCGGCACCGTGTACCGCTATTTCCCCGATCGGATCGCAGTGCTCCAGGCACTTGCGGCCCGCAACCTCGATCGTGTGCTTACACGCATTCGATCGGAGTTCGCCGACGACAAACACGACAACTGGTTGGCAGCCCTAACGGCTGGTTTCGAAATCTTCGTGGACGCTTTCCGCACTGAACCGGGCTTTCGGTCCCTGCGCGTCGGCGACGTGATCGACCTTCGGCCTGCGCCGAGCCCAACCACCTTCAATTCGCTTATCGCTGAGGAGATGCTTCGCATCCTCGTCGAGCGTTACGGATTGGATGAAACCCCGGAAGCGCAGTTCGCTTTCGAAACCGCGATCGAAGTGACTGACTCGCTGGTGGCTCGGGCGTTCGCCCGGGAAGCTGCTGGCGATCCGGCGTTCCTCAACCAGGCCAAACTGGTTGTTCACTCGATCATGAAAGAACATTTCACATCATCGGTGGCCTGAGCCACTGATAGACCATCTGACCAGCGGCCTGGACCCCGCCGCTGGCCATAAACCCTGCGAGATTCTGCGCTCCATTCGCGGAGCGGCTCGATTGTGGTCGCAAAAAGCTCCATGAGGGAATTCTGATTCTCCCCAGGCTGTTTGTAGCTGAGTGCCGATGCCCTTGGTGCTGTGAGTGAATTGCGCCGATCCACCGGAGTTTTATTACCCTGGATGAAGGCGAGTTGCCGCGTAACAGGCGCGGGCTACCAGAATTTACGTCGACGCTATTGCACCAAACCACCGGTGACAGTGGTACCGAATAGTGTTAAGCTTTGTCTTTGGCAAGTGTCGATTCGTGGGCGACCATGAGGAATGAGCCGCACATCACATGATCGAATTTCGCTCGGTAAGCAAAACGTTTCCGGATGGAACGCAGGCGGTGGATGCCTTCAATATCGTCATCCCCTCCCGCAAGACCACGGTCTTCGTCGGGTCCTCCGGTTGTGGCAAGACCACCCTGTTGCGGATGATCAACCGAATGGTCGACCCGTCGTCGGGAACCATTGAGATAGACGGTGTCGACATCGCCAAGACCGAACCGGTACAGCTGCGCCGCACCATTGGTTACGTGATGCAGAACTCGGGCCTTCTCCCTCACCGGAAGGTAGTCGACAACGTCGCCACGGTGCCGCTGCTGAAGGGCGTTCCACGGAAACAGGCCCACGAGGAGGCGCTCAGGCTCCTCGATACCGTCGGGCTCGACCGGAGCCTTGCCAATCGCTACCCCAGCCAACTCTCTGGTGGGCAGCAGCAACGTGTTGGCGTCGCCCGTGGTCTCGCCGTGAACCCGAACATCCTGCTTATGGACGAGCCGTTTGGGGCGGTCGACCCGATCGTGCGCACGGACTTGCAAAACGAGACGATGCGCCTCCAGCGCGAGCTGGACAAAACAGTCGTGTTCGTCACCCATGACATTGATGAGGCATTCCTGCTCGGTGACCAGGTAGTCATCCTGGAAAAGGGTGCTCGCATCGCCCAGCAGGGCACCCCCGAGGAGATTCTCGCAAATCCCGCGAACGATTTTGTCGCGGCGTTTATCGGTGCTGACCGCGGTAAGCGTCGACTCACCGTCAACTCCAGTGTCAAGTCAGCCGGGGACGATCTTGTGCTGATCGACGCCGGTGGATACGCGGCGGGGGTCATCAGCGCGCCTGGCGGCATTTTTTCGACGGGATCCTCCAGCCCAAAGTCACGAAGTGTGTCCAACAAAACGAGCCAGGCGGGCGACGCCTGATGCCCGGGCTGCGGATCGATGACCGGCTCGATTGCGAGGTATCGCGATGACGTGGATTGCCAACAATCTGCCCTACATCGGGGATCGCCTCCTCGACCATCTTGCCCTTGCTGTGCCGGCCATCATCCTCAGCTTCTTCATTTCAATCCCGCTCGGCTGGCTCGCAAACCGCTTCCGCCCGGCGCGCGGAGCCTTGCTC
>JAODAO010000297.1 GCA_025463465.1 Glaciihabitans sp. | reverse complement strand
CCGTGGTGGTGTGCCCTTAAATGCGGGAGGGGCCGCCAGCTGGCGACCCCTCCGTTGTCTCAGTTGTGACGAATCACGCCAGGGTTACGCGGCGTGGTTCTCGTCGTGGAGACGTCGGCGACGCGCGAGCAGGATGGCGCCAAACGCGATCAGGCCGGCGCCGAGGCCAACGAACGGGGCGACGACAACACCGGTCTTGGCCAGGTTCATCGCCGCGGTGTTGCTGGCGGCCGGCGGGGTGTCCGAGCCGCCCCCTGCACCAGCGCCCGAGGTGGGCTCTGCCGTGGGGGCGTTGGTCGGATCAGCTGTCGGGTCGGTGCTGGGCACCGGTGCGACAACCGCGCCCTCGGAGACGGTGAACGTCGCAACGACCTCGGCTCCCGTCTGGGCGCCGGTGACCGTCACGGTGTGCTCGCCGCTTTCCTCCGGCGCGGTGAGCGTGTAGGACGCGTCCCCGTTGATGACATCGATGGTGGATGGCGTCACCTCGCCGGACTCGACCTCACCGCCGAGCTGGCGGTCTCCCTCAAAACCGGAGGCGCTGACGGTGATTTCACCGCCCGGCTTCACCTCGTCGGTGGACAGTTCCACCGCCGCATCCGCGCTGAACGTGGACACGTCCCGGTTCAGCTCGAGGGCGTTGGCCATCGTGAAGAAGTTGTCGCTCTGGTCGGTGAGTCCCACCACGTTCGCGGCGCCGGGTCCGTAACCGGCGATGCGGAGCTGGGCTCCGGTGTGCTGCTGCGAGCCGTCGACTTCGCTGTTCGTCCCGTAGGCGACGCGCATGGTGGTGCCGTCCGCCGTGGTGAGGGCGGTGCTCAGCGTGGTGAGGGGAGTGGAGTCCACGATCTGGCTGGTGTGGGCGTGGTCGGCGGTGACGATAACGAGGGTGTTGCCGTCGGCCTTCGCGAACTCGAGGGCGGCCTGCACTGCCTCGTCGAGGTCGATGGTCTCACCGATCTGGCCACAGGCGTCTGCTCCGTGGTCGCGTTTGTCAATGCTCGCACCCTCGACCTGCAGGAAGAACCCGTCGTCTCCGGTGTCGAGCAGGTCGATGGCCTTGTTGGTCAGCGACGCGAGCGAGAGGTCGCTGGAGAGGCGCTCGGTATTGGGCTGGCAGGTGGTTGGTTCAAGTTCCCCGCCACCAACGGTGGCGACGGTGGGCGCGTAACGGGTGGGGAAGTTGCCCTCCGTCAGCAGGCTGAGCAGGGGAGCGGACTGGTCGGCCTCGGTGACGGCGGCGAGGCTCGCGGCGTCGCCGGCGACCTGGTAACCGCGGTCGGCGGCCTGGTCGAAGAGGGTTTCGCCCTCCCATGCCCCGGCGGCGGCGGTCTGCTCGAAGCTGGCCGATCCTCCGCCGATGGTCACATCCGGCCTCGTTCCGAGCAGCTGTTCGCTGATGGAGCCGAGCCCGCCGTTGATGAGGGCGTCGTCGCCGCAGTCTTCGAGGTCCTCCGGTCCGTAACAACCGCGGGCGGCGACGTGGGCAACCTGCACCGCCGGCGTTGCGTCCTGGATCTCGGCCGTGCTGACGTTGCCGGTTTTGAGCCCGTTTGCCTTGGCCAGCTCCAGCAGGGTTGCCTGCGGGGTGCCGTCGGTGTCGACCGAGATGGCTCCGTCGTAGGTTTTGGTTCCGGTTGCCCAGGCGCTGCCCGTGGCGGCGGAGTCCGGCACGTAGTCAGGAAGTCCTTTGTCCTCGCCCTCGTTGTGGAGGGAGTAGGTGGTGTACTGGCCGGTGAGCGGCAGGGCGTCGATTCCCGGGAGCTCCCCGGCGGCTCCGTACTGGTAGTTGCGGGCGATGGTGATCTCGGAGTCGCCCATCCCGTCACCGATCAGGAGGATGACGTTCTTCGCCGGCCCGTCAACAATCGACTCTCGGATCGAAGCGGTTTTGTCCTCCGTGTTGCGCGCTGCGGCGCCGTTGCCGCCCAGCTCGCCCGTGTCGGCGGAGGCCACGGTGGGAATGCTGAGCAGGCCACCGGCCAACAAAGCGGTGAGGGCGACGGAAGCGGTCGCACCGCGCCCGTACCTGGATCGTGTGTGCTGGAACATCATCTGTAGCTCCCTCAATACGGGGCGATCGCCCCGTCGACTGGCCCACGCCATAACCACGCGCGCCGTTCCCCTGTGCCCCGTTTGGGGCACAAATACCAGCGAAGAGGGTGTCGGTGAACACCGGGTGAATGAGGGATGTCCTTCTGAATAACCACTATTTGCGGTCGTGAACACGGCCATGCTCCGAGCGGGGGATGGTGGGGCGTCCCGCTGGGGACCGGACCGGACCGGACCGTCAGCGTCGTTGCGGCGTCCTGCTGCGCAGCCGCAGGTCGAAGTCCTGCGCGATCACATCTCGCACCACAACCGTGACGATGCGCGATCCGGTGCGGCAGGCCGTGGCGGAGAAGCCGCGGTAGGCGAGTGACTCCGCGGGGTAGTCGGCACCGTCGATCGTCAGCGAACCGGCGGACAGGCCGAGGGTCTCGACCTCGAGATACCAATCGTGGGTCACTCGTTGGTACTCGGGCGAGCCGAATTCGACGGCAAACGACGGCTCGTTGATCAGGAAATTCACCACGTGATGGGACAGGTGCTGCTCGAGGGCGCCCCGCACCGGGCCGGTCGCCCGATGGGTTGAACCGGGTATGTCGGTGTGGACGTGGCCGTCGAAAATCTGCCCGAACGGCCCCATCGGGGTATCCATGAAGTGGAAGTCCCCGCTCGCATCCGCCACCCAATACACCGGCTCGGCCATAAAGATGGTGCTGTTCAGCGACTCCGTTCCCCAACTGACCAGCTGGAGGCGGCTTTGGTCTACAAACTCGAACACCGGAGCGCCGAATCCTGCGAGGATCTCATCGTCGAGGCGGCGCGGTGGTGGTGGGTCGTCGGAGGAGCGCATGCCCGCTACCCGCATGGTGTACTCCCGTCCGCGTCCGCATCCGCATCCGCATCCGCATCCGCATCCGCATCCGCACTCGTATTACGGCAAGCATGCCGGTGCGGGCGGGCCCGGTGGAAGGGGCACCAGCAATTCAGCGGCGGGCCCGGACGAGAACCGCCCAGCCCCGCCGCTGCGGAGGAGAAGTCGCCCGATGCGACCCCTACTGGTCCAGCGGCAGCAGGATGTCCTTGACGGAGGCGTCGGTGGCGAGGAACTCCTGCACCGCGGGGTCCTGGAACGCCTCAACCAGCTTCTTGATGTTGTCGGAGTCGGCGAAGTTCGACCCGATGGTGAGTTGGCCCGCGAATTCGTCGGGCGCCTGCGGGGCGAAGATCTGCTTGTTGATGGGGATGTCGGCGGCGAGGTAGTACTCGGTGTAGCCGACGGCGGCGTCGAGGTCGGGAAGCGCGCGGGACTGGGCGGCGAAGTCGAGCAGGGTGAATTTCAAATTCTTCGGGTTCGACTCGATGTCGTCCTGCGTCGCGGTGCCCTTGCCGGTTCCCTCCTTGAGGGTGATCAGGCCTGCATCGTCGAGGATCCAGAGCCCCTGCGCCTCGTTGGCGGGATCGGAGTAGAGCGAGATGGTGCCGCCGTCGGGGATCTGGCTGACGTCGGTGTACTTGTCCGACCAGAGGCCGAAGCCCCAGCGGAACACGGGGGTGGCCGCTTCCTCCTTGAAGTCGGGGTTGGCCTCGAGCACCTGGCCGAGCCAGAGTTTGTGCTGGTAGACGGTTGCGGCGACTTCGCCGTCGCTCACGGCCCGGTTGATGGTGTTGCTGTCGGAGAGCCCCTTGAACTTGACGGTGATGCCGTATTTCGGGGCGACTTCCTTTGCAACGAAGTTGACCAGTGCCTCCTCGGATGCGTTGCCCTCGGCGGTGGCGACATACAGCGTGGCGCCAGCTTGGTCGTTGGCGGAGGCGGATGGGCTGAGCAGGGGGATGGTGACGGCGGCGGCGACACCGACGACGACGGCTGCCGCTCCGGCGACGAAGGGCCAGCGGCGACGTTTTTTGAGTTCAAATCCGTGGCCGCTGTCGGAGCCGCTGCCAGGGGGCGAAGTGGGCGCGGCGCCGTGGGTGGAGCCGGGGGTTGAGTTGGGGCTTGAGGGTGTTTCGGACATGGCTGTGCTGCCTTTCGGGCGTGCGAAGAAGAAAAGTAGAAGACGAGGGGAGTTAAGGCGCAACGGGATTGAGCCTGCGGCGTGTGGGGGATCGCGGTTGGGGCGGTCGACGACCGCTAGGGCATCCGGGCGGTGAGACCGCAACAGCCGGGTACGGCGCTGCACGTGGTGCGGTGCAGGTCAGGCTGCAACACGGGCTGCCTCGACCTCGTTGTGGGCGCCGTTTCGGCCGGTGCGCCGCGCGGAGCGGCGGTCCGAGCGGCTGGCGCTGTGGGGAGTGGTGAGGCGCACCAGGGCATCACCGGTGACCTGCACCGCGGCGACGAGGGCGACGAGGATGATGATGGTGGCAAGCATCACCTGGTTGTCGAAGCGCTGGTAGCCGTAGGTGACGGCCACGTACCCGATGCCACCGGCCCCGATCGTTCCCGCGATCGCCGAGTATTCGATCATGGCGATGGTGTTGATGGTCAGGCCGCCGATCAGCGACGGGATTGCCTCGCCGAGCTGGGCACTGCGGATGATCTGGAAACTCGACCCGCCCGACGCCTTCGCCACCTTCACCAGCGACGGTGGAACGCTCCGCAGCGAGTTTTCCACGAAGCGGGTGAAAAAGGCGATCCCGGCGATCGACATGGGAACAACCGCGGCAGCGATGCCGATGTTGGTGCCCGTGATGAGGCGAGTGAACGGGATGATCGCGACCATCAGAATCAGGAATGGCAGCGAGCGCCCCACACTGACGATCCAACTGAGGGTGGAGTGCAGGCCGGGGTTCGGGAACAGCCCGTCGCGGGCGAGGTTGTGGATGATGGAGCCGAGGGGGATGCCGATTACCACCACGATCGTCATCACGATGCCGACCATGATCAGGGTCTCGCCGAGCGCCGGAAATACGAGGGCCGGGATATCGGCGAGCTTAACGTCGTTCGCGTTGGTGAACAGCACACCGCTGACGGCCCGGGGAAGGATCGTGCTCATGCGGCATACTCCTGGGTTGGACGGTCGGCGGCGAGGGAAGCGATAGCGTCCGCCGATTCAGTCTTGGCGCTGGCACTCGCGTGAGCGCTGGCGGCGGGGCGGGCGTTGAGGCCAAGCTTCCGCGCTTCCTCGGCAACGGCCTCGACGCTTTCCGTCCGCAGGCCGATGGTGGCGTGGCCAACAACAGTGCCGTTGATCGTTTCGATCGACGCCCCGAGCAGGGAGACGGGAGTGGACAGTGCGGCGGCCAGGCGGGTTATCCAATCGGTCGGCACCGCCGCGGAGGTGTAGCCGACGAACCAGGTGGTTTCATGGGCTGCGGCATTCAGTGCAGGTTTCGCCGGGTTCAGCGCACGCCCGAGCCCGGACGATGCGTCCCGCAGCAGGTCAACAACCCGCCCGGATTCGACGATGGTGCCGCGGTCGAGCCGCGCCACCGAGTCGGCGACCTGCAACACCGTCTCCATCTCGTGGGTGATGAACAGGATCGACAGGCCGAGGTCGTCGCGCAACT
>JAODAO010000265.1 GCA_025463465.1 Glaciihabitans sp. | reverse complement strand
GTGGAGAGGCAGAGTGGGAGTCAGAAGAACTGGCAGAAGACGAGGCAGATGCGGAGGCAGCAGAGGATGCCGACGGGGAGGGTTCGTCGGGGATCGCGTCGGGCGGGATGAGATCGTCTGGGGGCATGACACCAGTCAACTCCGATCCCACCGACTAGTACATAGCTACGATATATTAGGCGATCGTCTGCTTTTGTGCTAGTCAATGAATATATGGGATGTAGCCGACTCTCGTAGTACAGGTATTCGATTGTCGGTGACGATTAGTCCTTATGGAAGGAATGGCTGACGTCACAAATACGTACAAACGGACCCTAGCTGCCCGTCGAAATCAGGGTCGACATCAACCGATCCGCATCGTCCGATCCATATTGCGATGTCCGCCGTTAGCCAGATGCCCCAGGCGCGCACCGCAAACGATCGATCTCTACTCAACAATCAACAATCTTCGAAGTGGATCAGTAAAGCAAAACAGGCCCGGCCCCAAGGAGCCGAGCCCGATCGCACACCTTTATCTATCGCGTCTTCGGCGAGCTCAGCTCGGTCTTTGACCCGTCCCGTTCCACAACATCGCCGAGAGCTTCATCGATCGCAACCATCAGTTCGGCGGGAATGGTGACGCCCGCCGCCTTCACGTTCTCCGAAACCTGCTCGGGACGCGACGCACCGATAATCGCAGCGGCAACGTTTTTGTTCTGTAGTACCCACGCGACGGCCAACTGTGCCATCGACAGGTCGAGCTGCTCGGCAATCGGCCGAAGCTTCTGTACCCGCGTCAGCAACTCGTCATCGAGCATCCGCTTGATGGTCTGAGCGCCGCCCTTGTCGTCGGTCGCGCGGCTGCCAGCTGGCAACTCTGCGCCCGGCAGGTACTTACCGGTCAGGACACCCTGGGCGATCGGCGACCAAACGATTTGCGAGATGCCGAGTTCGACTGAGGTGGGAACCACCTTCTCCTCGATGACCCGCCACAGCGCAGAATACTGCGGCTGGTTTGAGATGAGTTGGAATCCCAGCTGCTTGGCCAGCGCATGCCCATCGCGCAGCTGTTCCGCCGTCCATTCGCTGACGCCGATATACAGTGCCTTACCTTGGCGAACGACATCGGCGAAGGCCTGCATGGTCTCTTCCAAGGGGGTCTGATAGTCGAACCGGTGCGCCTGGTACAGGTCAACGTAGTCGGTCTGCAAGCGGGTGAGTGACCCGTTGATGGCCTCCATGATGTGCTTGCGAGACAGCCCGGCGTCGTTGTGGCCCTTCGGCCCGGTCGCGCCCCATACCTTGGTGAAGATTTCAAGGGACTCACGTCGCTCCCCCACCAAGGCTTCACCAAGCACGGTCTCGGCTGCTGTGTTCGCATACACGTCCGCGGTGTCGAAGCTGGTAATACCGGCATCCAGCGCCGCCCGCACGCATGCCAAGGCCGCATCGTTCTCAACCTGCGACCCGTGGGTGAGCCAGTTGCCGTAAGTGATTTCGGAGATCTTGAGGCCGGAGTTACCGAGGTGTCTGAATTCCATACGTCGAACGCTACGCCCCGCCTGGCAGGCAAGCCTGAAAAATTCACAGGGGGATGTCCGAACGCCGCTCTCCTGTTAGACAGGTAGGGTTTTACCCAGAGAACGGCCCCTTCAGCGCCGCCCACTGCAGCAGCATGATGGTCTTGGCATCCACGATGCCAATGCCGATGAGCGCCAGGGCGTCACTGAAAACCAGTTCGATCACCTCGATGTCTTCGCCTTCCGCAAGTACCCCGGCATGCAGAGTCGGATCACCCGCTCCGAGATACTCCGCGGCGTAGAAGTGCAGCTTCTCGGTGACAGAACCTGGGCTCATGTACACGTCGAAAACATGCTCGATGTCACCGATCACCCGACCGGTTTCTTCCTCGGCTTCCCGGCGAATGGCGTCCTCTGGCGCGTCCTCGTCGAGCAGGCCTGCCGCCGTCTCCAGCAGCATCCCGTCGCTGTGGCCATTGACGTACACGGGCAGACGAAACTGGCGGGTCAGGAGAACGGTCGCCCGCTCTGCGTCGTACAGCAGCACGGTAGCTCCATTGCCCCGGTCGTACACCTCGCGGCGCTGCACCGACGTCGTCCCGTTGGCGTGCCGGTGCTCGAAGGTGAGGGCACGTAGAACTCCCCAGTCGGCTGACAGCGTCTCGGAATCGGTGATCGTCACTTCACTGTTGCCGGTCAGCCCGACCCCAGCGAGGTCACCAACGTGCACATTCCTTCCGGCGGCAGTCTGGGTCGCGTCGGCATCCTGCGTCATTCGAGCTCCCTGTTGGTACGTCATCAACCGCGGCTAGCCTCCGACACTAGCGCCCTCATGGGTCATCTACGAGGATCGGCGTTAAGGTTTCCCCGTTGTCGGGGTCGCTGCGAGGATGGCGCTTATGCAGACACCCGGAACGCAACGAAGCATCCCGCAATATGTAAACAACGAGCGAACCATGCTGCTGGAGTATCTCGACTTCCAACGGGCGACGCTACTCATCAAGGCAGAGGGCCTCAGCCAGGCCCAGCTTGCGCAAACCCTCCCACCATCAACCCTGACCCTCGCCGGGCTACTCAAACATGCGGCCGTCAATGAGCACAGTTGGCTGTTCGCCCGGTTCGGCGGGAACGCGGAGCGTGAGCCGTGGGCTGGTGTCGATTGGGACGCTGACGAGGACTGGGAGTTCCATTCCGCCGTCACCGACGATCCGGAATATCTTCGCCAGCTCTACCTGCTCGAATGCGCACGCAGCCGTGGCGTCGTCGCCACCGCAGACCTGGACGATCTCGCTGTTGAAGCAAATAACGACGGTAAGCACTGGAGCCTTCGTTGGATCCTGCTGCACCTGATCGAGAAAACCGCGCGCCACGTCGGGCACGCAGATCTCCTTCGCGAGTCAATCGACGGTGCGACCGGAGAATAGTCCAACTATCAGACGCCTGTAAGACAGTTTTGGTAGGCTCGGGGATGTGCTCGACCATCGGTGGTCGGTGCACTTCGCGCCAGCACCATGTCAAAGGAGACACTCACCATGAAGGCAGCACTGTTCTACGCCAAGGAAGACCTCCGCATCGAGGACGTCGCCGAGCCCGTACCCGGCCCCGGGCAGGTGAAGGTGAAGAATGCCTTCGCCGGCATCTGCGGCTCGGACCTGCACGTCTATTACAGTCCGGAAGCTTCCGGTATGGACTTCACCACGCCTCATCCAGTCACGGGTGCGATGCCGCCCCAGATCCTTGGCCATGAGTTCTCCGGCACGGTAGTCGAACTCGGCGAGGGAGTGACCCGCGTTGAGGTCGGGGACCGCGTCGCGGTCTGGCCGATCTATTACTGTGGCACCTGCGCCGCCTGCGAAAAAGGCCTCTACAACGCGTGCCGCAAGATCGGTTTCCATGGCCTCAGCTCCGACGGCGGCGGAATGGCCGAGTACACGACTGTTCCCGCCGAAAAGCTGCACAAGCTCCCCGAGAACGTTGACTTACGCCTTGGCGCCCTGGTCGAGCCGATGGCCGTCGCCTGGCACGCGGTCGAACGCAGCGGAGTACAGCCCGGCCAGACCGCGCTGATCGCCGGAGCAGGCCCAATCGGCATCGGTGTCTGGTTCGCCCTTCGCGCCCACGGCATCGAGACGATCATCGTCTCTGAGCCGAGTGACGCCCGTCGCGCCGCCATTGCCGGTGTTGGCGCCGACATTCTTGTCAACCCGATCACCGATGACCTGGCCGCCACGGTCGCCGATGCCACGAGCGGACGCGGGGTGGATGTCGCGTTCGACGCCGCCGGCGCGGGAGTGGCGGTCACCTCGGCCGTTGCCAACCTCACCCCTCAAGGCAAAGTGGTTATCGTCGCGCTGCACGAGCGCGCGTTCGAATTCAATCCGACGTCACTGGTGATGGCGGAAACCCAGATCCTCGGAACCCTCGGCTACCTGCCGGAGGACTTCGACGCCGTGATCAAGGCCATGTCGGAGGGCAAGTACACAACGGAGGGCTGGGTCGCGGAAATCGGGGTTGACGACGTTGTTGCGACCATGGCCGAGCTCCGTGCTGGCCGCGGTATGAAGGTTCTCGTCGCAAGTTAGGGACAAGCTACCGAGCTGGCGGCTGCTGGCCGTTGGCTGGCGGCTGCTGGCTGGTGGCTGCTGGCTAGTGCACGCCCCCGTTCACATCTTCCCGCAGCGAAGCCTCAGTGCTTCGCGGCGCGTTGGGGGATGTCCGCCGCGGGAACCCCGTGGGCAGGCGCCCACGTTTGGATTCCCGCGGCCCAATCTGCGCAGCTTTACCCTCTGGCTAGATGCCCGCGGCCAGCTCCATCCCAATGTCGATCAGGGACACGTCGCCGAAGCGGGGACCGACGATACATAATCCGGCAGGTCCGCCAGGGGTCTGCAGCAACGGAATCGATAGCGCTGGCATCCGCGCAATGCCGGCGATGCAGGTGAGGCGCAATGTTCCGGCGCGGGTGGCCTCGATGGCCGCCGCATCTGCCGTTGTCGACGGCGCCACCGATGAGGCGGACGGCAGCAGCAGGACGCGGTCGTCAAGCGCCGCGGCGATGCGCGCCTCGGCGATCATCAGGGCCGCGCGGGCCTGGGTTTCCGTCTCACGGTCGATGGTGGATGCCCACGCGAAACGTGCAGCAATGTCATCGCCGAGGGCGCCAGGGTGTGCCTCGATCCACGGTCCGTGCTGGCGCCAGGCCTCTGCACCCTGCACAACACGAAAAGTTTCGAAGAGTTTGTCGATGTCGCCGAGCTCGACATCCACCAGGTCGTCGAGCAGGCCGGCCTCGGTCAGTGTCGCCAGGGTCTCGCGGAATGCCGTCGCCACGTCAGTATTGGCAAGGGCGACCAAGGCAGGCGCCACAACGTAGCGACGCTCGAGGGTCATCTGGCGGCGCGGTTCGACGCTGGCGACGGCTGCAGCCCGCAAGGTCGGGGCATCGCGGGTCAGCCAGCCGACGGTGTCGAAGGATGACGCGAGGGGCAGTAGGCCATCGACGCTGACCACACCGTGGGTTGTTCGCAGGCCCCAGAGACCCTGGTAGGAGGCTGGCACGCGGATGGATCCGCCGGTGTCCGTGCCCAGACCGATGCTCGCCTGCCCGAGGGCGACGGCGCTGGCCGGCCCGTTCGAGGAACCGCCGGGAATGGCACCAACGACGGCGGGGTTCGGCGGGGTGCCGTAGTGCGGGTTCTTGCCCGCGATGCTGTACGCGAATTCGTCGGTCTGGGCAATGCCCTGCACCGCGGCACCCGCATCAAGCAGGGCCTGGACGGCCTTCGAGGTGGATGTCGCGGGCGAGCCCTCGGCGAGGTACTCCTGCACGCCGCCTCCGACGGTGAAGCCCTTGAGGCTGAACAGGTCCTTGACCGCGACGGTGTGCCCGGCGAGCGGCCCGGGAGTGGCGGAGGCCCCGGCGGCGGTTCCCGCGGAGGGCGCGGCAATGAGCGGCGACCCCGCAATCCGCCAGACGGAAGGGTTCACTGCGGGAGCTGCCGTGTGCACGTGGGCGACCTCGACGGCCCAGCCATCCTGGAGTCGGCGCCAGAGTTGGGTCTGCTGACCCCGTCCGCCGGTCAGTGGTGCGGTGATCGCCACAATCAGTGCGCTGTCGGCATCCACCGGTCGTATCTGCACACTCACCACCCGTCTCTGCGGGGAGCCGCCGCGGCCGACGCGGAAGGAACTGATCGCGTCATGGCCGACGAGCAGCCCGCCGGCGTCGCCGCGCAGGGTGTCGGGTCCCGGCGCGAAGAGGCGGTCGAGGGCGGCAAGGTCATTTGTCATCAGGGCGCGTTCGTAGTCCCAGAATGCGTCGACCAGGCCGGTCGGCGCGACTACCCCGGCGGGGAGATGGACGGGTGCGGTTGAATAAGGCACGGTTGAATCGGATGCGGTCGAATCAGGCATTGAAGTCCTCTACTCGGATGCGGGCGTGGACGCCCTTGACCAGGTCGACTACCTGGGAGATATTGAAATCGGTGGCGGCGCTGAGATACGCGTAGGCGTGCTCGGCGTCCATTCCAAAACGGGCCTGGAGCAGCGCAACTGCTGCGCGGACGCAGTTTTGCACGGCCTCGTCGAGGTCCTTGCTCATCCCGGTCGGGACGAGGAATTCAGTGGTTTCGACCAGTGGGCCGACGAGCTCGCCAAAGGCCTCGATCGCCTCGGCTGCCGGGATCACCTCGAAGCGCAGGGTCGCCCGCAGCGACGCCTCCATTGCGGTCAACGCCACCTCGCCATCACCCTGGGCGAAGTGCGGGTCGCCGATGTAGGCGAGCGCCTCCGGCACCTGCACTGGCAGGTACAACACACTGCCCTCGGTCAGCAGGTTGATGTCGATGTTTCCGCCGTGGCTTCCCGGTGGGACGGAGTGGGGGCGCACGTTGCCGGCGACGGCGACACCCATGATGCCGAGGAATGGGGCAAGCGGAAAGTGGACGGTGTGCTCGCCGCCGAGGACCCGGGGCATGGTTCCAACGGGGTCCGCGGTATCCGCGCTGTTGTCGATACTGGCGAAGACACTCACGTTGCCGGCCTGGCGGGGGTACTCGCCCGGCAAGGCGC
Organism: Glaciihabitans sp.; assembly: GCA_025463465.1. Taxonomy (GTDB): domain Bacteria; phylum Actinomycetota; class Actinomycetes; order Actinomycetales; family Microbacteriaceae; genus Glaciihabitans. The sequence continues at coordinate 1,436 of JAODAO010000265.1, read as the reverse complement.
CGCGGCCGTGGCGGTTGGAGATCACGCCGTAGGGAACCCTGGGCAGCAGCTCGACGACGGTGATTTTCAGCAGGTCACCCGGCTGGGCGCCGCTCACACCGATTGGGCCGGTCACGACGTGGGGGCCGTCGACGGAGGGATCCCGCGGGTGGTCGGATGCGGCGACCGCGATCGCGTCCTCAAGGACGCCGGACGCCTCAACTCCATACGTGGCGAAGAAGGCGACGGGGTCGCGGCCCTGGTCTTCCAGGATTCCCTCGTGGCTGAGGGTGTCGATGGTGACCTCGGTGCCGGGTTCGACGGTGAGGATGGCGACGTCGGCCGCGCATGGCAGCCGTCCCCAATAGATCGACGTGGGTTCGGCCGGCAGGTACACCGCAGCGCGAATTGGGCCGGCGCCCGGCTGGAGGGGTGTCATTTCGAGCATGTTCGCCCTTCCGCATCAAGGTTCAGGTTCCGGGGAACGGAGCACTGATCGATAGGGAGCCTGCAGATCAGGAGCCCGAACACCTGTGACTTTCACTCTACCGAGTGGGACGCCACCCTCTTCACGGCGCGGTGGCAGGCGGAAACTGCGAGAATCGAGCGTATGCAGCAATCCCCCGGAATGCCCACAGGAAGCCCGGACGAAACCCCCGTCGGAACCGTCATCGACACCGGCAGCCCCGCCATGGCGCTGGTCGAGCCCGGTGCCGACGTCGAGCCCAGTGCCCCGGTCGAACGCGATGCCCTCGAACGCGATGCCCCGGTCGCAGATACCTACCGCTACGCACGCCAGGTCAGCCTGCCCGGCTTCGGCCCGGCCGCCCAGGCCGCGCTCGAATCCGCCCGGGTCCTGGTGATCGGTGCTGGCGGACTCGGCAGTTCCGTACTACCGGCGTTGGCCGCCGCCGGAATCGGAACAATCGGCGTCATCGACGATGACCTCGTTGAGACGTCCAACCTGCACCGCCAATACGTGCACAGCCCGGTGGATGTCGGACGCGCCAAAGTTTTTTCGGCCGCTGACACGCTCGCCCGCCTGAACCCGGCGGTGGCGGTCATCCCCCACCACGAACGGCTGAACGCCGAGAATACGCTGGCGCTATTCGCCGACTACGACCTGGTCATCGACGGCAGCGACAATTTCCCAACCCGCTACCTCGCGAATGACGCAGCCGCGCTCAGCGACATCCCCCTGGTCTGGGGCGCTGTCTCGCAGTACGCCGGGCAGGCCGGCGTCGCCTGGGCGGCCCGCGGTCCGCAGTATCGCGACCTCTTCCCGGTGCCGCCGGCCCCCGGCAGTGTGCTCTCGTGTGCGGTTGGCGGGGTGCTGCCGACGGTGTGCGCGGTGATCGGTTCGATTATGGCGACGGAGACCATCAAAATTCTTACCGGGGTCGGCGAGCCGCTGCTTGGCCGGGTGACCACCTTTGATGCGCTGACCGGCGGCTTCC
>JAODAO010000256.1 GCA_025463465.1 Glaciihabitans sp. | reverse complement strand
CGCCGCACCTGGCTTACTTTGAGGTTGAGAATTTCGGTCAGGTCGGGAATCGTGAGCCAGCTCACGTCGGGAAAGTCAGACACGGGTTAATCCTTCCATGCTGAGCGGCAAAACGTGGCATTGACCTAATGTTTCGTGCAGGTTAACCCGAGTCACAGTGGCCCCACTGATTGACACGCTCCACCTTCTATGCCAGTTTTGATGGACGCCGCACCGGGCCCGGCACCTCCAGACTTTCGGAGCGCACTCGACGACGGGGATTTACATGACAGGTTTTTTCGAGCGCGACGCTCATTCACAGCTCTCACCGCTCGCAGGCTTGAAGCCCAGCCGGCTGCACAATGAGACCCCTGATCGCGAACAGCGAGATCGCACGCGGATCGCGCGAAGCATGCTCAGCACCGTTCCGATCGTTCTGGTTGGATCACTCGCGGTAGCGGGTCTCAACCTGACCGGAAACCTCGACAGCGGCGGGCACGACCAGTCGCCACGCCCCAAGACCGAGACAGCCGACCTCAGTGCCAGCGTTAGGGCTGCCCTCGCAACGGCCAACGCGGCGACAACGAACCCGGCAGCTGAAGCAGGCACGGAACAAGGCACTATCTCCGTAGCTGAGGCGACCCCCTCGACCTACCGCGTGCAGGGTGGAGACACCGTCAGCAGCATCGCGGGCCGATATGGCCTGTCCACCGCTTCCGTGCTGGCGCTCAACGGCCTCGGCTGGAAGTCCACGATCTTCCCCGGCCAGGTTTTGTCCCTCAGCAACTCCGGTGCACCGGTGGCCGCGGCTCCGGTCGAGGCATCTGCTCCCGTCGTGACGACCTCGGCGTCATCCACCCGGTACACGATCGCCAAGGGCGACACCGTCGGTGGCATCGCATCGAAGTTCGGGGTGTCCGTCGCATCGATCCTCGCCGCGAACTCCCTCGATGTCTCGAGCGTCATCTATGCCGGCCGCACCCTCAACATTCCCGGTGGCGGCGAGACTGTTGTCAGCGCGCCGACGTCGGTTGCCGCAGCGACATCCCCCTCGGCCGCCGGCAGCTACACAATCAAGCCCGGCGACACGATCACCGGAATCGCAAAACAATTCGGCATCGGCACCCAGGCCCTGCTTGAGGCAAACGGTCTGAGCGCGTCGAGCATTATTTTCTCCGACCAGAAGCTGGTGATCCCGGCAGCGGGCGGAGTGCAAACCGCGAGTGTGCAGACGGCGGCCGTTGTCAGCGCCGTTACTTCCGGAACCACCCAGCTAAGCGGCGAGATGGCCGCGAATGCCCGCGTCATCGTGCGCGTCGGCCAGCAGCTGGGAGTTCCCGACTACGGCATCGTCGTCGCCCTTGCCGCGGCGATGCAGGAGTCCAGCCTGCGCAACGTCACGGGTGGCGACCGCGACTCAATCGGCCTGTTCCAGCAGCGCCCGAGCACTGGCTGGGGCACCCCGGAGCAGCTCATCGATGCTGAGTACGCTTCTCGCCTGTTTTACGGCGGCAACAACAACCCCAACGTGGGCAACACCAGCGGTCTCCTCGACGTGTCGAACTGGCAGAACCTCTCCGTTTCCCAGGCCGCCCAGAAGGTGCAGATCTCTGGTCACCCCACCGCGTACGCCCAGTGGGAGTCTTCGGCCCGCGCCTGGCTCGCGGAGTTGAAGTAAACAGCTCCTGCGCCGTGTTCTGGCGCGCTAACGCCGAACTCGAAACTACAATCAGACGGTGAATGCGAATAGCACCGATCCGATGGTTGGCCGTCTTATCGACGGCCGGTACCAGGTTCGATCGCGCATTGCCCGCGGCGGGATGGCAACGGTCTACCTGGCGACCGATCTTCGTCTCGAACGTCGCGTCGCGATTAAGATCATGCACGGCCATCTTGCCGACGACAGCGCCTTCAAAGCGCGGTTTATCCAGGAAGCCCGCTCCGCAGCCCGCCTGGCGCATCCCAACGTGGTCAACGTGTTCGACCAGGGCCAGGACAGCGACATGGCGTACCTCGTTATGGAGTACCTGCCCGGTATCACCCTGAGGGACCTTCTCCAGGAACACGGAAAGCTGACCACCGAGCAGACCCTCGACGTGCTCGAGGCGGTGCTGGCAGGCCTGTCAGCGGCCCACAAAGCCGGAATCGTGCACAGGGACCTCAAACCGGAGAACGTTCTCCTCGCGGACGATGGGCGCATCAAGCTCGGTGACTTCGGCCTCGCACGCGCCGTGTCGGCAAACACCGCCACCGGCGCTGCGCTGCTTGGCACCATCGCCTACCTGTCGCCCGAGCTGGTGACCCGCGGCATCGCCGACGCCCGCAGCGACATCTATGCCATCGGCATCATGATGTACGAAATGCTCACGGGTGAGCAGCCATACAAGGGCGAGCAGCCCATGCAGATCGCCTACCAGCACGCGAACGACTCCGTGCCGATGCCAAGCACCGTCAACTCCCGTGTGCCCGCCGAGCTTGATGAGCTTGTGCTGTGGGCCACCGCCCGCGAACCGGACGAGCGGCCACGCGATGCCAGGGTGATGCTCGACCAACTGGTCGCGACCCAGTCGCTGTTGGCGACCGCCCTGCCAGCTGGCGCGACCGTCGCCCAGCGCACCATGGTCTTTCCGACCGCGATGCCCGCCGCCGCGGCCGCGGAGACGTCGGCAACCGTCAGCTTCCTCGCCCCCGACACCGCGGACCAGACGATGGTCATCGGCCCGGCAAAACCGCCGCATCCCAGCGGACCCATCGAGTCGGACAACTCCACCCTCCTCGTCACCAAAACCCACAAACGGCGAGTCCGCGGCTGGTGGCTGATGGCATTTGTGCTGGTTCTCGCTGCGCTGTCCGGCGGAACGGGATGGTATTTCGGTGTCGGACCCGGCGGCCACCTCGCCGTGCCCGAGATTTCCGACGTGTCGGTAGACGAAGCAACCCAGACGCTGGTGGATGCCGGATTCCTGGTCTCATCGACGACCGGCGACAGCTATGCACCGTTCATTGAACCCGGCCGGGTAGTGTCCACCAACCCTGAACCCGGCGTTGTTGTTCCTAAGGACGACGAGGTGACACTGCTGGTATCCATCGGGCCGGAGCCGTTCGAGGTACCGGGGTTTGTCGGCGCCAGCGAGTCCGATGCGATGAACGCCATCCCCAAACATTTCACGGTTTCCACAGAACCCACCATCCGGGAATTCAGCGACACGGTACCTCCCGGTGTTGTCATCGCAGCACTCGGTGAGGACGGGCAGCAGCTCGGCGCTACATACAGCGACCAGCGCCCCATCCGGCTCGTTGTGTCCCTCGGTTCGATCCCGAACGTCAGCGACATGTCGGTGAGCGAAGCGAAGGCGACCTTGGCTGAAGCGAAGCTCAACGCAACGGAAGGCAGCCAGGCCTACAGCGACACAATCGATGAAGGACGGGTTATTTCCGTCGATACGTCGGAAAGTAGCGATGGTGTTGTGCGCGAAAACGACTCGGTGCGTCTCACCACATCGCTCGGCCCAAAGCCCGTCACCATTCCTCAGCTGGAAGGCGAGACAAGGGCTGCGGCAACGGAAGCCCTTGAAGCCCTTGGGCTGAAGGTGAGCTACAACCCACTCTTCGCCCCGTTCCCCGCAGCCACCGTCGACTCAACCGATCCCAAGGCTGGCGCCAGCGCAGCAAAGGGATCGACGGTTACCCTCTACCTCCAGGTCTTTGGATAGCAGTCCCCGACACGCGGTGCTAAACCGCTGAAGCACCAAAAGCACAATGGTCCCGCCGGATCTTCATCCGGCGGGACCACTTTCGTGCTTGTAACGCCTTAGACGCTGAGTTCCTCTGCAACCAGGAAGGCGAGCTCAAGGGACTGCATGTGGTTCAGGCGAGGATCGCAGAGCGACTCGTAGCGGGTGGCGAGGTCGGCCTCGTCGATGTGCTCGGATCCGCCCAGGCACTCGGTGACGTCGTCGCCGGTGAGCTCGATGTGGATTCCACCCGGGTGGGTACCGGCGGCGCGGTGGGACTCGAAGAATCCCTTTACCTCGTCAACCACGTCATCGAAGCGGCGTGTTTTGTAGCCGGTGGCTGTCGTCAGGCCGTTGCCGTGCATGGGGTCGGAGACCCACAGCGGCACAGCGTCCATCCCCTTGATCGCCTCAAGCAGCGGTGGCAAAGCGTCACGCACCTTGCCAGCACCCATGCGGGTAATGAACGTCAGGCGGCCCGGTTCGCGGTCCGGGTCCAGCTTGTCGATCAGACGCTCCATGTCGTCGGCGGTGGTGCTGGGGCCGAGCTTGACACCGATGGGGTTACGCAGGCGCGAGAAGTAGTCGATGTGGGCTCCATCGAGGTCGCGGGTGCGCTCTCCGACCCACAGGAAGTGGGCCGAGGTGTTGTACGGGGTCCCCGTGCGCGAGTCAATCCGCGTCATCGGACGCTCGTAGTCCATCAGCAGGCCCTCGTGGCTGGCGTAGAACTCAACACGCTTCAGCTCGTCGAAGTCGGCACCCGCCGCCTCCATGAACCTGATCGCCTTGTCGATCTCGTTGGCCATCTTCTCGTACTCGTGGTTCGCCGGGTTGGCGGCGAAACCCTTGTTCCAGCTGTGCACCTGGCGCAGGTCGGCGAAGCCACCCTGGGTGAAGGCACGAACCAGGTTGAGAGTTGAGACGGCCGTGTGGTAACCCTGCACGAGCCGACGGGGGTCGGCGGTGCGGGACTCCGGCGTGAAGTCGTACCCGTTCACGATGTCGCCACGGTACGCGGGCAGGGTAACCCCGCCGCGGGTCTCCATGTCGTTGGAGCGGGGTTTCGCGAACTGCCCAGCCATTCGACCCATCTTGATGATGGGCATCGAGGCGCCGTAGGTGAGGACAACGGCCATCTGCAGGATCGTTTTGACCCGGTTGCGGATCTGCTCGGCGGTTGCACCGGCAAACGTCTCCGCGCAGTCGCCACCCTGCAGCAGGAAAGCCTCACCGCGGGCGGCCTTGGCCAGGCGGTCGCGGAGCATGTCGACCTCGCCAGCAAAAACAAGCGGCGGGAGGGTGGCGATCTCGGCGCTGGCAGCGCCAACGGCGTCGGCATCAGGCCAGGCTGGCTGCTGCTTCACCGGGAGAGTCCGCCAATAGTCGAGTCCGGCGATCACCTGAGGATCGGCAAGAACGACGGTTTCGGACGGGTCTACCACGGTGTTTCCTTAATGGTTTGTTGGGTGGATGGTGCGATGACGCTGCGGGGGTACGTCGAAAGACGCAGCCCCAACCAGCGAGCTTATAGCGGCTGGGCCGTCAGCGTACGCGGGGAGCCTTGTCCTTGACGGAGGACGCATAGACGTCCACATACTCCTGGCCGCTCAGACGGTTGAGCTCGTACATGATCTCGTCGGTGATGGAGCGCAGCACAAAACGGTCGCTCTCCAGGCCCTGGAATCGTGAGAAGTCGAGCGGCTCGCCGAAGATGATTCCGATACGGCCGACCTTGGGAATCTTGCGTCCGAGGGGCATAACCTTCTCGGTATCAACCATAGCCACGGGGATAACGGGAACACCCGCCTCGAGGATCATGCGGGCAACACCGGTGCGGCCTCGGTACATCCGACCGTCGGGGCTGCGGGTGCCCTCGGGATAGATGCCGAGCTGCTCACCGCGGGCAAGCACACCCAGGCCCGTGTTCAGCGATGCCTCGGAGGCCTTGCCGCCAGAGCGATCGATCGGCAACATACCGGTGCCCTTGAAGAATGCTTTGGTGAGCCAGCCCTTGATGCCTTTGCCGGCGAAGTAGTCGCTTTTGGCAAGGAACGAGATGTGCCGCTCCAGCACGAGGGGCAGGAACACGGAGTCTATGAACGACAGGTGGTTGCCAGCGAAGATCACCGCGCCGGTCTTCGGGATGTTCTCACGCCCGACCACCCAGGGACGGAACACCGTGAGAAGTAGGGGTCCCGCTATGAGGTTCTTTGCGAACCAGTACAACATCCGAGCCTCCAGCCGGTCGGTTTACTCTAGCTGAAGTCCGAGTTCAACAACCCGGGCTCGCTGGACAGTGAGTGAAACCGGGCCAGATCGGCGGCGCCGACCACACCGGCGTCGTTGACAAGTTCCGCGATCACGAATTCCGGTTCCGGGTGGTATCCCCGGGCAGGAAGGTGGGCCAGGTAGGCCTCGCGGACGGGATCCAGCAGCAGGTCGCCTGCCTGGGCAACTCCCCCGCCGAACACAAACATCTGGGGGTCGAGCACGGCGCCAAGGCTCGCGCACGCCTGGCCGAGCCAGGAGCCAAGCTCGCGCAGTGCACGCAGCGCTCCGGGATCGCCGGTGGCGATGAGTCCACCAACGACCTCGCCGTTGAGCGCGCCGTGCTCGGCACGGGCGTCGGCCAGCCCACCACCGATCCCGCCGACGTCAGCGATCTCGTTTGCGAGGCGAAGCAGGGCGCGCCCCGACCCATACTGCTCGATGCATCCCCGCGCGCCACAACCGCAGGGAAGACCGTCCGGCACAACCCGGAGGTGGCCGATCTCGGCTCCCGCGCCGAACCCGCCGCGAAAGAGGCGGTCGCGGGTGACGATGGCGCCGCCAACACCGGTGCCAATGGTCAGCATGGTCATGTCGCTGACCAGCCGTCCGGCTCCGAAGCGGAATTCAGCCCACCCGGCGGCATTGGCGTCGTTGTCGATGGTGATGTCCAGGTCGAGGCGATCAGAGAGCCTCTTCTGGAATGGCTCGTTGCGCCAGTTGATGTTGGGCGCGTAGTACACGGTCGACTGGGCCGCGTCGATGAAACCGGCGGCGGCCACACCAGCAGAGCGCACGCTCTCCCCCACGGAAAGCTTCTGGATCATGTCGACAACAACGTCAACGATCGCTCCAGGGTCACCCGCCGGCGTTGGTTCACGAAGCTCGCGGAGGATCTCCCCCAGGTCCGAGACCAGCGCTCCCGCGATTTTGGTCCCGCCAATATCAATTCCGATGGCATGCATTTGGGTTCAGTTTATGGTCAATGCCAGAGCTGCCGCACCCGGTGCCACCGCAGGCCCTGTGGGAGTCCCGCTAGAGTGGGTGCAATATCCGCCGGTGCCGAAGGAGTTACCGTGAAGCAATTCGCCACGTCCGCCGTTGTCGAAGCTGACCCGAACGCCAACGCTGCCGATTTGTTGGTCGCACGGGTTGCCGCAACACCCGACCTGCCACTGTTCGCTTTGCCCACCGGCAGCGGCGGCTGGAGTGACGTCACCGCCTCGGAGTTTCTCGCGAAGGTCACCGCCCTCGCCAAGGGGTTTGTCGCCGCAGGGATCGAACCGGGCGACAAGATAGCCCTGATGTGCAAAACAAGCTACGAGTGGACCCTGATCGACTTCGCGACCTGGTTCGCCGGCGCAGTGCTCGTGCCCGTCTACGAGACGGCGTCGCCGTCGCAGGTGCAGTGGAACCTCGAGGATTCCGAGGCGATCGCCATCATCACCCAGACCGCGGACCACTTCGCCCGCTTCGATGAGGTGCGCGCCGATCTTCCCCTTGTTCGCTCGGACTGGAAGATCGACCTCGGCGCCATCGACAAACTGATCGCTTCTGGTATCGACATTCCGGATGCAGAGATCGATCGGCGTCGCAGCCTGGCCAAGGGCAGTGACATGGCGACCCTCATTTATACTTCCGGGTCGACCGGCCGCCCCAAAGGCTGCGTCCTCACCCATTCGAATTTTGTGGAGCTGAGTCGTAACGCCGCGTTTGCGATTCCCGAGGTCATCCACCCAGGCGCCAGCACCCTACTGTTCATCACCACAGCACACATTTTCGCCCGGTTCATCGCCGTGCTCTGTGTGCACGGCGGCGTGAAGGTCGGGCACCAGCCCGACACCAAGCAGCTACTGCCGTCGATGGGCAGCTTTCGGCCCACCTTCCTCCTCGCGGTTCCCCGGGTGTTCGAGAAGGTGTACAACTCTTCCGAGCAGAAGGCGGAGTCGGGAGGCAAGGGGAAGATTTTCCGGCGCGCGGCCGACGTTGCCGTCGAGCATTCAATTGCCGTCGACGCCGGCTCCGTGCCCTTCGGCCTGAAGCTCCAGTTCGCCCTCTACGACCGCCTGGTGCTCAGTAAGATCCGCGCCGCCCTCGGTGGCCGGGTCAAGTTCGCCGTTTCGGGTTCCGCTCCGCTTGGCCTGCGTCTTGGGCACTTCTACCGCAGCCTTGGCCTGACCATCCTCGAGGGCTACGGCCTCACCGAGACGACGGCACCGATCTCGGTCAGTGTGCCGTCCAACTTCAAGATCGGAACCGTCGGGCCTCCCCTGCCGGGGGTATCGATCCGGATCGCCGACGACGGCGAGGTGCAGGCGAAGGGCATCAACATCTTCGCCGGCTACTGGAAGAACGACTCCGCTACCGCGGAAACGTTTGACGGGGAATGGTTCCGCACCGGTGACATCGGCGAGATCGATGAAGAAGGCTACCTGACAATCACCGGGCGCAAAAAGGAAATCATTGTGACCGCGGGCGGCAAAAATGTCGCCCCGGCCGCCCTTGAGGACCCGATCCGTTCCAACTCCGTTGTAGGCCAGGTCGTTGTTGTTGGTGAGCAGAAGCCGTTCATCTCGGCGCTGATCACCCTCGACACTGAAATGCTTCCGGTCTGGCTCCACAACAACGGTGAGGACGCCAATATGACGCTCGCCTCGGCGGCGGCGAACCCGAAGGTGGTAGCCGAGGTGCAGCGCGCAATCGATGCGGCGAACTCAAAGGTATCCAGGGCGGAGTCCATCCGTAAGTTCCGGATCCTCGACATCGAGTTCACCGAGAACAGCGGTCATCTGACTCCGAAGATGAGCATCAAACGCAACGTTATCCTCGAGGACTTCAGTGACGTGATCAACGGCATGTACTCCGGGTCTCCGGAGACCCAGGGCCAGTCGCTGGTCTACTGACCCGCAGCCGCACGCGTCGGCTCGACGGAGTAGATCAGTACCAGGGCGCCTTGCGAATCTCGCGCATTGCCTCACGCTTCGTCTCGGGCTCGAGGCCCTCGATGTAGAGGTGGCCGTCGAGGTGATCGGTCTCGTGCTGCAGCGCCTGGGCCATCAGGCCCTCACCGGACAGTTCGATGGGATTGCCATCGAGGTCGATGCCGGTCACGCGAGCGAAGGGATGGCGAAGTCGGGGGAAATAGAATCCTGGAACCGACAGGCAGCCCTCGTCGACGATCTCCGCCTCACCGCGAACCTCGACCAGGACCGGGTTGATGATGTAGCCGACGACACCGTCGATGTTGTAGCTGAAGGCGCGCTGGCCGACCCCGATCTGGTTGGCGGCAACACCCGCGCGCCCGGGGACACGCACCGTCTCGAGAAGATCTTCGATGAGCCCCGCTGCCCGCTTGTCGCCCGGCGTGATGGGATCACACGCCGAGCGCAGGACGGGGTCGCCGAAAAGCCTGATCTGTCGTTCGGTCATGCTGAGATATCCAGTTCTTCTTAGGGGATGCGTGGCCGGCCGCAACGGCGAGTGTGGGACAGGCAGGCGGCACCACGGCCGCAAAATACTCTACCCAACCGTACGGAGGCGAATCGACCGACAGACACCCAGCACGCGGGCGGGCAGAGGAAAACCCACCGCCTCCGATGAAGGAGACGGTGGGTTTTCGGTGAGTCAGGCGCCGCGACGGACGGGCAGGCCCTCAACGACAAGTGCGGCGAGTTCGCGCGCGGCGTCGCGGGTGAGCTGCTTGAGGTCCTTGTAGCTCACAACGGAGCCGGCGGCGAGCTGCGGGTCGTAGGGAATGCGAACGATCTGGCGCACCCGGGAATTGAAGTGCGCCTCGATCTCCTCGAGCTTGATCAGGTTTGTCCCCTGCGTCGCGGTGTTCAGGGCCACAACGGCATTGCGCACAAGATCGCCGTAACCGTTCGCTTCGAGCCAGGTGAGGGTCTCGGAGGCGAGACGTGCCTCGTCGACGCTGCCGCCGGAAACGATCACCACGGAGTCGGCGCGCTGAAGGGTCGCCCGCATTACGGAGTGCACGATTCCCGTTCCACAGTCGGTGAGGACGATGGAGTAGAAGCGTCCGGCGAGGTCAGCGACGACGTTGTAGTCGTCCTCGTCGAAGGCCTCAGACAGCATGGGGTCGGTGTCGGACGCCAGGATGTCCAGTCGAGTCTCGTCGCGGGAAACGAGGGTGGTGAAGTCGGTGAACCCCACAACGGAGGCGGCCCGGGTCACCACGTCGCGAACGGTTGACCTGGTTTGCTTGTTGACACGCTCGGCCAGGGTTCCGCGGTCGGGGTTGGCGTCGATGGCGATGATGCGGTCGTCGCGCGCGTCGGCGAGGGCCATTCCCAGGAGGGTCGTGACGGTCGTTTTACCGACCCCGCCCTTGCGCGTGAGAATCGGGACGAAACGCGCGCCACCTTCAAACTCGCGCTCGATGCGCATGTCGACGAGCTTGCGCGCACGGTACTTCTTCGAGTCACCGATGTTGATGTTGTGGAAGCTTGCCTCGTAGACGAAGCGGGGCCAGCCGCCCTGGGGAACGGGACGGCGACGCCCCTTCGGCTCGAGCAGTCGCTCGGCCGTAAGCATGGCAGCGGACTCGGGAGCATCGGACACCTGGCCACTGAGGCGGTCACGCCGGGTATACGCGTGATCGTTGGAGGGGAGGTCGGGGATGACCTGCACTTCTGATTCCGGCTCTTGATCCGGCAGGACAAACGTGGGAACGACCGTGATTGACATCGTTCCGGGCGAGGCGGTGTCGACAAAGCCGGGGTTGATAGTCACCTCGTCAATAGCTACGGCGACCTCGTCTTCCGGGACGGAGTGCACGGTTTCCGGCAGGTCAACGGTGATGGTGACGATCTCGGGGACGTCGATGTCCTCATCGTCGACCTGGGCGTCCTCAACAACAACGAGAACGTCGTCGGCGAGCTCACCGGCCAACGCTGGCTCCGGGTCGGCCTCGTCGACGACAACGTCGATGCTGCCATCGTCGGAGGCATCCGACTCCGGTTCGCCGGTGTTGGCCTCGTCGTTAGCGGCGGTATCGTCTTCCACGGTCCCGTCGGCCGGGTCAGCAATTCCGGCGGCGTCGGTGACGTCGACATCGGTGACGATTGCTGCCGACGTCGCGTCGGACTCGAGAAGCTGACCGGTGCGCTTCTCGTTCTTAGATTTGTTGTCCAAAACGGGTCCCTTTCGATGGGCTCGGCTACCGAGCTTACAGTTGTGCCCCAGTTAGGGGGCGCCCCCTGTGGATCAGCCGATCTCAACGATAAGATCACCGGCGTCAACCTGCTGGGTCAACGGAATTGCAAGCCGCTTGACAGTTCCTCCTACGGGAGCCGTGATGGCCGCCTCCATCTTCATGGCCTCGATTGACGCGATGGTCTGTCCTGCGGTCACCACGGCGCCCTCGTCGACCTGGAGGGTGACAACGCCGGAGAATGGGGCCGCGACGTGCCCGGCCTTTTGTAGGTCGGCCTTCTCCGCGGCCTTGGAGCTGACGGTGATGCTGCGGTCGCGGACGAACACCGGACGAAGCTGGCCGTTCAGGGTGGCCATGACCGTGCGCATCCCTTTATCGTCCACTTCACCGATCGCCTCGAGGCCAACAAAGAGGCTGACACCCTTGCCGATCTCGACGATGTGTTCGGAACCCTGGCGCAGGCCGTAAAGGTAGTCGGTGGTTTCCAGCACGGACAGGTCGCCGAAGGCCTCGCGGTTCTCCTCAAAGCTCGACGTCGGCGCGGCGAACAGCAGCCGGTTGAGGGTGGCGCGGCGTGTTGCAGTGTCGCCGGCAAGGCCGGCGTTCTGCTCGGCGGTGAGCTCGGAGACCCCGATTTTGACCTCGCGCCCGGCGAGGACCTTAGTGCGGAATGGTTCCGGCCAGCCGCCCGGGAGGTCGCCGAGTTCTCCGGCCATAAACCCGATGACGGAATCGGGAATGTCGTACTTGTCCGGGTTCTGCTCGAAGTCGTCCGGATCGGCGTTCGCCGCTGCGAGGCTCAGGGCAAGGTCGCCGACGACCTTGGAGGACGGGGTGACCTTCGGCGGGCGGCCGAGGATGCGGTTGGCGGCCGCATACAGGTCCTCAACCTTTTCGAACTGGTCCCCCAGACCAACGGCAATGGCCTGCTGGCGAAGGTTGGAGAGCTGGCCGCCGGGAATTTCGTGGTTGTACACACGGCCGGTTGGTCCGGGCAGTCCGGACTCGAACGGCTTGTAGACGTGGCGGACGGCCTCCCAGTACGGCTCGAGGTCGGACACGGCTTTGAGCGACAGGCCGGTATCACGCTCGGTGTGCGCGAGGGCTGCGACCAACGCGGAGGCGGACGGCTGGCTGGTGGTTCCCGCCATGGGCGCGCTTGCGACATCCACCGCGTCTGCACCGGCTCGGCTGGCGGCGAGCAGCGTCGCGAGCTGGCCTCCGGCGGTGTCGTGGGTGTGCACGTGCACGGGGAGGTCGAAGCGGTCGCGCAGCGCCGTCACCAGCTTTTCGGCGGCACCGGCGCGCAGCAGTCCCGCCATGTCCTTGATGGCGATGATGTGCGCCCCGGCGTCGACGATCTGTTCCGCGAGGCGCAGGTAGTAGTCGAGGGTGTAGAGGGTCTCGGCGGGGTCCATCAGGTCACCGGTGTAGCAGACGGCGACCTCGGCGACCGTTGTGCCGGTGGACAGTACGGAGTCGATCGCCGGCCGCATCTGCGAGACGTCGTTGAGGGCGTCGAAGATGCGGAAGATGTCGACACCGGTGGCGGCGGCCTCACGGACGAACGCGTCGGTGACGGCGGTCGGGTACGGCGTGTAACCGACCGTGTTGCGCCCGCGCAGCAACATCTGGATGTTGATGTTCGGCAGCGCCTCCCGCAGGGTCGCCAGGCGCTCCCATGGGTCCTCGGCGAGGAATCGCAGCGCGACATCGTAGGTTGCGCCGCCCCAGGCCTCCACGGAAAGCAGCTCCGGCGTCATCCTCGCCACATACGGGGCGACGGCGACGAGGTCGCGGGTGCGCACCCGCGTTGCCAGCAGCGACTGGTGGGCGTCACGCATGGTGGTCTCGGTGACCGCTAGCGCCGTCTGGGCGCGCAAGGCGCTGGCGAAGCCAACCGGGCCGAGCTCGAGCAGGCGCTGGCGGGAACCGGACGGCGGGGTGTTGTCGAGGGCGATGGATGGCAGCTTCAGGGCGGGATTGATGATTCCGCCCCCGTCGCCATTCGGCTGGTTGACCGTGACATCGGCAAGCCAGTTGAGGATCTTGGTGCCGCGGTCCTTGGACTGGTGGGTGCGGACGAGGTTCGGACGCTCCTCGATGAAGGCGGTGGAGAGGTCACCGGCGATGAAATCGGGATCATCAAGCACGGCCTGCAGGAAAGGAATGTTGGTCGACACCCCGCGGAGACGGAACTCGGCGAGGCCACGGCGTGCCCGGGTGACGGCGGTCGCATAATCGCGGCCTCGACAGGTCATTTTGACCAGCATGGAGTCGAAATGGGGCGAGATCTGCGCACCGGCGTTGATGGTTCCACCGTCGAGGCGGATACCGGCGCCGCCGGGGGAACGGTACGTGGTGATTTTGCCGGTGTCCGGTCGGAAGCCGGCTGCGGGGTCCTCCGTGGTGATCCGGCATTGCAGAGCGGCGCCGCGCAGGCGGAGGTTGTCCTGCTGCAGGCCCATCTCCTTCAGGGTCTGTCCGGAAGCGATGCGCATTTGCGAGACCACAAGGTCGACGTCGGTGACTTCCTCCGTCACCGTGTGTTCGACCTGGATACGCGGGTTCATCTCGATGAAAAAGTGCTGGCCCTTACGCTCACCAACGGTGTCGAGGAGAAATTCGACCGTGCCGGCGTTGATGTACCCGATGGAGCGGGCGAAGGCGATCGCGTCGCGGTACATCGCCTGGCGAATGTTCTCGTCGAGGTTGGGCGCCGGGGCGATCTCGACCACCTTCTGGTGGCGGCGCTGCACCGAGCAGTCGCGTTCGAACAGGTGGACGGTCTCCCCCGATGCGTCCGCGAGGATCTGCACCTCGATGTGGCGGGGACGCACAACGGCCTGTTCGAGGAACATTGTCGGGTCGCCGAATGCGCTGTCAGCCTCCCGCATGGCCTCCTCGAGGGCACCCCTCAGGTCGGCGGGGGTGTTCACCCGGCGCATACCTCGCCCACCACCGCCGGCAACGGCCTTGGCGAATATGGGGAAGCCGATCGCTTCGGCACCAGCGAGGAGCTCGTCGATGTCGCGAGAGGCCGGGGTGGACTTGAGCACGGGCACATCGGCGGCAATGGCGTGTTCTTTAGCTGTGACCTTATTCCCGGCCATCTGCAGCACCTTCGTCGGTGGCCCGATGAAGGTGATACCAGCCTCGGCCGCGGCCTGGGCGAGTTCGGGGTTCTCGGAAAGAAAACCGTAACCGGGGTAGATGGCGTCCGCACCGGATTCTTTGGCGACCCGAATAATTTCGGAAACATCGAGATAGGCGCGCACGGGGTGGCCGACCTCGCCGATCTGGTACGCCTCGTCAGCCTTGAGACGGTGCATGGAGTTGCGGTCCTCGTACGGGAAAACGGCTACCGTGCGAGCCCCCAGCTCGTAAGCGGCGCGAAACGCCCGGATCGCAATCTCGCCCCGATTGGCGACAAGAATCTTCTTAAACATTGGGGCCCTTCCGTATGGCCAATATAGGAGGCTAACGACGGTTCGTGCGATGGACTCTTCTTCGAGCCACGCGTACAGCTTTAGGTTCTTTCAGACTAGTGAAGGTATCGTCATTACTCGTGCATGTACTTAGCGTCAGTTCCCTCAAGGGGGGCGTAGGAAAGACTACGGTGACGCTCGGATTAGCCTCCGCCGCGTTCGCCAAGGGACTTCGCACCCTCGTCGTTGACCTCGACCCACAATCCGATGCGTCGACGGGTATGGACATCAACGTGTCCGGAGCCCTCAACATCGCCGATGTGCTGGCGTCTCCCAAGGAGAAGACAGTGCGCGCGGCAATTGTGCCGAGCGGTTGGACGAAGGGTCGTCCCGGCAAGATCGACGTCCTCGTCGGTTCACCGTCCGCCATCAATTTCGATGGTCCTCATCCGAGTATCCGAGATATCTGGAAGCTCGAAGAGGCCCTGGCCAACGTCGAGGCAGATTACGATCTTGTTCTCATCGACTGCGCGCCGTCTCTGAACGCCCTCACCCGCACCGCCTGGGCAGCCAGCGACCGGGTGACCGTCGTCACCGAGCCCGGCCTGTTCTCCGTCGCCGCCGCCGATCGTGCGCTGCGCGCAATCGAGGAGATTCGTCGGGGCCTGTCGCCGCGACTGCAGCCCCTCGGTATCATCGTCAACCGCGCCAGGGTGCAGTCGCTAGAGCACCAGTTCCGAATCAAGGAACTGCGTGACATGTTCGGCCCCCTCGTTCTCAGCCCCCAGTTGCCGGAGCGTACGTCGTTGCAGCAGGCACAGGGTGCCGCCAAGCCGGTTCACGTGTGGCCGGGCGAGAGCGCGCAGGAGATGGCTCGAAACTTCGACCAGCTGCTCGAGCGTATTATGCGCACCGGCAAGATAGGCGAGTACGCCGACCCACGCTGATCGGTGTGGGGGCATCGCTCCCGGCTATTCGCGCCCGCCGTGGCGGCGGATAAGCCGCTTGGCTATGGCGCGCCCAGGCTGGAAGGGCCCGAAGGCCGGGACAAGACCTGCGTCCGTGACTGCGATCCACGGGTGGTCAACGGTGTAGCGGAGCACAACGGGCGGTTATGCAGCGGGCGATTGTGCAGCGGGGCCTGTTGTTCTGCAGTGGGCCTCAGGTGCCAGGCCACAGCCGGATTTCGTCGCCATTGACGGGTTCGGGGCCGGGGCCTGGTCCTGAGTGCTGGGAGAGTGTTGAGAGCCTTGGTTAGGATGCGCGGTGGGCGCGACGGGCGGCAAGCTCGTCTGAGGGGTCTTCGCCCTTGATCGAATCGATCTCGACGAGGCTGGTCTCAACCTCGCGGAGGACCTTGCCGACGGCGATGCCAAACACACCCTGGCCGCGGCTGACCAGGTCGATGACCTCGTCGTTGGAGGTGCAGAGGTAAACGCTCGCGCCGTCGCTCATCAGAGTGGTCTGGGCGAGGTCGCTGATGCCGGCTTCACGGAGCTGGTTGACGGCCACACGAATCTGTTGGAGCGAGATGCCGGTGTCGAGAAGCCGCTTCACGAGCTTCAGCACAAGGATGTCGCGGAATCCATACAGTCGTTGCGAGCCGGAGCCCGCCGCTCCACGTACCGTGGGTTCGACCAGCTGGGTGCGTGCCCAGTAATCGAGCTGGCGGTAGCTGATCCCGGCTGCGCGCGCGGCAACGGCGCCGCGGTAGCCGGAGGAGTCATCGTGGTCGGGCATACCGTCCGTGAAGAGTAGGCCGAGGTCGTAGCGAGACGCCTCACTACGGCTGAGTTCACTCATGGCTGGGCCCTTCACAAGCTGGATTTCTAAGCTTCACGTTTAAGTTGACACTTACTGTTTGGATAACCCTTACGCTACCGACGCGTTCGCCGCTGAGCAACGACATTCGACTAAGTGGGTCGGCGTGTCGACGGGAATCTTTTACTGTTGCAGTTTTGACAGTGCGGAGCGGATCAGACTGCTCCGCACCACCTCGAGCTGGCCCGCTATTTCGCGTGCCAACTCGGCCGCTTTCGCCCGGCTCGACGCATCTTTGCGCCGCGCTACGGGGATTAGCGCGCTCTCAATAAGCCCAAGCTCACGCTCGGCCGCGGCCCGGAAGCCACGCAGGTGTCGCGGTTCGATGCCGGAGCGCTGCAACTCAACGAGCGAGCGCAGCACCGACAGTGCATCCTCACCGAACAGGTCGGTGGGACCGATCAGGGACGCGGAGACCGCGTCGTTCATCAGCATCACCGTAGCGCCGGCCTCGCGGATGAGTTCCTCGCGGCTGATTCGGCGCTCGGTGGAGAGCATTGACGGAGCGGAGACCGCTCCCCCGGGAAGGTTGGGCTGCCGTCCCGCGTCCAACTCGTCGAGGTATTCGCGGATGACCTTGAGCGGCAGGTAGTGGTCGCGCTGCATAGCGAGAACAAAGCGGAGCCGGTCGAGATCGGTGGTGGAGAATTTGCGGTAGCCGGATTCGGTGCGTGCCGGTGATACCAGCTGGCGCTCCTCAAGGAATCGCAGCTTCGAGGGCGTCAGGTCGGGAAATTCGGGGTTCAGCCGGGCCAGGACCTGACCAATGCTGAGTAGGGAAGGCGCTCCCGACTCACGTTGCTGGGCGGAGGAGCGGGCCACTACCGACTGGCCAGGTGCGCGAGATCGACCCGCGAGGCATAAAAGGTGAGCCGGAACTTGCCGACCTGCACCTCTGAGCCGTCGCTGAGCGCGGCTGAGTCGATACGGGAGCCGTCGAAGTACGTGCCGTTCAGCGAACCGAGGTCCTTGACTTCGAACGTGGTGCCGTTGCGAAGGAACTCGGCGTGGCGGCGGGACACGGTGACATCGTCGAGGAAGATGTCGGCGTCCGGGTGCCGGCCAACGGTGGTCACATCGGCATCCAGCAGGAATCGTGCGCCAACGTTCGGGCCGCGACGAACCACCAGCAGCGCAGACCCGGATGGCAGCGCGGCGATCGACTCGTGCTCGCCGGTCGACACGTCACCATCGATCGATGCGACCTGGGCACCGAATTCTGACGTGAAGTTCAGCGTTGTGTCGTTCTGACGCGGCATGTTCGTTGTGTCGTTCAGGCCAGGCGTATTCGCGTCGGTGTTACCCGCGTTATCGGATTCAACCATCGGAACCTCCCTTTGGCGTCTAGCGTATCGGATCGCGAACTGCGGACGGTCCCGCAACTCGTATTACACGCGTTGTCTGGACGAGATAAAGGATCCCCGCCCACCAGTACAGGAATGCTCCCCAAAGCGCGAAAGACCAGCCTATTGGATTTGTGAGCCAGGCCGCATCGGTAAATGCCTGGCCGATCATAATGATCGGCAACGCGTAGAAGAGGCAGAACGTCGCGACCTTGCCGAGGTGGTGCACGGGAAGGGGCCCGTAACCGTAGTTCGCGAGGGTGATTCCGAGCACCGCGAGGAACACGTCACGGCCAATGATCACCCCGGCAAGCCACCACGGGATGATGCCGCGCACCGATAACCCGATCAGGGCGGCGAAGATGAAGAGGCGGTCGGCAGCGGGGTCCAGGAGTTGGCCAAGCCGGGTGATCTGGTTGAATTTTCGCGCGATGACACCGTCGAGGTAGTCGGTGATGCTCGAAACGACCAGCACCAGTAACGCAAGGACGTCCTGCCCGCGGATGAGCAGCACCAGGAACACGGGCACCAGCAGCAGGCGGAGGAAACTGAGCACGTTCGGCACGGTCCACACCCGCGCACTGACCTGCCCCGTGTTTTCCACAATTCCCGAGTCTAACGACAGGCCGTGCTGCGGCGCCGCCCCGAATGTTGCCATTGCGCGGCGAGGTACAGTGCGACATCCACCTAGAGTCGTTGATATGGATTCCGCAGCGACAACAGTGCGGGTGGACAGCTGGATCTGGGCGGTTCGCCTGGTCAAGTCCCGCTCAATCGCCACCGCCGAGTGCCGCGCCGGGCACGTGAAAGTGAATGGCGACAAGGTCAAGGCCGCCTACAGCGTGAGGGTGGGCGACGAGGTGCGGGTGCGCGAGGCCGGCTTCGACCGGGTGGTGGTTGTGCAGAAGTTGCTGGTAAAGCGGGTGGGCGCAAGCGTTGCCGCGGAGAGCTACACCGACAACACCCCGCCGCCTCCCCCGCGCGAGGAGATCGCCCTCGCCCCGGTGCGGGATCGCGGCGCCGGGCGCCCCACCAAGCGGGAGCGGCGTGACCTGGAGAAATTGCGCGGCCGCGACGGACTGGTTCCGGACGAGGACTGACCGACGCCGGGGGATGTCGGGGCGCTCAGAACAGCGAGACGCCCAGGTGCTGGGGTACCCGCACCGATAGTGCCCCGCGGTCGCACCAGGCTTCTACCCCGACAACCTCACCCACGTCGTCGCCGTCGACCTCGAACGGTTCCGGGTGGTCGAGGTGCACCGTCAGCTGACGGGCCTGGCCGTAACGAAACGCGTCGTCGGTGTGCGGGGCGCTCGGAATACCGCGGTTGCGGCGGATCCGCCGGTAGGCCGAATTCTCCCAGGACAGCCAGCGGGCGATCCGGGTGCGGTCGCCGCGGTTGAGTGAGCGCAGCGCGATGTAGTCCAGTTTGCCGTCATCGAGGCGGGCGTCCGGCAACAGCCGGAGGTGGCCCTGCACGTCACCGCAATTGCCGATCAGCAACGTGTTAATGGTGGACGTACGCCACGGGGCGTTGTCGAGGCTGAACCGGGTGTTCACCGAGGATGGGGTTGAGAGAGTTTTGGCAATCGCCTCGATGTAGGCCAACCAGCCGATGCGCTCTTTGAGGGCGGGGTCGGTGTTCAGGATCATCCTGGCATCGATGCCCATCCCCGCCATCACCACAAAAGACAGCTCCGTGCTGGGGCCGTCGGCCCGTTCGAGCCGGAGACGGCCAACGTCGATGCGCCGGGTGCGGCCCGTGAACGCGGCCTCAAGGGCCGCCGGTACATCGTTGATGGGCAGCCCGAGGTTGCGGGCGAGAAGGTTGCCGGTGCCGGCTGGCACGATACCAACGGCCATGCCGCTGCGGCTGAGCCCGTCGGAAACGGCCCGCACGGTGCCGTCGCCTCCCACGGCGACCACCAGGGCGACATTCCTGTTGACGGCTTCCGCGGCCTGGCTTGCACCGGTCTGGGCGACGGTGGTTTCGCGCCATAGTGACGCATCCCAGCCATGGGCCAGTTCCTTGCGGCGCACCTCGGCGCGCAGCATCACGGTGTCGATTTTTGTCGGGTTGACCACCACCATCGCCCGTGGTCGTTTCACCGCAAGCGGGCTCGGCACCGTTGGTGGGTTGGCCGGGTCGATGGGGGTTGGCCCGCCCGGGGAATTCACCCCTGCCATGCCGCGATCTCCGACAGCAGCACTCGGGTGGCCTCCTCCGGCAGGAACGACGCCGTCAGTGAATTTGCCGCCAGCTGGCGCAACTGCTCCGTACTGATGCCGAGGTCGGTGGAGACGGCGGTGTAGTTGTCGGCGATGTAGCCGCCGAAGTAGGCGGGATCGTCGGAGTTGAGGGTGACAACAAGCCCGGCGTCGAGCATGTCGCGAAGGCGGTGCTCTGCCATGGTGCCAACAACACCGAGCCGAACGTTGGACAGGGGGCAGACGGTTAGCGGCACCCGATCGCGCTTCAGGCGTTCGACCAGCTCCGGGTCCTCGAGGCTGCGCACACCGTGGTCGATTCGCTCGACCTTGAGCAGGTCGAGGGCCTCCCAGACGTAGGCGGGTGGCCCCTCTTCGCCGGCGTGCGCGACGCAGTGCAGGCCAAGTTCACGGGCGCGTTCGAACACGTCGACAAAGAGGCTTGGCGGAAAACCGTTCTCCGACGAGTCGAGGCCCACCCCCAGCAGGTCTCCGCTGCGATGGGCAACGGACTCGAGGGTCGCCATCGCCTCCTCCGCCGGTAGGTGACGGAGGAAGCAAAGGATCAGCCCCCCGGACATACCGAGGCTCTCGCGGGCCTCCGTGAGGCCGCGCTGGAGGCCGTTGATAACGGTGTCGACGTCGACGCCGCGGCTGGTGTGCGCCTGCGGGTCGAAAAATAGTTCGGCGTGGCGGACACCCTGCGCCCAGGCGCGGTGCAGGTAGGCGCTAGCGAGGTCGGCGAAGTCGTCCTCCGTGAGCAGAACAGACATACACGCGTAGTAGAGGTCCAGGAACGACTGCAGGTCGGTGAACGCCTGCAGGCCCTTCAACTCGTCGACGGTGGCGAAAGGCAGCTCGACCCCGTTTTTGGCCGCGAGGGCGAAAACCATCTCGGGTTCAAGCGAGCCCTCGATGTGAATGTGCAGTTCCGCCTTTGGCAGCAGATTGATGTTCGTCATAACGACCCGATCCTTATCGATACCTGCACCATAGCTGCTCCCCGACAGCGGCCGACGCGGACCGGCCGGAGGCAACGTTCATCTAAGCCGAGGGTTTCTACCCGATACTTGTCGGATCGCCGAGAGGACCTCATGACGCTTTACGACCACAAACCGTGGCTTGCCGCTTACGCCGACGGTGTGCCGGCCGAGATCGAACCCCAGACGCAATCCCTCGTCGACATGATGGATGTTTCCGTCGGGAAATACGGAAAATCCGTTGCCCTGGAATTCTTCGGCGCCACAACCACCTACGCAGAGCTCGGTGACCAGATCGACCGTGCCGCGGAGGGGCTGCGCCGCCTCGGTGTGACCAAGGGAGACCGCGTCGCCCTCGTCCTGCCGAACTGCCCACAGCATGTCGTCGCGTTTTACGCGGCGCTGCGGCTCGGGGCCGTGGTTGTCGAGCACAACCCGCTCTACACCGCCAAAGAGCTGCGCCACCAGTTCGAGGACCATGGCGCCAAGGTGTCCATCGTCTGGGACAAGGTGTACGACACCGTGGCGGAGTTCCCCTCCGACATTCGCCAGGACCGGCTGATCTCGGTCACCATGACGGACGAGTTCCCCCTGCTGAAGCGAATGGCGCTGCGCCTGCCGATCAGTAAGGCGAAGGCGTCGCGCGCACTGCTGACCACCACACCGGCATCCCGCCGGGTCTACGGCTGGGACAAGCTGGTCGCCGGGCGACGCCTCTCCCGTCATCACCCGCGCCCCGCGGTGACCGACATCGCCCTGCTGCAATACACCAGCGGCACCACCGGCTCCCCCAAGGGCGCCATCCTCAGCCACGGCAACCTGCGCTCCAACGCGGCGCAGGGCCGCGCCTGGGTCGCCGGCCTGCAGGAGGGCAAGGAGAACTTCTACGGCGTCCTCCCCCTTTTCCACGCCTACGGCATGACCCTCTGCCTCACGTTCGCGATGAGCATCGGCGCCCGGCTGGTGTTGTTCCCCAAGTTCGACGTCGACCTGGTGCTTGCCGCTGCCAAGCGCACCCCGCCGACGTTTATGCCGGCCGTTCCCCCGATCTACGAGGCCCTGGCCCGCGCCGCTGAGTCCCGCAAACGCGATCTCTCCGGCATCCGATTCGCCATCTCCGGGGCCATGAGTCTCCCGGTCAGCACGGTGCGCAAATGGGAGAAGGCCACGGGCGGCCTGCTGGTGGAGGGCTACGGCATGACCGAGGCATCCCCCATCGCCCTCGGCAACCCGATCGGCCCGACCCGCCGCCCCGGCACCGTGGGGGTGCCATTCCCCAGCACAGAGATTCGCGTCGTCGACCCCAATGATCCTCACGTCGAGCGGCCGGTGGGTGAACCGGGTGAACTGCTGATTCGTGGCCCGCAGGTGTTCCGCGGCTACTGGCGCCGCCCCGGCGACACCGCGGCGACCCTCCTGCCCGACGGCTGGCTGCGTACCGGCGACATCGTGTCGATGTCGGAGGACGGTTTTGTCAGCGTGATCGACCGGATGAAGGAAATTATCATCACGGGCGGCTTCAACGTCTCACCGTCCGAGGTGGAGGACACCCTCCTCGGGCACGCCGACATCGAGGGTGCCGCCGTGGTTGGCCTGCCGCGCGAGAGTGGCGACGAGACGGTCTGCGCCGCCGTGGTTCTTCGTGACGGCGCCACCTTCGATCCTGACGCGGTGCGCGAGTTCTGCCGTCAGGAACTCGCCAGCTACAAGGTACCCAAACGCATCATCCAGGTCGACGTACTCCCCCGGTCACTGATCGGCAAGGTGCTGCGACGCGAGGTGCGCGAGAAGCTGCTGGCCGACGCCGACTGACTCGACGGGCATCCCCACTAAGGGGGTGATTCGACTGCCGCTGGGGTGATTGGCAAGATTACTCAGTTTTGCGTGACATACTGAGCTGTTTTCCCTGTCTTGCTGCCCTCTTTCACGCGAAAGTGATCCTTTTATGCCTTCATGGTTCTCGCGCGCCGGTTCCGTTGCCGCCGTTGGTCTTATTACGGTCAGCCTCGCCGGTTGCAGCAGCGGGGGGTTCATCTTCGGCGCGTCACCGCTTGCCGAATCCACTCCGACGGCGACTCCGACGCCCACGGCCACCGTTGCGCCGTTCGAGTCGGAGTTCTCCGACATGGGATCGGTCCACCCGGTCTCGATCGTGGGACCGCAGCTTGAACTGAACCTGGACCTGTGGACGGAACAGAAGACTCACGAGTGGACGAATGACGGCGAGAAGATGTTCTCGACGGTTATCAACGTCATCGACCAGTCGGTTCCGGCCGACGCGGCCTTCGCGCTCAAGCGCCAAGTGTTTATGTCGAACGTCACCGTCACCGCAACCCCCGTCGACGCCGATGGCGAAGCGGGAACCGCGATGACCCTGTTGAACATCGACCCGGTCGCCGCGACCCTCGACCCCGAGGCTCTCAAATCGGATTATGGGCTCCTGATCACCTCACCGAAAGGTGGTTTCCAGCTGGAGTCCACCGACCTCGGCGAACTGGACGACGACGTGACCGGCGTGGTCCTCGACTTCGCAATGACCATCACCAGCGAGACCGCCGGTGGATCGGCCGTCTACGCGCAGCAGGTTGTGGCGCAGACGGTGCCGATCGCCATCTACACCGATGCGGAGGCCGAGCAGGCCTCGGCGGAATCCAGCGACGGCGAGAACTAACACCGGCGCAGGACACTAAAGACCCTCCCGCCGCGGTTCGAACCGCGGCGGGAGGGTCTTTTTGATGGTGCCCTATGGAGTGGTGGTGCCCACCGAGGGGGATGTGTCCTTCAGGGCGCGGCCCGCCGCCGCTCCCGTTGCCCGTCCTGTGACGATCTCGGCGATGTCGATTCCCACGAGGTCCTTGATCAGCTGGGTGGATGTGGCCAGCTGACCGGCCACGTTCTGCCCGATGCTGTTGGCTCCGCTGCCATCTCCCGAGATCACGGTCATGTTGGAGATCGCCGAGAGCGGCTCCGAGGCGGCTCGCACGATCGCGGGAAGCTGGCTGATGATCTGCTGGCGCAGCAGATCGTCTGCACGCTCCTCGAGGGCGTCGGCCTGGGCACGGGTCGACTCGGCCTCGGCGGCACCCTTGACGCGGATCGAGTTGGCCTCGGCCTCGCCCTCGGCGCGGAGAGCCTC
>JAODAO010000253.1 GCA_025463465.1 Glaciihabitans sp. | reverse complement strand
GCGATCATCGCCTGCACCTGGGTGCCGAGCTCGCGGGTGTCCTTCCAGACGGTCATCGACTGCTGGTCGTTGAGGATCGCCTCGACGTTGGCCTTGTCGGCATCCTGGCCCGTGATGATCGGCCAGTCGGTGCCGGGGGTGTAACCGGCGGAGCTCAACGACTGCTCGATACCAAGCGCGAGGCTGTCGTTGGGCGAGAGCACAACATCGACCTTGGAACCACCGGTGTAGAAGGACTGCAGCCGGTTGTCCATTTCAGCCTGGGCGTCATCCGACCCCCAACCGAGGATGCCGATGCTCTGCCAGTCGTCGTCTGAGGCCGGCGACTTGCCGGAGGGCACAACGAGCTTTCCGGATTCAACGTAGGGAAGCAGGATGTCCCAGGCGCCCGAGAAGAAGAACTTGGCGTTGTTGTCATCGGGGCTGCCGGCGAAGGGTTCGAGGTTGAATGGTCCCGCCTCGGTGTCGAGCTTCAGCTGGTCAACGATGAACTGGCCCTGCAGCTGGCCCACCTTGTAGTTGTCGAAGGTCGCGTAGTAGTCGACGGCGTCCGTGCCATTGATCAGCCGGTCGTAGGCGATGACGGTCACGTCGTTGGACTTCGCGTCCTCGAGGACCGGGCCAAGGGTCTCCCCGTCGATGGCCGCGACGACCAGGACGGTGGCGCCGCCAGCAACCTGGTTCTGGATCTGGCTGATCTGCTGGTCGGTTTTGTTGTCCGCGTACTGGAGGTCGACCGTGCAGTCGTCATCTTCCAGCTTGGTTTTGAGTCCCTCACCGTCGTTGATCCAGCGCTCGAGGCTTCGTGTGGGCATTGAGATGCCGACGGAACAGGTGGCAGCACCATCCTCACCGTCAGCCGCTCCCCCGGTACTCCCGGCTGGCGCGCAGGCGGCAAGCCCGGCAATAACACCGGCCGCGACGGCTAATGTGATCAACTTCTTTGTTCTCAACATCGATATTCCTTTGTGATTGGTGGGACAGCGAGGAACTGGCGCAATTTTCAGGCACGCCGATAACGCGGTGGTGCAACACCGGTCGAGCAGAAAATGCCGCCGGCAGCTGTGACTACAACGGTCTGAGTTAGTGGATGGGGGGCCTTCGGAACACGGGTGGTTCATACCTCCTTGTATGAATGTGTCAGGCGAGTGCAACACTGGATAATTGTTGTGCTGGTGAACATATACCCGCGGGACGCGAAAATCAACAGTTAGTGCATGAGGGCCTGCGCCAGTAGGCGCACGCGATCGACGCACTGTCCGCGGTGTTCTACAAGGATTTTGGTCATCCGGGCCAGGGGAATCAAGAGTCCCCACGGTGACCCGTTTCGTGAGAGACTGCCGCGGATTCGACGCATCCCGCGCGTGCGCCGTGACCCCGTCCTCGGCTTCGCTGCTGGCCCCGCTTCTGATCCCGCTAGGGGCCCCGCTGCGCACCGATGTCCCGAAGAGGTCACCATCGGGCTCTATTCGTTCTCACTGGCGACGCCCTGTCACCGGCACAGTTGACAGGTAGTGGAATTTTGCTCACCGTAAACCGGAGGACAACAATGACGGCAGACCGTACCCTCCTCGCCGGCTTCCTCCGGGCGAGGCGTGAGCTGTTGCAGCCCGAGGACGTCGGTCTTGCGCGCGACCCGCACCGCCGGGTGCCTGGCCTGCGGCGTGAAGAGGTCGCCCAGCTCGCCGCGATCAGCGCCGAGTACTACCTCCGGCTCGAGCAGGGTCGCGACCACCAGCCGTCGGAGCAGGTGCTCTCCGCCCTGAGTAAAGCGCTGCAGCTGAACGCCGACGCCCGCGCCTACCTGTACCGTCTCGCCTACCCGTCCGCCGGGGCCCGCCGGGCGTCAGACCATGTGGTCTCCGACAGTGTCCTCGGCCTGCTCGCGCAATGGCGGCACACCCCCGCCTACGTTTCCGACCGAAACCACGATGTACTCGCCGCCAACGACCTCGCCAGGCTGATGTCGCCCGGTCGCCTCGTCCCTGGCGCAAACCTGCTGCTGTCGGCGTTCGACGAGGACGTGCCAGCGCACTCGCAGGACGATTGGGCGGCAGCAGCCGGCACACTCGTGGGCTCGCTGCGTTTAAACGCCGACCCGTTCGACCCGCGGCTGCAGGAGATCATCGGGGAGCTATCGGTGAGGAACCGGGAGTTCCGCAGGATGTGGGCACGCCACGACGTTGAGCCGCGAACGGCCGGGAAAACGCTCACCCTGATTGGGCTGTATGGCTGGGTGAACCTGCGCTGGCAGGCGCTCGCGGTACCCGGCGGGAGCGGGCACGTACTCACCACGTTTTTCGCCGATCCAGCGACCGTCGGCGACGAGGCCATGCGGCACCTTGTGGAGCGGGCGTCGGCGCTGCCAGAGGCGGCCGATCAGCCGGCCGGGCCGCTTCCACTGGACTCCCGCAGCCGGGTCAACGCCTGACGCGTCTCGGGGTCAGCCGCCCGCCACACCACCAGGGCGTCGTCGTGGTCCTCGGCGATCCACAGCTGCTGGTAGACGAGGGTGAGTTGGCCGACAAAGTCGTGCTGGAACCGGGCGGAGCCCGACATCTCCGTCGGCACCTCGTCGGCCCAGGCCTCGGCAAACCTGCGGCTCTCGGCCGACAGCTGCCCCACGATCTCGCGGAATGCCCCGTCCTCGCTGTGCTGGTCGAGAGAGTCCCGCAGGATCGCCGCGACCTGCTGCGCAGCATCCCCCCAGCATTCGCGATCGTTGCCGGGGATGTCGTTGAGGAACGTGAAACGCACCATGTTGATGCCCTCGACGAAGCTGGGCGAGATGGCCCTGGCCAGGTCGTTGGAGGCGACGATCGTCAGGTGCCGGTCACGCACAAAAGCGGGCACGTCACGCCAGTGCCGGATCATCTCGCGCACCTCTGCCCGCGCCTGCCCGGAAGCCGATTCGCCGCTCATGGGCCCACGCTAGTTGGCCAGGAGAAGCCGGGCCTATCCCTTGGAGGGCCACCCATTTTTGTTCGCGAATCCGACGTTTGGCGGGGCTTTGGTGCGGGCGGGCTCCCGCTACCCGGGTAGCGTGTACCCCATGGCTCGGCCCCGTAAATTCGACGAACAGGTGCTCCTCGAGCGTGCCCAGGACGAATTCTGGGTGAACGGTTACGACCGCACGTCCATCGATGACATTGCGACGGCAACGGGGGTCGGAAACGGCAGCCTGTATTCGGCGTATGGCAGCAAGCTCGGACTGTTCCTCGCGGTGTTCCAACGCTACTGCGACGGCCGCGTTGCCCTGGTCGACGGGGTGGTCAGCATGCACTCCGGCAGCTTCGAGTCGGCGGTCGCTAACTACCTCGACGAGATCGTCGCGGACTGCACAAGCGGGCTGGACCGCCGCGGGTGCCTGATGCTGAACAGCCTCGCCGAGCTGGGGGGACGTTTTCCCGAGGTGGCTGACATCGGTCGCCGATCGGTGGGGGCCATGCAGCGCATCGTTTCTGACCGGGTGCGGCGTGCCGTTGCCGCGGGCGAGCTGGACCTCACCAGCGCGGAGGCGGACGCGCTCGGCGCCCACATCGTCCTGGTGTCGCAGGGGCTCATCCAGCTCAGCCGGATCGGCACGCCGCTGGCGGAACTGCAGTCAATCGCCGCGACATCCACCAAAATGTCCGCGCTGATGCGCACCGCCTGAGACCGTCTGAGATCGCGGGACGCTGCCGGCCAGGACGGGAACCGCTCGTCACATCGCGCCGGTGGCCTCCCACAGCCGAACCAGTTTCAGGGTGAGGTGCAGGGTGCTGCGCTTCATGCCGTCGTCGAGGGCCTCCCGCACAATGGCCGGCATGTTCTCGAGCCGGTAATAAAGGGTGGTGCGGTGGATGTGCAGCAGCTCGCACGCCGCCCTGGCCTGGCCGCCGGCGTCGAGGTAGACCTCGATGGTCTCGCGCTGGATCGCATCCCCCGACCGGCAGAGCAGCTCAGCAGCGGGTGAGATATCGCCAAGCCGACGGGAGCCGGCGCTGACCGACTGCAGCAGCACCCAGCCACCGAGCTCGGCACTGCTGCGCCCCGGCTGCAACTCGGGCAGGGCCGCCGAAAGTTCTGCCGCGACCCGCGCCTGCTCGGCAGCGTCGCTGAGATCGCTCGACGCCGTGTCGTGCCGGGCGGATCCGATCGCGGCCACCGCGACCCCGAATCGGCTGGCCTCGTCGCGTATCCAGTCGTCCAGGGGGATGTTGTGCAGCGGGTCCCTGGTGACGAGGAACAGCACACCGTCCTGCTCGCGGATGAACGTGGTGTGGGCAGGGGACGCCGCGGCGAGGTGACGGCCGAAGGACACCCGGGTGCTGCGCGGCACCGAGTCCTCCAGCAGCACGGCGCGCAGCACGGTGCGCCCGCCACGGTCGAGCCAGCGGCGTGACACCGCCTCCACAAAGGCTGACCGGCGCCCGAGCACGTCGTCATCGAGCAGGTGGCCCATGGTGCGCTCGCGGGTGGGACCGATGAACACCGGTTGCTCGCTGCGCCGCAGTTCCTGCGCGGCGCTTTCGGCGGCGGCTTCTATGGCGGTGGCTTCGCCGGCGATGGAGCCGAACCTGGTGTACTCGGCGGCGCTCATCCGACCTCTCCCGGCTGCTCATTTTCCATCGAATGCCTTCCGATCCCCAGCCCGATTGTTCTGTGTCTGCAACGTGTATGCCCCACGATCACCCTAGGCAGCGTGGGCACGGGGTGCGTGGCCCCGCCATGGCCAGCTAGGCAATCGCCCGGTCGGCGGCGCCGCGGGCGGTGGTCTGGAACCTGCGCTGGTAGTCGGACGGGGTGATCCCACGGCGCGCCACAAACGCCCGGCGCAGTGCGACGGGGCTGCTGTAACCGGCGGTGTGCGCCGCCTGGGCGACCGAGGCACCGAGTTCGAGGCAGCTGGTCGCCAGGTCCAGACGCATCGAGTTGACGTAGTCAAGCGGCGTGATGCCGAGTTCCTTGCGGATGACGCGGCTGAGGTGGCGGGTGCTGACGTTGGTGTGTGCGGCGAGGTCGCCAAGGGTGCAGGGGCGGCTGGGGTCAGCGTTGACGTACTCGGCAACGGCCCTGGCCAGTTCGGTGCGCGGGGTGGTGGCGCGCAGCGACGCGGAGAACTGGGACTGGCCGCCCGAGCGCTGCATGTAGACGAGCAGCAGCTGGGCGACGCTGCGGGCGACGGGGGCGCCAAAGTCCTCCTCGACCAGCGATAGCGCGAGGTCGATTCCCGCCGCGACACCGGCGGAGGTATAGGTGTCACCGTCGCGCACAAAAATTGAATCGGGATTCACCTGGATACTCGGATACCGCTGCGCCAGAGTGGCGGCGAACTTCCAGTGGGTGGTCGCCGACTTGCCGTCAAGCATGCCGGTCGCGGCGAGCGCGAATGCGCCGCTGCAGATCGACGCCACCCGGCGGGAGCGGGATGCCAGCACGCGGATCGCGTCCAGCAACTCCTCGTTGTCGTAGACCCCGGGAGCGCTCTCGCTTCCCGGCACCACGATCGTGTCGAAGTGGCCGCCGTCAGCCGCGGAGGACGCGACACCAACCCGCATCCCCATGGAGGTGGTGATGTCGGCCCCATCCACCGAGAGCAAAACGATCTCGTATCCCTCTGAGCGCTGGTTCGCCTCCTGGAAGACCTCGGCTGGGCCCACAAAGTCGAGCGTTTTGACTCCGTTGAACAGCAGGAAGCCGACCCTGCGCCGGCCGCCTGCACCTTTGGACGGGTGTGTTTCCACGAATTGCCTCCGCTCAGCAGAGCCACCCCCCGGCGACCCATTATGTAATGGTTACTCCATTACAGCAGATGGCGTCACCGGGATCGGGTGGCCAGAGTGGTAACAACAGGGACAGCCTGCCCGTCACGGGGGTGCGGATAGCCGGAATCCCGGCAACAGCTGGCCCCATTGCGACATCCGTCTGAATTTATGTCGACTGCGGTCCGTTCCGGTTTAAGGGCGCCAGGCGTAGCGTGTGGCGCGAACGTCGCCGTCGTCCGGGCGGGCGTCTCCACCAGCCGATCGTTTTTGGGAGCAACTTCTATGCCGTACATCACCACGTCCGACGGAACCGAGATCTACTACACCGACCAGGGCGAGGGCCAGCCCGTCCTGCTGAGCCACGGGTGGCCGCTGTCCTCCGACGCCTGGCAGGTGGAGGTGAAGCTGCTCGCCGACAACGGCTACCGCGCCATCGCTCACGACCGCCGAGGCCACGGCCGCTCGTCGAAGACCTACACGGGCAACGACATGGACACGTACGCCAAGGACCTTGCCGAGCTCGTGGAGGCCCTCGACCTCACCAACCTCGCAGTGATCGGGCACTCCACCGGCGGTGGTGAGGTGGTGCGCTACGCCGCCCAGCACGGTGCCGGCCGTGTGGTCAAGGTCATCACCGCCGGGGCCGTCCCACCCCAGATGGTACAGAGCGAAGGCAACCCGGACGGCCTGCCGATCGCGGTGTTCGACGGCATCCGCGCCGGGGTACTCAAGGACGCGTCGCAGTTCTGGATCGACCTGAGCGAGTCGTTCTTCGGTGCCAACCGTGAGGGCTCCGCCGTGTCAGAGGGCGCCAAGCGCGACTTCTGGCGTCAGGGCATGCTGGTGAATCTCGCCGCCGCCTACGACTGCATCGCCGCGTTCAGCGAGACCGACTTCACCGAGGACCTGAAGGCACTCGACGTTCCGATCTTCATCGCCCAGGGTGACGACGACCAGATCGTGCCGATCGGCGACGCCGCGCTCAAGTCCATCGACCTCGTCAAGGACGGCACCCTCAAGGTCTACCCGGGCGCCCCGCACGGCATCTACGGCGACTACCAGACGGCCCTCGACCAGGACATCCTGGCCTTCCTCGCCAAGTAGGCTCAGCTCCCCAACATCCCCCAACACGGCCCCTCGTCACTTTCGCGTGCTGTTCCGTTCGCTTTCGTGGTTAAGGGGGTGCCGCTTGGGGGATGTCTGCGCCGGTCAGGTTGTCGCGCGGCGAACCCCTTCTCCGTCCCGGCATACCCTTGGCCCATGCAGATCCTCGACCCCACCGATATCAACGCGGCGCTCGACCGTGTCACCGCACACTGGACGCCCCGCGTGGTCGGGCAGGTCAACGACCAGTACGTGAAGGTGGCGAAGCTGCTCGGCGAGTTGGTCTGGCACGCCCACGACGATGAAGACGAGATGTTCCTCGTTGTCTACGGGCACCTCAGGATCCAACTCGAGGGCGACCATGAGATCTCGCTGCATCCCGGGCAATTTTTTGTGGTGCCGAGGGGGATGCAGCACAATCCGATTGCGGAGGACGAGGTGGGAATTGTCTTGATTGAGACAATCACCACCGCCCACACCGGCACGGTGCAGTCCGAGCGCAGCATCCCGATCGAGCAGCAACTCAGCGGAAGCTAAAGCACAGCCCCCGCACTGCGGACTACCCCGCCACGGCACCGAACTGCGAGACAAACGGCCCATGCACGTCCCCGTCGAACCCGCTGAGGCGCTCCAACGCATCCTCAAAAGGGAGCGCGCGGGTCGATATGCGTGGCCCAGCCAGGGCAGCGATCCTGCGGCGGATCCCCGCCACCATCACCGCGTCATCGGGCTCCGCCACGGTGCTCGCCACGGGAATCGCCACTAGCACGCTGGTTGAGCTCATCAGCAGATGGATGTTGAGAATGTCGCCGTCGGCGCAGATGCTTGGCACCTGGACGGTTGCGGATTCGCGGCGGCGAGACAGTGCGGCGCCGAGATCGAGCAGGGCTGCTGCGGTGTTATCAGAGACAAAAAAGGTTTCCCCCGAGTACGTAATTCTTTTCACGACCTAATCCTCAACAATGTCAAAAAATGCCGCAATGGGCTTGCGGATACCCGCAGCACCGCATATTTGTCGACAGCTGATGACTAACTTTTGCTTCGAGCACCGCATCCACCAGCACTTTTCTGCATCTATTCCAGCTGCACCAGCCAACCACAGCTCTGATACGGCACCCTGACCCGAAATCACATTTCGCCGTAGCGGCATCGATGCTCGGTTGCGCGAAGCGCCACAAGGTCTACCTACCCCCTGGGCACTTGTACGAGGCGTCACTTTGTGAATAATTAGTGCCCTATGAGACACCTCCACTATGCGGGCCACTCCATGCTTGTGGCCGACGCGACCTGCAAGGCGTTGCTTCGTTACGCGCGTGCGCTCGCCGAGGCAGGCAAATCCGACATCGCTACCGTCCCCGTTATCAACGAGGGCGGCAGCGAAGGCTATGCCCACATCCTCATTGGGCCATCGAGCCAGATTTTTTCCACCCACGTCCCGGACAGCCAGGACGAGCCGATCGACCGTGAAGTGATTACCGAGATGGAGCGACTCACACATCAGCTGCTGCCGGCAACCCCGGCGTGGCCGGTGGAGATGAAAGACATCCCCAACCTGGACTTCGACATCGAGGACATGCTCAACTGACCAACACGGTTAGTCCATACCTGCCTCGAATACGGGCTGACGTGAATCTACGCGGTGTAGCGGCCGGCTTTTATATCCTCAAGCAGCGTTGGACCGTTGGGTTCCCACCCGGTCACCTGTCGAGTGGTGGATGCGGAAGCGGGCTGGTCGCCGCCCAACAACGCGCCGAAGACGCCGAGCTGGACGGGGTCTACCGCCGCGGCGGTCAGCCCCGTTGTCATCGCAATCGCCTCAGCCACCAGCCGCATCGGAACGCCCTCCTCCCCGACGGCATGCAGCACGGAACCCGCGGGCGCACTCTCAATGGCGAGCCGAAACAGTCGACCGGCATCACTGATGTGCACGGCCGGCCAGCGGTTGTGCCCGTCACCGACATACGCCGAGGTACCGAGGCGCCGGTCGAGGTCAACGAGCATCGCGATGAGGCCGTTGCGATCCCCTGCGCCATGCACCGATCGTGGCATCCGCACGAGCCCTGAGCGAATACCGTGCTGGGACAACGCGAGCACTGCGTGAGCGGTACGTGCGCGCGCCCCGGCAGGACCAACGGCGTCGAGGTGGTCGTTCTCCGTCGCAACCCGTCCTTCGAGGATCGGGGTGCCCGACGCCGCGAAGAACGCCTTTCCCGAGCCGGCTAGCGCACCCCTGATTTTTTCGAGCAGTACTATCTCGTTCTCAACGGCCTCGTCGAATTCCGCGAAGTCCAGGGTGAAGGCCAAGTGCGCTACCGCGTCGGCGCGCTCCGCCTCGGACACGATGAGGTTGTGGTCGGTCATCCCGCCGCGAATCGCGGTCGCCCCGCCGGCGGTAATTTTCTCCGCC
This sequence comes from Glaciihabitans sp., assembly GCA_025463465.1. GTDB lineage: Bacteria > Actinomycetota > Actinomycetes > Actinomycetales > Microbacteriaceae > Glaciihabitans. Next base: position 3,241 of record JAODAO010000253.1, on the reverse strand, counting down.
GACGCAGCGGACCGGGCAAGTCCTCGCACCTCGTGCCCCCGCCCGACAAGCTCTTTGGTAAGGGCCGTGCCAATCCAGCCGGACGCGCCTGTGACGAATACACGCATGATTACTCCTTTACAGGGATGGCAATGCCATCCGCTCTCGAACCGGCCGCCGCCGGTCCTCTCTTCAATGTGACTCAGTCACATCACCATACTCCTGATGTAACAGAGTTGCATCAACTAGAATTGTTTTTATGGGTCGCTGGGAGCCGGACGCGCACGGACGGCTTTTGCGCGCATCGATTGACCTGTTCGCGGAGCGCGGCTACGAGGCGACAACAACCGCGCAAATCGCTGAACGCGCAGGCCTCACGCGGACGACGCTGTTCCGGCTATTTCCGGACAAGCGAGAAATCCTGTTCAAGGGGCAGGAAATGCTGATCGTCCGCGCAGTTGAGGGGATTGAACGAGCGCCGGAAACAGCGACCCCGTTCGAGATACTTCGCTCGTCCATCAAAAACCTGGCCGATGGGCATCCCGCTTCAACCCGGGCAACCGGTCGCGCGCTTGATCCGATCATCGCCTCCAGCCCCGAGTTGCAGGAACGAGCGTCGTTCAAACGGGTTTCCATCACCAACGCGATCCACGAAGCACTCACCGCCAGGATCGGTGACCCTCGACTCGCCGGTGTGCTTGCCGATATCGGCGTGCGCGCGTACTACGCCGGCTACAACACCTGGGTCGCCTCGGATGACCCCCGACCGATGACCGACGCCGTGCTCGAGGAACTCGCCGAATACCAGCGCCTGCTAGGCAACGACTGAACCACAAGAGTCGTGTCACGCGTCAGCGCAGCGAGTCCGTAGGCAGGGTGATGGGTGACGGTCAGTGCGATGCCGGCAGATCGCGTCAGTCGGTTTGGGAAACAGTCTCGTTGAGCCCGAGGGTGCGGATCAAATCGAAACGCGAGGCATCGTCGGTGCCGGGGGCAGCGGTGTAGGTGACGATACGCAGGTCCGTTCCGGTGACGGTGAACACGTCGCAGTCGAGACTGACGTTGCCCACCTGCGGATGCACAAAGGTTTTCACCTTCGACTGGTGCTCCACGATGGTTCCCTCTGCCCAGAGCAGGGCGAAGCGTTCGCTGGTGCCCGCGAGCTGGCTCACCAGGGATCGGACCGACGGGTCGTCCGGATAGCGGATCAACGCCGCGCGAAGATCCGAGACGAGCGCCCGCTCGAATCGTTCGGTGTCCTCGGCGTTTTTGATGACCCTAGCGGCCGTCCCGGTGAACTCCTGATAGACGAGGTTGCGGGTCGTACTCACGGCACCGAGCAGCGCTTCCCAGGCCGCATTTGCGGTCAACAGGGTCCAGTGGATCGTGTAAACACCGATGGCAACATCGGGCAGCCGGGCCAGCAACCGTTGCACACTACCGGGGATCAGCGTCGGCACGAGGCTCGGCAGAGGCGCCGGCAGGCCGGCGGCAAGGTAGAGCTGGTCGCGTTCCAGGTCGGACAGCTGCAGCACCCGCGCCAGTGACGCCACGACCTGCGCCGATGGCCGATCGGCCCGACCCTGCTCGAGCCGGATGAGGTAATCGACCGACAGCCCCGCGAGCATGGCAACCTCTTCGCGGCGTAGCCCGCTGGTGCGACGTCCACCGGAGGGAAAACCGACCGCGGCGGGCTGGATGCGATCCCGCCATGCCCGAAGCAGCGCCGCCACGTCTCCACGATCTACCATCCCTCCAGTATGCGATGGTGGGCCTCAGGCTGGGCGGTACTGCGAGTCATACGGCAGAACGGGCCTACCTGCGATGTCCGTTGCGCTGGAAATGTCGTTGGTATGACAACAACATTTATCACCGGCGGCAATAAGAGCCTCGGCTACGAGACGGCACGGCGACTCAAGGAACTCGGCCATCTGGTCATCATCGGGGCCCGCGACGCGGGACGCGGCCAAGCCGCCGCGGACGAACTCGGCGTGGACTGGGTGCCGATCGATGTGACCTCAGACCAATCGGTGAAAGCAGCGGCAGAGGAGATCCGCAGCCGCTTCGGCGCGCTGGACGTCCTCGTCAACAATGCGGGCATCTCGGACCGGGTCGGCAACGTGGAGGACTTCGACGGCCCCGCCGTGATGGACGTCCTCAACACCAACACCGTCGGCATCGTGCGCACCACCCACGCCCTGCTGCCCCTGCTGAAGGAATCGGCTGCGCCCGTCATCGTGAATGTCTCCAGCGGGCTCGGCTCGTTCACGGTGCGCGCGGACGAGACCCGGATCGAGCACAGCATCCCCTCGCTCGGTTACTCCGCCAGTAAAGCCGCCACCACGATGCTCAGCACCATCTACGCACAGTTCCTGCCCGCACTGCGTATCAACAGCGTCGACCCCGGCTACACGGCCACGGACTTCAACGGGCACTCGGGGCCGCAGACCGTTACGGAGGGAACCGACGTGATTGTCAGGATGGCAACCATCGGCTCGGACGGGCCGACCGGGACGTTCTCTGACCGGCACGGGGTGGTCGGTTTCTAACGTCGGCTCGGAAGTCGGTTCGTGAGGCGACTGCCGGACGTACGAAAGCCGCAATCCAGGCATCCCCCTGAGAAACAAAATGGCCCGAATCTTCGTGAGAAGTTCGGGCCTTTTGTAGCGGGAGCGGGAATTGAACCCGCGACACCACGATTATGAGCCGTGTGCTCTAACCAACTGAGCTACCCCGCCGCACGTTCTCCGGCCGGCTGGCCCTGAGGCCGTCCGATTGGAGCACGGAGCCCCCTGTGGGAATCGGACCCACTACCTCTTCCTTACCAAGGAAGTGCTCTACCAATGAGCTAAGGGGGCGTGCGCACCCGAGACCGCGCGGTGAACTTCTGCGCGGCGCCGTTTTGGCACCGTAAGAGACTAGCACCCGCACGAGGGTTGTTTCGCCGTTATGACGGGCACGCTCTTAGGATCGAGCTCGAACCCTCCAAATAGTCTTCTTGTCGAGTCCGCCCAATGAGCCATGCCGTATCGTTTTGCGCATGACTTTCGAGAGCGCACCGGATTCCTCGCTGCCCACCGACGCTGACGGTTCGACCCTTGAGCGCACGCCCGAGCCGACAGATACCGTCACTGACGACCTGCCCCAGCCCGACCCCCTGATGCAGGTCACCACCGGGGAGGGCTCAGAGTGGTGGCGTAGCGCGGTGATCTACCAGATTTACCCGAGATCATTCGCTGACTCCGATGGTGATGGTGTGGGC
>JAODAO010000216.1 GCA_025463465.1 Glaciihabitans sp. | reverse complement strand
GACCGTTCCGCCCACCCTCGTTGTGCTGGCTCTGATGTCCATCTTCGCCTGGTTCTTCATCGACATCGACTGGGGTTATGCCGGGCCCGTCGGAGCGAGCCTCACCGGACAGGAGCGCCTCGTCGCGATGTCCATCGTGATGACCGCAATCGGCATCGGCTGGGGTATCACCTGGCTCGCCTACGCCGGCGATTACTCCCGTTTCGTCAGCCCCACGAGCCCCAAGAGAAAACTCTTCCTTGCCAGCGCGCTCGGCCAGTTCATCCCCGTCGTCTGGCTGGGACTGCTCGGAGCCACCCTCGCCACCACCAACGGCAGCGTCGACCCTGGCGAGATGATCGTCGGTAACTTCGGCGGCCTCGCCATCCCGGTGCTGCTGCTTGTCCTGCACGGACCCATCGCCACCAATGTGCTGAACATCTACTCGTTCAGCCTCGCTGTGCAGGCCCTCGACGTGCGGGTGAGCCGACGGGTTCTCAACCTGCTGATGGGCGCATTCGCTTTCATCGCCTGCATCATCTTCGTCTTCCAGGACGACGTCGGCTCCGTCCTCGATGCCTGGCTGGTCGGCATCGTGTCCTGGGTAGCCCCGTGGGCTGCGGTGATGCTGGTGCAGTTCTTCGTCTTCGATCGCCGCAACACCGACTTCGGGTACCTGTTCGATGCGGTCGGCAGCAAACGGATGCCCGACATCGGCGGACGTGCCCTGCTCTCCTTCGCCATCGGGGTCTTCTTCACCTGGCTGTTCCTCAGCAGTTCCGTCCCGGCGCTGCAGGGCCCCCTCTCGCTTCTACTCGGCGGAATCGACCTGTCCTGGCTCGCCGGCGGAGTCAGCTCCGGGCTTAGCTACTACCTTCTCTCCCGCACCAGCCACAGGGCGTGGCTGGTACGCCGCCTCGATCAGGCACCAACGGCCGCACCGTTGTCTGGCACCCGCGTCTGAGCCAGTACGCCGTCATTTCCCCTGATCCCCGCCGATCTCCACCGATTCGAAAGCATCCCCATGTCCTACCTCATCAAAAACGCCCACGTCATCACCATGGACGCGGTGTCCGGCAGTGAACCAGTGCGCCGCGACATTCGCATCGTCGACGACATCATCACCCGCATCGAGCCGACCATCGACGCCGAGGACGGGGACACCGTTGTCGACGGCACAGACAAACTCGTCACCCCCGGCTTCGTCAACGCGCACACCCACTCCTGGGAGACCTTCTACAAGGGGCGTTACGACAACCTGCCTCTGGAGTTGTGGATGGCGAAGTGTTATCCGATCCTCGGCGACAGCCGGGTGGAACCGGAACTGATCAAATTACGCAGCACACTGTTCGCCATCGAGTCGCTCAAGTCCGGGGTGACCACCCTCGTCGACGACGTGCTGGAGAACCCCGGCCAGGACTTCGACCAGCTGAGCGCCGTCTTCGACGCCTACGAGCGCATCGGGGTAAGGGCGAACATCTCCGGCCACATCATCAGCAAACCGTTCACCGACACACTGCCGTTTATGGACGAGTTGCTGCCGCCAGCTGTTGCCGAGGAAATCCGTGGCCTCGCTGTGCCCACCGCCGAGGAGTACCTCGCCTTCAGCCGGCAAGCCTTCGAAACCCTCGACGGTCGGGCGGATGGCCGGCTGCGCTATATGGTTGCCCCGTCCGCCCCCCAGCGCTGCGGAGAAGACGTCCTCGTCGGTGCGACGGAGCTGGCCCGCGAATTCGACGCTGAGCTGCACATCCACGTGCTCGAAACGAAGACCCAGCTCGTCACGGGCACCGAGAAGTACGGCACCTCCCTTGTGGCCTACCTCGCCGACATCGGGGCACTCGTCCGCAACACCACCATCGCCCACGGCATCTGGCTCAGCCCGGAGGACATCGACCTGGTCGCCGCCGCCGGCGCCTCCATCTCCCACAACCCCATCTCGAACATGAAGCTGGGCTCCGGCATCGCACCATGGCGGCAACTCCTGGACGCCGGGGTCAACCTGGGGCTTGGAACCGACGGCTGCTCAAGCAGCGACTCCCCCAGACTTCTCGACGTGGTGAAAGCCACCGCCCTGCTGCACAAGGTGACGGGGCCGGAGTTCTCCGAGTGGCCCACCGTGAACGAGGTGCTGCACGCCGCCACGCTCGGTGGAGCGCGCAGCGCCATGCGGGAGGCGAGCACTGGCTCCCTCGAGGTGGGAAAGCAGGCCGACCTGGTCATCTTCGACCTCGAGACCATGGCATTCACCCCGCGGCAGAAGCTCGACCACCAGCTCGTCTACTCCGAGAACGGGTCATCCATCAGCACCGTGATGGTCGCCGGTCGCATCGTCGTCGACCATGGCGAGGTGACCACGGTCGACGAAACGGCGGTCCGCGCCGAAATGAGCGAGCGCCTCACCGAGCTGCTCGCCTGGCAGGAACGCCTCGACGGCATCAACGAGGTCTTCACCGAACCGTTCACGCAGATGTATCGGCGGGCGATGGCCACCCCGACAGACATTGATCGGTTCAGCGGGCACGTCCACGCGTAGAGGGGGATGGCGGGCTTGCCCGGCTCGGAACGGAGAGGTTGGTGCAAGTCGTGCGGATCGAGGCAGCGGGAATGCGGATTCCTCAACGCTAACCGCGTCGGTGTGGGCGTAGCGTCTTTGCCATCTCCCACCGACGCAGGACAAACGAGAGGCACCACCATGCCACAACCCACCATCG
>JAODAO010000192.1 GCA_025463465.1 Glaciihabitans sp. | reverse complement strand
CGCCCACGGTTTTCCTGAACGCGTCCGCTGTCGGTTACTACGGTGACCGTCCGGCAGAGCGGTTGACGGAGGAATCCAGCAAGGGCGAGGGTTTCCTCGCCGACGTGGTGGAGGCCTGGGAGGCTGCGGCGCAGGTAGCCCCGGAGGGCACACGTGTTGTGACGTTCCGCACCGGCCTTGTGGTGGGCCGCGGCGGGGCGTTCACCCCATTGCTCCCCCTCACCCAGTTCGGCCTCGGGGCGCGTTTTGGTACCGGCGGCCAGCACTGGCCCTGGATCAGCCTGTACGACGAGGCGGCGGCCATCCGTCACCTGCTCACGAGCGAGCTGCATGGCGCAGTGAACCTGGCCGGCCCGACCCCGGCCACCTCCGATCGCATCACCAGCCACCTGGCCAGGGACATGCACCGGTGGTACAAATTTGCCATCCCGGAGGCTGTGATCACCACGGCGCTTGGCTCAGCGGGGCTTGACCTGCTGCTGGCCAGCCAGAAAGTCCTGCCGGAGCGCCTGCTGGCCGACGGCTTTGTGTTCCGGCACACCGAGGTTGAGGCTGCGATCAACGAGATGGTCTTCGACGACTAAACCAGCCGATCGTGCTGGTTGATGGCCGGCGTGTGACCTGTGTCGCTTAGACGACAGTTTTACCGCGTTCGAGGCGGATAGCCCGCCGGGTGGCCCAACGGGCCCTCCGGCGGTCTCCGCTTGCGTCGTAGGCCAGGCCGAGCCGCACCCAGTTTTTCCAGTCGGCGGGGTTCGCCTCGACCTCCGCCTGGAATTTTGGAAACTCCTTGTCTGCCTCTGCCGGGTCGATACGACCGCTCGGCAGCCGCGGGAGCTCGTCGATCGGCAGCTCGCCGAGGGCCGCGAGTCTTTTCACCAGGCGCTCACCGCGCACAACAAAAATCAGGTCGGACGCGAGCACGTACGCGCCAATCAGCGGAAGCACAATGAGGGCAATGCCCATGGCCTTGGCGAGGCCACTCTCTGACACAATCAGCAGGATCGCGTAGCGGAACACAAAAACCAGGTAGAGCAGCAGCAGGGCCGCCATAACGAGCGCGGCGATGCGGTTTTTCATTGTGCTGCTTCCCCGTGCTTAGCGGTTGCCCCGGGCGGCGCCCAGGTCGATTAGTTTGTCGAGGCCGACAACCACCCCACGAACGTTGGCGGTCGCCCGCAGCGCGAGCATGATCCCCGCCTCGTACGCGCTCGGGGAGATGGTCTCGTGGGTGACGGTGAGGATCTCGCCGGTGCCCCCGAAGATCACGTCCTGTTTGGCGACAACACCCTGCATCCTCAGGCTGTGAATGGGAATGGAGGAGACCTGCTGGCCCCTTGCCCGCTGGTCGGCGTGGGGGGCGATCACCGGGCCCAGTTCGGCACGGGCCTCCCCCATCAGCTCCGCGGTGCGCACGGCCGTGCCGGACGGTGAGTCCGACTTGCCGGCGTGGTGCGCCTCAATGATCTCGATGGAGTCGAAGAACCGGGCGGCCAGGGCGGCGAAGGAGGTGGCGAGCACCGAACCGACGGAGAAGTTGGGGATGAACACCGCTCCCACCTCGGGGGTGGCACCGAGGCGGCGTTCCACCTTGGTGATGCGTTCGTTCGACCAGCCGGAGGTGCCGACCAGGACGCTGATGCCGTTGTCGACCGCGAACTCCACCACCGACTGGCTCACCGCGGGCTGGGTGAGGTCGATGGCGATGTCGGCGCCGAGCATCTCGGACAATTGCCCGGTTGAAGACACCTGCGCCACCAGCTCGAAGTCCGGGGAGGCATTGATGAGCCCACACGCGAGCTGGCCCATTTTGCCTGTTGCGCCGATCACGGCCACCTTTGTAGTCATTGCTTCAATCTACCAAGGCCGTCGGCGCCGCATGGCCGCCCTATTCTGGTTGCATGCTCAGCTTCCGGGAATCTTCCGTCTCCCACCCCGCCGCCCACACCCTTCTGGCCGAATATTTCGCCTCCCGGGCGGCCCTGTTCCCACCGTCGCAGGGTGTCTACCAGACCACGTTTCCCGCCCCGGAACACTTCGTCCCGCCAGTCGGGGTATTCCTCGTTGTGGAGGAGTGCGCGGCCGACGCGTCCACCCAGCTCCTGGACGTCGGCTGCGGTGGTATCCGTCGGGTTGAGGTGGATGTCTCGTTTGGGGTTACCTACGAGATAAAGCACCTGTGGCTGCAGCCGCACACCCGTGGGCGTGGATACGGCCGGGCGCTTCTGGGCGAGTTGGAGCGCCGCGCCCGGGATTTCGGCGCCGACACGCTTGTCCTCGACACCAACTCGAGCCTTGCGGCCGCCGGGGGGCTGTATCGCTCAAGCGGCTTTACGGACACACGCCCGTACAACACCAATCCGAACGCCACCAACTGGTACCGCAAAACCCTCGGCTGAGCAGACTCGGCGAGGCCTGCCAGCTAGTACGGCTGGTTGATGGGCAGTCCGGTGCGCAGTTCGACCGGCAGATGGCCGAGGTCGTTGTGGGTGATCAGCACGGACGGTTTTGAGGAACGCACCCGGATGATGGTGAGTCCGCAATTGGCCTGGTTGACACCCATCCACCGCCACGCCGCAGCGCCGAAGGTCTCCCGCACAAACCAGGCGATCACAAAGTTGTGAGTGATCAGCAGGTCGTGCCGGTCTTCCCGCGATGGGGTGAACCATTCGTCGACGGCGTCGGACATTTGCGCCTCCCCCGCCTCGATCTGCTCGGGGGTGACACCGCCGAAAAACGGTTTGAAGGCGTGGGGCATGTCGGGAGTTGGTCCGCTCGGAATGCAGTCCATCAGCAGCGTGCTGGCCTCGGACTCCAGCGCCGGCATCCGCTCCGTCATGATCCTGGCTGTCTCGGACGCCCGGGTCAGCGGTGAATGCCAGGCCCCGGTGAAGGGGATTCCGCCGAGGCGCTCCGAGATGGAGCGAGCCTGGCGTTTTCCCCGTTCGGAGAGGGGGCCGTCAGGAAGCCCGTATTCGGCGTCCTGCTGCTCACCGTGGCGCACAAGGTAAAGGAAATGACTCATGGGTGGTGCCTGCGATCTGTCCGTTTAGCGAGCGGAAACTGGCGACTCTGCCAGCCCCGTAAAAGCGTTTTCATCAACCGTTCCGACCGCCGCGATGGACAGTGGCCGGGCCGCGAGCTCCTCCGCGAGTTCGCGCACACCCTCCGGGGTGACCAACGCGATGCGCCGAAGCGATTCGTCAAGGTCGACGAATTCGCCGAGCGTGATCTCGCTTCGCCCGAGGCGCGACATCCTGGTGTCGGAATCCTCGAGGGCGAGTGCGGATGCGCCACTGAGCTGACCGGCGGCACGACGCATTTCCTCGGCGGTGACGCCGTCGGTGCCGAGGCGACGGAGTTCGCTGAGCATCAGCTCGGAGACCTGGGATACCTTCGCCGGTGAGCAGCCGGCATAGATGCCGAACAGCCCGGCGTCGGAGTAGCTGGGGCTAAACGAGTAGACGGAATAGGCAAGGCCACGCTTTTCGCGGATTTCCTGGAACAGTCTGCTCGACATCCCCCCTCCGAAGATGGAGTTGAGCACCGTCAGGGTGGCCCTGCGCGGGTCGGCGGCGGCGAGACCGGCGACCCCCATCAGCACGTTGGCCTGCTCGATGGGTCGCTGGACCACGGTCAGCGCACTGCCGCGTTCGACCAGCTCGCCGGTGCCGCTGCGGCGGGCGACGGGGGATGCCTCGGCGTCGAGGTTCCAATCTGCCCGCTTGAGCGCGTTGATCACGCCGGTGACGAGTTCGTCATGGTCAACGGCCCCCGCAACGGTGATAACAAGATCCTGGGCGCGGTAGTTGGCGCGGTAGTGGTTCCAGACGGCCTCACGGCTAACGGCGCCGATGGTCTCGGCGTCACCGCCGATGGGCCGACCAAGCGGGTGGTCGCCGAGCACCGCTTCGAAGAAGCGTTCGCTGGTGACGTCGGCCGGGTCGTCATCGGCCATGGCCAGTTCCTCGAGGATCACACCACGTTCGGTTTCGAATTCGGTGGGATCGAGCAGGGACGAGGTCAGCATGTCGGCGATCACGTCGACGGCCATGGGCAGGTCGCGGTCCTGCACCTTGGCGTAGTAGCAGGTGTATTCCTTGGCCGTCATCGCGTTGTGCTCGCCACCGACAGCGTCGAAGCTGACGGCGATGTCCAGGGCACTGCGGGTGGGGGTGCCCTTGAAGAGGAGGTGCTCAAGGAAGTGGGTGGACCCGTAGGTCTCTGGCAGTTCGTCGCGGGAGCCGACGGCCACCCAGTAGCCGATGGTGGCGCTGCGCGCACCCGGCACCTTTTCGCTGACGATCCGCACACCGCTTGGGAGAACCGAACGTCGGACGAGGGAGTTACCGGACGCGGAGAAACTGAGTTCCGCGAGGTCCAGGGGCAAGGTCACGGCACCGTTGATCACCGGTCGAGCTTACGTCATCCCGCTGACAGGAGAGCGGAACGCAGCCGAAGCACAGCAGATCGGCTGCTCCTGTCACGCGCAGCACCCCCGTTTATGGGGCATTCGAGGCGGAGGGACAGACGAGTCTGTCTGTCCTCCTTTGTGTTAGTGTCGGTAAGTTCACCCACCCGAGGGTGTTCTCCCGGGTCATCGGCCCTGGATGCTGGCGTATCCAGATTTGCTGGACGCCCTGCCCTAGGAGCCAAAAGTGTCGCTCGCCCCCACTGGTCCCGTCCCACTGCGGCCCGCCCCGGCGAAGCTGCGGATCATGGAGACCGCTACCGAGCTCTTCTACCAGTCGGGTATCCGCGCCGTTGGCGTTGACCGCCTGATCGGCGAGTCTGGCGTCACCAAGGCCACGTTCTACAAGCACTACGGGTCGAAGGATCGGCTGATCCTCGAATACGTCACAGGAGCCCACCTGAACGCCCGGGACCAGCTCGACGAGCTGATCAGGGACAACAGCGACGCCGAGGACGCCCTGCGCGCCCTTGTCGCGGCCATCATCAGCGAGATCAATGGTCCCAAGTTCCGTGGCTGCGCCTTCCTCAACGCCGCCTCCGAGTTTCCGGATCCGCTCGACCCCGTCCGGCTCGTTGTCGTCCGCCACCGCGACTGGTACACCGGTGTGCTCGCTGGCCTGCTGCAAAACCTGGGCCACCCCCTGCCGGGAGATGCTGCAGACGAGCTGATGCTCGCACGCGACGGCGCCGTCGCCGGCGGTTACGCCGGTGACCCCGTCGCTGCCACCGCCGCCCTCTCACGGGTAGCTGAGCGGGTAATCGCCACCGCCACCGCCGCGGCGGCCTCCGCGGTCACGCCGATCCACCCAGACCAGGCTGAAGCCGACAACGACGAGCGCGGCGACGCCGCACTGTCCGCCTGACCACGAACTACCTGGCCGGTGCTTTCCCAGCCGGTGTGCGCGTGGCCGGTACCCGTAGGGCCGGTGCGCATGGCCGCGGTATGAATTGCCGCTGACCTCGCGCCCCACTCCCCCGGTGCGGCGGTAGGCAATGTGCGTCCGCTGGCGTTCAGCGGGCGCTGACCCGATCCAGGTCGGCTATCTGCTGTCGCGTCAGGGTGGTCGATGCGGCAGCCACCAGCTGGGCGACCTGGTCGGGTTTGCTCGCCGAGGCTACGGGCGCCACCACCAACGGTTTGCTCAGCAGCCAGGCCAGGGCAATAGTGGCGACGCTGGATTCGTGCTCGGCGGCAATACCGTCGAGCGCTGCGAGAATTCGCTGGCCGCGCCGGGTCAGATATTTCGCTGCCTCTCCCCCGCGACTGTTACCAGCGAGGTCGGCCTTGCTGCGGTACTTGCCCGTGAGGAACCCACTCGCCAGGGCGAAGCGGGGCATGACCCCGAGGCCCTGGCTTTCTGCCACGTGGGCCAGGTCTCCCTCATATTCGGAACGGTGGAGCAGGTTGTAACGGTTCTGCAGTGCGACCATCGGAGCGACACCGAGCTGCGCTGACGCGATCCGCGCCTCGATCAGCCGGTTACCGGTGTGGTCGGACACCCCGAAGTAGCGCACCTTGCCTGCCCTGATCAACTCATCCACCGCAAGCAGTGTCTCGTCGAACGACACGGACTCATCGTCGATGTGCAGGTACAGCAGATCGAGGTGGCCGCAGCGCAGGCGTTCCAGCGACGCCTCGACGGCACTGTTGATGGAGCGGGCGCGTAGCCCGGGGTTGTCGGCGCTTTTGCCAATCTTGGTCGCCACCACGACCTCGTCGCGGTTGCGCCGGTCGCGCATCCAGTTGCCGATCATGATTTCGCTGCGCCCACCGGCGTAGGAGTCTGCCGTATCAACGAAGTTTCCGCCGGCATCCGCATAGTTGTTGAGGATGTCCTCGGTCGACTGGGCCCCGGCGGTCCAGCCGAAAACGTTCCCGCTGATCGCGAGCGGGAACACCTGGAGGTCCGAGGAGCCGATCCGGCGCAACTGCGGCGAGCCGTCAACCACGGACGGGTTCCCTGTGGGCGGGGCCTCGGCCATTCACGCCTCCTCGGGCACCGTGCGGTCGATCGAATTCGCCGACTTTCTCCCTTCGAGGTTACGGCCGGTGGCCCACAAACCGGCCAGGATCAGCAAATCGTTACCTAGGGCGGGTTTTTCACCCCACCACGGGGGCCAGCAGGCTCCTCAACGCGGGGTCCCGAGGGCGCAAAAAAGCCCGCCCCACAAGTGGAACGGGCTTTTTCGTCTTACCGGGACGCTGGCGAGCGGCTCCCGGCAGAACTATCGGAGAGCTTAACCCTCGGCCGGAGCCTCGGGACCATCGCTCGCAGCGGCGCCACCCTCGGTGTCTCCACCTACGGTCTCGTCGATTACGGGAGCGAGTGACAGCTTTCCGCGGTCATCGATCTTGGTGATCTCGACCTGAATCTTCTGGCCAACACCGAGGACGTCTTCGACGTTCTCGACGCGCTTGCCACCAGCAAGTTTACGCACCTCGGAGATGTGCAGCAGACCATCCTTGCCCGGGGTGAGCGAAACGAACGCACCGAAGGTGGCGATCTTGACGACCGTTCCCAGGAAACGCTCGCCGACCTCGGGGTTCAGCGGGTTCGCGATTGCGTTGACGGCGGCGCGTGCGGCCTCGGCCGACGGTCCGTCGACGGCGCCGATGTACACGGTTCCGTCGTCCTCGATCGAGATGTCAGCTCCGGTGTCGTCCTGGATCTGGTTGATCGTTTTGCCCT
>JAODAO010000439.1 GCA_025463465.1 Glaciihabitans sp. | reverse complement strand
TCGCCGGGGCCGGAGTCTCCGCCGTGCTCGACGCGGGCCAGCTCGCCCAGGCGCAGGCCTCCGTCGCCCGCGTCGGTGCGAGCGCGGACGTCATCGGCTACGCCGTCGACCTGTCGCGCGCCACCCGGCAGAGCCCGTCGGTGAAGCTCGGTGTGAGCCCGCGAGGAACGACTGCCCTGCTCGCCGCGTCGAAGGCCTGGGCCTGGCTCAACGGTCTTGACGCCATCACCCCCGACCACGTGCAGGCGATGGCCCTGCCGGTGCTGCGCCACCGGTTGCAGCTGCGCCCGGAGGCGGAGCTCGAGGGTGTCTCCGCTGACACCATCCTCCGCTCGATCCTGCAGCAGGTGCGGGTGCCGATCTAATGCGGCCGCTGGTGCTGGTGTCGGTGCTGGTGTCGGTGCTGGAGCTGCCACGCGATCGAGCCGACGAGACATCCCCCTGATGTCTATTTCGGGTCGCTTTGTGCTGCTGGTCGCGTTCGGCGTTGTGCCGACCGTGCTGTTCGACTCGGCGGTAGCGCTTGTCTGCTGGTTGCTGCTTGTTGCCCTGCTCGCCGCGGCCGACCTGCTGATGGCCGCATCGGCGCGGGCGCTGACGATCAGTCGCACGGTGCCTGCCCGGTTGCGCCTCGGCGAAACCGTCAGTACAGAGCTGGTCATCACCAACACCGGGCGGAGGCGCCTGCGCGCACTGGTGCGGGATGCCTGGCAGCCGTCTGCTGGCGCCGGGGCGACCCGCAGTGCTGTGTCCATCCCGGCGGGGGAACGCCGCGCGCTGACCACCGTGCTCACCCCCTTCCGGCGGGGAGAGCGCCAGGCCGCGGGGGTGACCGTGCGGTCCTTCGGTCCGCTGCACCTCGCCGCGCGACAGACCACCATCAGTGCCCCGGCGGTGCTTCGGGTGTTGCCGCCGTTCAATTCGCGCAAACACCTGCCGTCGCGGCTTGCCCGGCTGCGGGAGCTCGACGGACGCACCAGTGTGATGATCCGCGGGCAGGGCACCGAATTCGACAGCCTGCGTGAGTATGTGCGCGGAGACGACGTGCGCTCCATCGACTGGCGCGCGACCGCCCGCCGCAACGACCTCGTGGTGCGCACCTGGCGGCCTGAGCGTGACCGCCGGGTGGTCATTGTGATCGACAGCGGCCGCACCTCGGCCGCCCGGATCGACAACGAACCACGCATCGACACCGCCTTCGAGTCCGCGCTGCTGCTGGCGGCGCTCGCCAGCCGTGCCGGTGACCGCGTCGACGTCATCATCTTCGACCGCCGGGTGCGCGGCCGGGTGCAGGGCGCAACGGGCGCCGATCTGCTGTCCCGCCTGGTCGACACCATGGCGCCGGTCGACCCGGAGCTGCTGGAAATGGACTGGGATTCCGTGCCTGCACTGGTGCGTTCCGTCACCTCGCAGCGGTCGCTGGTGGTGCTCGCCACCTCGATCGACGCGCCGGGAGCCTCGCACGGGTTGCTCGCGGTGCTGCCGCAACTCACCCGCAAACACACCGTTGTGGTGTCCTCGGTGACGGACCCCTCCGTGCTCGCCGCCACCCTTGACCGAGGTGACCGCAGCTCCGTGTATCGGGCGGCCGCGGCGGAACGTGCCCAGCTCGACGTCGCCCGGGTGTCCGCGGCGATCCGCCAGCTCGGCGGCGACGTCGTAACCGGGGCGCCAGCCGACCTGCCGCCCGCCCTCGCCGACACCTACATCGCGTTAAAGGCCGCCGGTCGACTGTAATCGCCACGCTTGCTTGGGGACGGGGCTGAGTGGGCTGGATGGCGGGCCGGTGCCAGTAGCAGGGCCTATAGCAGTGCCGGCGCGAGTGCCAGTGCAGGTGCAGGTGCCGACGACGCAACAGATGGGACGCTGACAACAAAAAGATCCCCACCGGGCCGTTCCCACCGTGAGGCGGGAGGGCGATCCGGTGGGGATCTCTTCAGTTAGTTACTACCGGGTGCGAACCGCGGGTTAGCGCTCGACAGGTGCGGGTACCAGCTCGTTGACGGGCTTCTCGATGGGTCCGAGGCCCGCCGCGACGCGGGCGCCGAGGGTGACGTCGACGTTGGTCCAGTACGCGATAACGCGGGTGCGCAGCGACTCGATGGTCACGGCGGAGACGTGGCCGACGATGTTGGACACGAGGCGGTCGCGGGCGGCGTCATCCAGGACTTCGCGCACCATGGTGCCGGCCTGGCCGAAGTCGTCATCCTCGCTGTGCAGGGTCACCGCGGAGCGAACCAGGTCGCCGTCGCTTTCCCAGCCGCGGTCGTTGATGCCGGCGGCCTCGGGGGATGCAGCAGGACCCCCGAAGGAGTTCGGCGCATACACGGGCACGTGCGGGTCGTTGAAGCCGATGCGGCTGGCGCCATCCTTGGAGTAGGTGTGCACGGGTGCCTTCGGCGCGTTGACCGGCAGCTGCGCGTGGTTCACACCAACGCGGTAGCGGTGGGCGTCCGGGTAGCTGAAGATACGGGCCTGCAGCATCTTGTCCGGGCTGGCCGCGATTCCGGGAACGAAGTTCGACGGGGTGAACGTCGCCTGCTCGATCTCGGCGAAGTAGTTCGCGGGGTTGCGGTTGAGCTCCATGGTGCCAACGGGGATCAGCGGGTAGTCGCCCTTCGGCCAGACCTTGGTGACGTCGAACGGGTTGAAGCGGTAGGTGGCGGCGTCCGCGTACGGCATAACCTGCACCGACATCTCCCAAACGGGGAAGTTGTTGGCTTCGATGTTCTCGTAGAGGTCGCGGATGTGCAGGTCGGCGTCCTGGCCGGCGACCGAATCGGCCTGCTCCTGCGTGAACGTCTCGTGGCCCTGCTGGGTGCGGAAGTGGTATTTCACCCAGAAGCGCTCGCCGGCGGCGTTGATCCACTGGTAGGTGTGTGATCCGAAGCCGTCCATGTGGCGCCAGGAGGTCGGCAGTCCGCGGTCCCCCATCAGCCAGGTGACCTGGTGGGCGCTCTCCGGCGAGAGGGTCCAGAAGTCCCACTGCATGTTGTGGTCACGCAGGTGGCTGCCCGGCATACGCTTCTGCGAGTGGATGAAGTCGGGGAACTTGATTCCGTCGCGGATGAAGAACACCGGGGTGTTGTTCCCGACGAGGTCGTAGGTGCCCTCTTCCGTGTAGAACTTCAGCGCGAAGCCGCGGGGGTCGCGCCAGGTGTCCGGGCTCCCCTGCTCGCCGGCGACGGAGGAGAAACGGGCCAGCATGTCGACGGAGGCGCCGGGCTGGAACAGCGACGCGCGGGTGTAGGCACTGACGTCGTGGGTGGTGGTGAACGTTCCGAACGCCCCGCCGCCCTTGGCGTGCACAACACGCTCCGGCACACGCTCGCGGTTGAAGTGGGCGAGCTTCTCAACCAGGTAGTGGTCGGTCAGTGCGATGGCGCCGTTGGGTCCGACGCTCTGGGAGTGCTCGTCGCTGAAAACAGGAGCGCCACTGTTCGTGGTTGTTGGGTTGGTCACATTTCTCCTTGTGTTGCCTGTTGAGTGTGGTGAATCGGTGTTTGTGTAGTGCGGTGAGGAGTGTTGGGGGCGTCCGATGATCCTCGGCGACGAGGCGGAACGCGATGAGAACGATGCTGTCGGTGGGTCGCTGGATCGGTGGGTCGCCGGCGCTAGAAACTCGCGAGAGCGGGAGGGGTGGATGTCGCTGCGCCGGTATCCGCGATGGCGCTGCGTGCCACGGCGCTGCTAGTAATGGCGCTGCGTGCCACGGCGCTGCTCGCGGTGGCGGCGTTGGCACAGGCGGGGCACAGTCCCCAGAAGGTGATCTCCGCGGTGTGCACGGTGAACCCGCTGGTGTCGCTCGGCGTGAGGCAGGGCGCCTCGCCGTGTACGCAGTCGACGTCGGCGATGGTGCCGCAGGTGGTGCAGACGACGTGGTGGTGGTTGTCCCCCAGCCGGCGCTCGTAGCGGGCGGGTGAGCCGGCGGGCTCGATCCGCCGCAGCAGCCCGACCTCGGTCAGGTCGTGCAGCACGTTGTGCACGGATTGCACAGAAATCGTGGGCACCTTGCCCTGCACGAGGCGGCAGAGCGTCTCCGCGTCGGAGTGCGGCTGCTCGTTGATGGCGTTGAGCAGCGCCACCCGGCCCGCCGTCACCCGGAGTCCCGCTTCACGCAGGTGGATGTCGGGGGCTGAGGTCATGTCCCCCATTCAAGCGCTTATCGTGAATAACTCAAAATAAGGGAACCCTAACCGAGCCGCCACTGAGAGGCCCGCTTCGGCGGCCGCTCAGCTCACGCTTCGCCCCGATGCGGGCTCCTAGGGGCATCGGTGCGGCCTGTTCGATCACGGAGCCGGTCGGCTGGCAACTCCCCCAGAATCGGATGTGCCGATTCATCCACCTCGCCTGGGCGACCGTTGCGCGGTTGCCGTGGTCGCCGCCTCCGCTACCGCGCGCGATGCCACCCGGCCTATCGCACGCGAGCCGCGAAGGTGGGTATCAGCCCGCGGTGGTGGGTATCAGCCCGCGGTGATCTGGCGGGCGCCGGCCTCGAACTCGTCGAGGTCGCCGGTCTGGCCGGCTCGGAACGCGCGGCGGCCGAGCCCCCACTGATAGAGGAGGAACGCGGCGAGCGCGACAGTGC
>JAODAO010000168.1 GCA_025463465.1 Glaciihabitans sp. | reverse complement strand
TTTCGGCGGCCATAGCGAGAGGGAAACGCCCGGTTACATTCCGAACCCGGAAGCTAAGACTCTCAGCGCCGATGGTACTGCAGGGGGGACCCTGTGGGAGAGTAGGACACCGCCGGACTCTCTTTAGCAATGGCCACCCACTTAGTGGGTGGCCATTGTGCTTTAACATGCTACAAAGCAGAGATTCACGCAGCACACTCCGGCTCGCAACGGCGAATCGAGGTAACAATCGTCATACCCATAAACTTCATAGCGGACCAGTACGGCATCAGGGAAAGAGAACAGTTGTGAGCGAACCAACCAACCACCAGGATCGTCCCGACCGCCCGCCCCGTCCGCCGCGCGATAATGACCGCCGCCCCGCCAGGGACGACGCTCCCCGCCGGGATGCTGCTCCTCGCAGCGGCGACCGCGACTCCCGCCCGGCCCGGTCCAACGACCGCGACTCACGCCCCGCCCGTAGCGGTGACCGTGATGCTCGTCCCGCTCGCACGGGGGATCGCGACGCTCGTCCGGCACGCAGCAGTGACCGCCGCCCCGGCACCGGTCAGAAACTGTGGACTGACGGCGGCTCTCCTGCCCGCAACAACTCTGACGCCGGAGCGCGTAATGCCGCAGCGGCCGCGGACTGGGAAGATCGTGACCCCTTCAACACCCGAGCTGTCCGATCCCGCCACGACGAACCCGTTATGCCGGAGGACGTTGATCCCGGTGAACTCGACCGTGTAGCCCGCAACGAACTGAAGACACTCTCCAAGGAGAACGCGGAGGGTGTGGCAAAACACCTTGTGATGGCGGCGCGTCTCATCGAGTCCGATCCTGCAGAGGCTCACCGTCACGCAATCAGTGCTGCTCGACGTGCCGGCCGTATCGGAATGGTTCGCGAAACGCTGGCCATCACCGCCTACACAACCGGCGACTTCGCTCTCGCACTGCGTGAACTCCGAACCCACCGTCGCATCACTGGCACTGACACCCAGCTGCCGCTGATGGTCGACACGCTGCGTGCCCTGGAGCGTCCGGTAGATGCCCTAGAGCTCGCCCGGTCCGTGGCGAAGAGTAGCTTGCCCGTCTCCACCCAGGTCGAACTGGCGATCGCCATCTCCGGTGCTCGCCTCGACATGGGCAAGCCCGAACAGGCGCTGATGGAATTAGACATCCCCCAGCTCAATGCCACTCGCATCAGCGACTATTCGCCGGCTCTGTTTGCCGCCTACGCCACAACCCTCGAAGAGCTTGGGCGAGAGTCCGAAGCGGAAAAGTGGTGGACGCTGGCGGACACCGCCCAGGAAGCACTCGACCGTCACTACGACGGCGACGACGGCGAGACGATCGACATCATCGAGGACGAGATGATTATTGACGAGGATCTGCTTGGTGGGCTAGAGGACGACGTTGACGTTGTGGACGAGCACGAAGCTGCCATCGCCGAGGAGTTCGACAAAAACGAGGCGATGAACGAAGACGCCCAGTCCGATGAGGACACCAACGAGGACGTCGAGGACGACGCCGACGAGATCGTATCAAACGAGGAATCACGTGCTGAAGAAACTGTTGGCGATGCCAACGGCGGTGAAGAGATCATCGACGAAGCAGGAGAAATCGCACCCGATGAGCGTTGAGAACAAAACTCCCCTCGACGGGGTTGACCTTGTTCTTGCGGATCTCGACGGCGTCATTTACAAAGGTCCCGATGCGATTCCTTTTGCCGTTGACGGGATGAACCAGGCCTCGTCCAACGCCCGTCTTGGGTACATCACCAACAACGCCTCCCGCACCGCTTCGTCGGTTGCGGAGCACCTGTCAAGCCTGGGGTTGTCCGTCGCCGCCGAGGATGTGGTCACGTCTCCGCAGGCGGCGGTTCGTCTTCTCGCAAAGGAGGTGCCAGCAGGGTCGAGAATCCTGGTCGTTGGTGGCGCGGGACTGGTCGAGGAAGTCGAAAAGGCTGGCTTCGAGGTTACGCGATCGGCCGAGGAATCTCCGGCTGCGGTGATCCAGGGTTTCGCACCCGAAGTCGGCTGGGTTCATCTCGCTGAGGCGACCTTTGCCCTGCACACCGGTATCCCGTGGGTAGCAACAAACACGGACTGGACCATTCCCGTGGCCCGAGGCATTGCACCGGGCAACGGCACGCTTGTTGGCGCAGTCCACACCGCCGTTGGTCGTCTGCCGATTGTCGCGGGGAAGCCTGAAGCTGCGATCTTTGAGGTGGCAGTCGAGCGTTTCGGAGCGTCCTCGCCCCTGTTCATTGGCGACCGCCTCGACACCGACATCCTGGGCTCCAACCGTGCTGGCATCCCGTCGGCGCTTGTGCTGACGGGCATTGACCAGGCGAAGCAGGTTCTCGCCGCTGGCCCCAACGAGCGCCCGCAGTACATCCTCGGTGACCTCCGCGAGCTCCACCTGCCGTACCCGGTAACGGTTGAGACCACGCAAGCCGATGGTGCTGTTCACGTCCAGGTTGGCGACGCCGTTGTGAGCCGCAACGGCAGCGAGCTGGTGGTGGTCACAGCCGGTAACAACAAGCTCGACCTGCTCCGTGCCGGTGCCGCCGCAATCTGGAACTCCGGGTCGGCGATTTACGCCTTCAACGTTCCTGCGGAACTATATTCGTAGCCATGGCTGACGAGAACACAGCGGCCGAGAAGGCCGCAGAACTGGACGAACGGTTGCATGGTATCGAGGCTCAGCCCCTCGATACCCGTGCTTCCGCGTATGCCCAGGTCCATGACCAGCTGCAGGCGCAGCTTGAAGGCGGCGACACGGTGAGAACTCATGGCTGAGGGCCGGCTCGACAGTGTGCTGGGGGAGCGTGGCCTCGCCCGCTCTCGGACCCACGCCGCACGGCTCATCGCCGATGGCCTTGTGACCGTCGACGGCATTCCCCAGGTGAAAGCCTCGTTCCGGGTGCGCTCAACCCAGACGGTTGTTGTGGCGGGGGACGACCACTACGTCAGCCGTGCCGCCCATAAACTGATTGCCGCTTTGGATGCGTTCAGCATTCCGGTCGCGGGTCGCCAGGCCCTCGATGTTGGCGCGTCGACGGGCGGGTTCAGCCAGGTGCTGCTCGAGCGTGATGTTGCCCACGTCATTGCGCTGGACGTTGGCCACGGCCAGCTGTCACCCGTGATCGCCGCTGACCCGCGGATTACCAAGGTGGAAGGGGTCAACGCCCGCTACCTCACGGCAGACCTGCTGGCTAAAACGTCGCGCATCACCGACATCCCCACTCTCGTTGTTGCTGACCTGTCGTTTATTGCGCTGCCCACCGTGCTGCCAGCCCTCGTGGCGACTGTCGGCACCGCTGCCGACTTCGTCCTGCTGGTCAAACCGCAGTTCGAGGTGGGTCGTGGCGGAATCAAGGAAGGCATCGTCCGGTCCGGTGCGCTGCGGCGGGAAGCCGTTAGTGGTGTGCTGTGGGCCGGTTGGGACAACGGTCTCGGCACCGCCGGCGTCATTTCCTCGCCGATTGCCGGCAGCGCGGGC
Organism: Glaciihabitans sp.; assembly: GCA_025463465.1. GTDB lineage: Bacteria > Actinomycetota > Actinomycetes > Actinomycetales > Microbacteriaceae > Glaciihabitans. The sequence goes on along the minus strand of JAODAO010000168.1, from coordinate 6,365 downwards.
AACCTCGAGTACATCGTTTACCTGTCGGCCGAACACGGAACGAACCCGACGGGATGGCTGCAGACCGTTGCCGGACTGGCCTGATCGCCGAGTCGTATAACCGCCGTGCCCTGTCCACGATCGCAGGGTTTGCGGGGTGGCCGGGGTGGCCTGGGGTAGCGCCCGGTCCCCATTAGGTTGGTGGGATGAATGCAACTGGCAGAGCGATCCCGGTGTGGCTCACCGACTGGCAGGTTGCCGAGGACCACATCCTGGTCTCCGTCGGCGACACGGTCGCCTGGGAACTGACGCCCGCGGACACGGTCTTCGCAGCATTGCTGTTCGGCGATGGCGTCGCCATCGACCTGCAGCTGGATACCTACGCGGCGGGTAGCCCGGAGGTGCCTCGTACCTTCCTGGCGGGACGCGTTGACACGATCAAGGCGATCTGGAGCCCGATGGAACTGGGCGTTGGCGGGTGGAACCCCGCGGCGGGCAAGGCCACACTACGACCCGTGGCCGACACCCACGGTTCGTGGGGCTCATCGGCGATTCCTGGCCAGGGAACCACCGACACCGAGCACCTCTACGGGTACCTGGTGACGATAGCAACACCCCGGTGATGCCAATAGCGTTGCGCCACTTCGAAAGGTGTGGACTCACTGTGTCGGTTGTGTAAACATCCTTGGTAGTTCCCCCACAGGTGCCAGCGTCCCGACATTTCGAAGATATATCCGACACAATGGAGGGAGCAATTCGCTGATCGTGCGTAATGAAGGGGTGCCCACCGTGACCACCGAACGGAACATCCTGATCGTCGCGCACACCGGACGTACTGACTCGCTGGAAGCCGCTGTACAGGTCTGCCACCAGCTCCAGGACGCCGGACTCACCCCCGTGCTGTCCGCTGAAGAATACAGCGACCTACGGGCCTACGACGGCGGGTTGCAGGCGCTCGAGATCCTCGGTGAGCGCATCAAAATCACCGACCTGGAGATCGTCATCGTCCTCGGAGGCGATGGAACGATTCTCCGCGCCGCCGAACTCACCCGGGGCTGCTCTGCCCCGCTACTGGGCGTCAATCTTGGTCATGTCGGCTTCCTTGCGGAGAGCGAGCGCGAGGACCTCCACGACACGGTCGAGCGGGTTCTCGACCGCGACTACCTCGTTGAGGAGCGGATGACGCTCAAGGTGCAGGCCAAGGTGGGCTCCGAGGTCATCTTCGAGACCTGGGCGCTGAACGAGGCGACCATTGAGAAGGCGAGCCGCGAGCGGATGCTTGAGGTGGTTATCGAGATCGACGGGCGCCCGCTGTCTTCCTTCGGCTGCGACGGCGTGGTGATGTCAACGCCCACCGGGTCCACTGCCTACTCCTTCTCGGCCGGTGGCCCCGTCGTCTGGCCCAGCGTCGACGCCATGCTGCTTGTGCCCCTGAGCGCTCACGCTCTGTTCGCCCGCCCCCTCGTCGTTGGGCCGGACTCCACCCTCGCGGTTGAAGTCCTCGACCGCACCCAGGGCTCGGGTGTGCTGTGGTGTGACGGCCGACGAACCCAGGACCTGCCACCGGGAGCCCGGGTCGTTGTTCGCCGCTCACCCATCCCCGTTCGTCTCGCCCGGTTGTCCCAGGGGCCATTCACGGACAGGCTTGTCCACAAATTCGCCCTCCCCGTCACCGGCTGGCGTGGCCCCGCCGGAGAAAATGGTGATCGCCTGTGATCGAAGAAATCTCCATCCGCGGACTCGGCGTCATCGGTGACGCCCGACTTCCCCTCGGCCCCGGGTTCACCGCCCTCACCGGCGAGACGGGGGCCGGAAAAACCATGGTCGTCACCGCACTCGGGCTGCTTCTGGGCGGCCGGGCCGACAGCGGAGTCATCCGATCCGGGGCCGCCCAGGCGGTCGTCGAGGGGCAGTGGCTCGTCGAAGCCGACGGTCCCGTCGCTGAACGTGTTCACGAGGCCGGGGGAGATGTTGACCCGGTTCCCGGTTCGAGCCAGGCGGGCCTGGTGCTCAGCCGCTCCATCTCCGCCGAGGGTCGAAGCCGCGCCACCGTCGGCGGTCGGACCGCCCCGGTCGGCGTACTGAACGAGATCGGCCAGCAGCTGGTAGTTGTGCACGGCCAGTCCGACCAGATTCGGTTGCGTTCGTCGACCGCCCAGCGTGGTGCCCTCGACCGCTTCGCCGGTCCGAAGCTCGCCACCCAACTCGCGTCTTTCCAGGAAGTGTTCCGCCGCTGGCAGACCGCCCAGGCCGAACTGGACGTACTCATCGCCGAGCGCGACCGGCGCACCCGCGAGGCCGACGACCTGCGCATCGCCCTCGCCGAGATCGAAGCGGCGGACCCGCAGCCGGGCGAGGACGACGAACTAACCGAGCGGGCCGACCGGCTCACCAACCTCGAAGACCTGCGCCTCGCCGCTTCCCAGGCGCAGGAATTCATCTCCGCCCAGACCACCGACGATACCGGTGACGTTCTGACCTACCTCGACAGTTCCCGCCGGCTACTGGAGCGGGCATCCGACCACGACCCGGAGCTGGCTCCCATCGCCGAGGCCGTTGCCGCCGCGACCTTCGCCGTCACCGACATTTCCGCGCAGATCTCCATCTACCTGGGCGGACTGGACGAGGAGGGCAGCCAGGAATTGGAGATCATCCAGGAACGCCGCGCCGATCTCTCCGCGCTGGTGCGCAAATACGGACCGACCCTGGACGACGTCATCAGCTTCCTCGCCCGTGGCAGCAGCCGCCTGCTTGAACTCGACAACGACACCGACCGGATCGAGGCCCTCGGTCTCCAAGTCGCCGCCGACTCGGACAGAATCGACCTTCTCGCTGAGAAGGTCAGCAAACTGCGCCGCGACGCCGCGAAGAAGCTGGGCACGGGGGTCACGTCGGAACTCGCCGCCCTCGCCATGGCCAACGCCGTTGTCACCGTCGAGATCACCGACCGCGACGAGGTGACCCTGTCTGGCAAGGACCACGTCTCGTTCCTGCTGCGTCCCCACGCCGGTGCGGAACCCACGCCCCTCGGTCGCGGTGCGTCGGGTGGTGAGCTCTCCCGGGTAATGCTGGCCATTGAGGTGGTTATTGCCGGAAACGATCCCGTACCGACGTTCATTTTCGACGAGGTGGATGCCGGGGTTGGTGGTGCTGCCGCGATCGAAATCGGGCGCCGGCTCGCGATGCTGGCCAAAACCGCCCAGGTAATCGTTGTTACCCACCTCGCCCAGGTGGCCGCGTTTTCCACCAATCACCTCCGGGTGGTCAAGGACAGCGCCGGATCCGTGACCCTCAGCAGCGTTCAACAGCTCGGCGGGGAGGAAAGGATCGCCGAGATGGCGCGACTTCTTTCCGGTCTTCCCGACTCCGAAAGTGGCCTCGCCCACGCCCGCGAGCTACTGGAAGTTGCCCGTGATCGTGTTGCGTGAGTTCACAGCGAGCGAAAACCACTCCGCGTGGGATACGCTGTAATCCCGTGGTGAACATTTCTGATGCGGCAGTAACGAAACATATTTTTGTCACCGGGGGAGTCGTTTCGAGTCTTGGTAAAGGACTCACGGCAGCTAGCCTCGGTAACCTTCTGACGGCACGCGGTCTCCGCGTGGTGATGCAGAAGCTCGATCCCTACCTGAACGTCGATCCTGGAACGATGAACCCGTTCCAGCACGGCGAGGTCTTTGTGACAGACGACGGTGCCGAAACGGACCTCGACATCGGGCACTACGAGCGCTTCCTGGACATCAACCTGAACCAGGCCGCCAACGTAACGACCGGCCAGATCTACTCGAACGTGATCGCCAAAGAGCGTCGCGGGGAGTACCTCGGCGACACCGTCCAGGTCAGTCCGCACATCACCGATGAGATCAAGCGCCGAATGCGCCTGCAGACCACCGATGAACCGCGTCCCGATGTGATCATCACCGAGATCGGTGGAACCGTCGGCGACATCGAGAGCCAGCCGTTTATCGAGGCTGCTCGCCAGCTGCGTCACGAGCTGAGTCGCAAAAACGTCTTTTTTGTGCATGTCTCCCTTGTCCCGTTTATGAATGCCTCCGGCGAACAGAAGACCAAGCCGACCCAGCACTCCGTCGCAGCGCTGCGCTCCATCGGAATCCAGCCCGATGCGCTGGTGCTTCGCTCCGACCGTCCCGTCTCCGAGTCCAACAAGCGCAAAATCGCGCTGATGTGTGACGTCGACGAGGATGCCGTGGTGAACTGCATCGATGTTCCGAGCATCTACGAGATCCCCGCGATGCTGCACGACCAAGGCCTCGACGCCTACATCATCGAGCAGCTCGGCCTCAACGCCGGCGATGTCAACTGGGACGGCTGGAGTGAGCTGCTGAACGCGGTCCACAACCCTAAGCACGAGGTCACCATCGGCCTGGTCGGCAAGTACATCGACCTTCCCGACGCGTACCTGTCCGTCACGGAGGCGCTGAAGGCCGGTGGGTTCTCGCAGCAGGCGAAGGTCAACCTCCGCTGGGTGCCCTCCGACGAGTGTGAGACCGAAGAGGGAGCAGCGCGCCAGCTGGCCGACCTCGACGGTATCTGCATACCCGGTGGCTTCGGCATCCGCGGTATCGAGGGAAAGCTCGGGGCGTTGAAGTTCGCCCGGGAAAATCTCATCCCGACCCTTGGCCTCTGCCTCGGACTGCAGTGCATGGTCATCGAGTTCGGTCGCAATAAGGCCGGGCTGGCGGGCGCATCGTCCACCGAGTTTGATCCGGAAACCAGCTTCCCGGTCATCGCCACGATGGCAGAGCAGGTTGACATCATCGCCACCGGCGACATGGGCGGCACAATGCGCCTCGGTCTGTACGAGGCAACCCTCGAGGAGGGTTCCATCGTCGCCGGTCTTTACGAGGCGACGACCGTCTCTGAGCGCCACCGCCACCGCTACGAGGTCAACAACCAGTACCGTGACCAGATCGCCGAGGCCGGCCTCAGCTTCTCCGGAATCTCGCCCGACCGCACGCTGGTTGAGTTCGTTGAGCTGCCGGCAGACATCCACCCGTTCTACGTCGGCACCCAGGCCCACCCGGAGCTGCGTTCGCGCCCGAACCACGCTCACCCGTTGTTCCGTGGACTCGTCGCTGCCGCTCTCGAGCGCCAGCAGGCCAGCCGCCTCTTCGAGGTTGCCGAGCCCGCCGAGGTCTAAAACCCGCACCATTCGGCAGCATCTGCCGGAAGATCCCTACGCGACAACCCGAGGAGCGACGTGGCACACGACGAAATTTCAAGCGAGCACGTCGCTCCGGAGGCCGGGAGCTTTCTGGCCGACGAGGCAGAACCGCATACCATTGTCTCGTCCGAGGTGGTCTTCGCCGGCCGCGTCTGGGATATCCGGCACGATGTCTTCGAATACGGTGACAACGAGATCGGGCGCGACTACGTTGACCACCCGGGCGCCGTTGCTGTGCTCGTGATGGACGACGACGGCAAGGTGCTGCTGATCCAGCAGTACCGCCACCCCATTGCCATGCGTGAGTGGGAGCTGCCGGCGGGGTTGCTCGATGTGGAGGGGGAGGACCCCCTCGATGCAGCCAAACGGGAACTGGCCGAAGAGGTTGACCTTGAGGCCAAAAACTGGAGCAAACTCGTCAGCTTCCACACCTCACCCGGTGGCAGCAACGAGGTCCTGCACGTGTATCTCGCGCAGGGTCTCAGCGCCACCGAGACGTTTGACCGCGAAGAGGAAGAGGCGGACATCCTGGTGCGCTGGGTTCCGTTGCAGGAGACCGTCGACGGTATCCTCGCCGGTCGCCTGCAGAACTCCATCCTGATGATCGCGGTCCTGGCCGCCCATGCCCGTCGCTGAGCTGAACCTCAGCACCAGCCTCGAGCGCTACCTGCGCTACGTCTCCATCGAGCGGGGACTGTCGGTGCACACGGTTGCCGCATACCGCCGCGACCTGGCGGTGTATCTCTCATTCCTCCACGATCGCGGAGTCGAGTCACCCTCCGCGGTCAGCGGGGTCGACGTCGCGGCGTTCGCCAGGCACCTGTCCACCCGGCAGGAGTCGCCGCTTGGCGCCTCCTCGGTGTCGCGCATGCTCTCCTCGGTGCGAACCTTTCACCGGTACCTGCTGGGCGAGGGGCAGGTCGAGGTGGATGTCGCCTCCGACACCACCCCGCCGAAGCTGCCGAGTCGGCTGCCGAAAGCCATCAGCGTCGAACAGATGGCCCAGGTGCTGGCCGCGACCGACGGCGACGAACCCCAGGCGCTGCGCGACAAGGCGCTGCTCGAACTGCTGTATGCCACCGGTGCCCGGATCTCCGAGGCCGTGGCGTTGAATGTCGACGACGTGATCGACGCCGAGGTGGTTCGTCTCTTCGGCAAGGGTGGCAAACAACGCATCGTGCCGCTTGGCAGCTACGCACGC
>JAODAO010000164.1 GCA_025463465.1 Glaciihabitans sp. | reverse complement strand
GGACCCCGTACCGTTCGAACTGATCGAACAGGTCGCCGCAGCCATCACCACCATGCGCACCGAGTGAGCATTCGGCGCAGTCCATCGGCAACGTCCATCGGCAACGACCATCGGGCCGTGACGCGGTGCAGGCTGGATCTCGGGCACGCGCCTGGGTACAGCAATGGCCCCTCCCGAGGGAGAGGCCATCGTGTGTGCCCAGTGTTTAGCTGGCGACGTTTAGCTGGCGACCTGTTCGCGGTGCGGCAGCTTCCAGCCGGGACGGACGTAGTGGCAGGTGTACCCGTTGGGGTAGTTCTGCAGGTAATCCTGGTGCTCGTCCTCAGCCAGCCAGAAGTCGCCTACTGGCTCCACCTCCGTGACGACCTTGCCCGGCCAGAGGCCGGACGCGTCAACATCAGCGATGGTGTCGAGGGCGACACGCTTCTGCTCGTCGTCCGCGTAGTAAATCGCGGAACGGTAGGAACGGCCGCGGTCGTTGCCCTGGCGGTCCTTCGTCGACGGGTCGTGAATCTGGAAGAAGAACTCCAGCAGCTCACGGAAGTTGGTGCGCTCGGGATCGAACGTGATCTCGATGGCCTCGGCGTGGTCGCCGTGGTTGCGGTAGGTCGCGTTCGGGGTGTCGCCGCCGGTGTAGCCAACCCGGGTGGAGAGGACACCTTCGCGCTTGCGTACAAGCTCCTCGACGCCCCAGAAACATCCACCTGCCAGCGTTGCGATCTCTGTTGTTCCACTCATCGTGTGGCCTCCTCGTTCATAAACAGGGTACGGAAGTCTCCGTAGCCTTCGTTCTCTAAATCGTTGGCCGCGATAAATCGCAGGGCGGCCGAGTTGACGCAATACCGAAGCCCGCCGGCCTCCGCCGGGCCATCGTCGAATACGTGCCCGAGGTGACTGTCGCCGTTGGCTGAACGCACCTCCGTGCGCACCATTCCATACTCACGGTCCTGCTTCATCACCACGTTAGCCGGATCGATCGGCACGGTGAAGCTCGGCCATCCCGATTGGCTGTCGTACTTGTCGGTCGAGGCGAACAGGGGTTCGCCGGAAACCACGTCAACGTAGATTCCTGCGTCCTTGTTATCCCAGTAGCGGTTACGGAACGCCGGCTCCGTCTCGTCTTCCTGGGTCACGCGGTACTGCGTGCGGGTGAGGCGTGAAACGGCCTCTGCTGTTCTGCGATAGTCGGTCGGCATTGTGGTTCTCCTTCTGGACGGTCACTGCTGGCTGCAGCGATTTTGTCCATCGAAGGGTGTAACGCAGGGGTGGGGCGGAGTGTTCCAGCACGCGGCGCACCCACAGCCGGCACACAGCTTCGGTAGAAACGACTGTCCGACCGGTGAAATCAGTCGAACTGGACACCGAAATCGTTGCCGATCCCGGCCAGCCCGTTGGTGTAACCCTGCCCGACGGCGCGGAAACGCCACTCACCGTTGTAGCGGTAGATCTCGGCGAAAATGACCGCGTTTTCGCTCGCGACCTCTTCGCCGAGCTCGTAGTGCGCCAGCTCGGACTGGGTGTCGTTGTTGACGATGCGGACGAAAGAGTTGCGCACCTGCCCGAAGTTCAGATTGTGCGCCTGGGCCTCGTAGATCGAAACGGCGATCACGACCTTCGCAACGTCTGCGGGGACAAGGTTGAGGTCGATCAGGATCTGCTCGTCATCCCCCTCGCCCTCGCCGGTGCGGTTGTCCCCCAGGTGGACGACACTGCCGATGGCGTCCTGCATTTGGCCGTAGAAGATGAAGTCGGCGTCGGAGCGGACCTTGCCATTGGCGCCCACGAGGATTGCTGAAGCGTCTAGGTCGAATGCCCGCCCCGCGGTGGTGCGGATATCCCAGCCGAGACCGATCATGGCCTTCGTGATGGTCGGATCGGCCTTGAGGAGCGAAAGGTTCTCACCCTTTGAGAGTTTGAGTGCCATGTTCTGATCCAATCGTGGGGGCTGGCGGGGGCGGCGCTGTGCAGGCGACCGACCCACCCCAATTCTGGCGGACGGAGGTGAGTAGACGCCCAATGGATGCTTACAACTGCGGACATCCGGGCATAAGTGCGTCCATAAGGTGCTGATGCGGCAATAGTCTTGAAAGCGGTTCGCCTCGCAGCATCGCGAGAGTCGCGGGCCACGCACTTGTTCAGGCATTCAGGAGAACCCCCGTGACCGAATCCGCCCCCATTGATCCCACCTCTACCGACGCCTGGAAGCAGCTCGCCGGTATCGCTGATGGGTTCTCCCCCGATCTCCGCGGTTGGTTCGACGCCGACGCGTCACGAGCCGATCGGTACACCTTCCAGGCCGCCGACCTCACCGTGGACCTGTCGAAGGGCCTGTTGACCGAGGAGATTCTCGCGCAGCTGGTCCAGCTCGCCAAGGATGTCGACATCGCCGGCCGCTACAACGCCATGATCACCGGTGAGCACATCAACGTCACCGAAGACCGCGCCGTGCTGCACACGGCCCTGCGTCGCCCGAAGGACGGCGACGACCTCGTGCCGCCGAAGGGCTTCGTCGTTGATGGCCAGGACGTCGACGCCGATGTGCACGCCACCCTGGACAAGGTCTATGCCTTCGCCGACAAGGTCCGCTCTGGTGAGTGGACCGGTGTCACCGGTAAGCGCATCGAGACCGTTGTCAACATCGGCATCGGCGGCTCGGACCTCGGACCGGTAATGGTCTATGAAGCCCTGAAGCCCTACGTTCAGGCGGGTCTCGAGATCCGTTTCGTGTCGAACATCGACCCCAACGACGTGTACGAGAAGACCGTTGGCCTCGACCCCGAAACCACCCTGTTCATCGTCGCGTCCAAAACCTTCGGCACCCTCGAAACGCTGACGAACGCGCGTCTGTCCCGCGAATGGCTCTGGGACCAGCTGAGCGCTGCCGGTGTCCTCGCTGACACCGACGAAGCCCGCAAAAACGCCGTGGCGAAGCACTTTGTCGCGGTGTCGACCGCCCTCGACAAGGTCGCGGCGTTCGGAATCGACCCGGAGAACGCCTTCGGCTTCTGGGACTGGGTGGGTGGACGTTACTCCGTCGACTCGGCTATCGGCACCTCCGTGGTGATCGCCATGGGCCCGGACAACTGGCGCGAGTTCCTCGCCGGTTTCCACGCCATCGACGAGCACACCCGCAGCACCCCGATCGAGCAGAACGTGCCCGTCCTGATGGGCCTTCTCAATGTCTGGTACACCAACTTCCTCGGCGCGCAGAGCCACGCGGTTCTCCCCTACGCGCAGTACCTGCACCGCTTCCCCGCGTACCTGCAACAGCTCACCATGGAGTCCAACGGCAAAAGCGTTCGCTGGGACGGCTCGCCCGTCGTGACCGGCACCGGCGAGGTCTTCTGGGGCGAGCCGGGCACCAACGGACAGCACGCTTTTTACCAGCTCATCCACCAGGGCACCCACCTGATCCCCGCCGACTTCATCGCGGTCGCAAACCCCGCGCACCCGCTGAAGGACGTCACCGGAGACGGTGCAGGCGTTGAACCAGGCCAGGACGTGCACACGCTGTTTATGGCGAACTTCTTCGCCCAGACGAAGGCGCTCGCCTTTGGTAAGACGGCGGATGAGGTGCGCGCAGAGGGCACCAAGGAGTCCGTTGTGCCAGCCCGCGAGTTCGCCGGCAACCGCCCGACGACCTCCATCCTCGCGCCGGAACTCAGCCCGAGCGTTGTCGGCCAGCTCATCGCCCTTTACGAGCACATCGTGTTTGTGGAAGGCACCATCTGGGGCATCGACTCGTTCGACCAGTGGGGTGTTGAGCTCGGCAAGCAGCTCGCCCTGCAGATCACCCCGGCTGTTGCCGGAGACGCTGAGGCGTTGGCTTCGCAGGATTCCTCGAGCAAGTCGCTGATCGCGAAGTACCTCGAGCTGCGCAAGTAGTTTCGCTTGGGAGGACCCGATCGCTCAGCCAGATTGTGCCGGCGACGGTCGGGTTCTCCCAGGGTCTGTCCCAATGAAGGTCCGGAATCCCGGATGAATCAACGTTCAGCCGGAATCAGGAGCAACACCATCCCGACCAGCCGCTGACATCGAAAACGGTCTCGGAACCCTCAATACAGGGCCGGGCCACGTCGCCGGTTGTGTTGCCGACATTCGAGTCATTGCTCTGCTGGCCCGGTCCATTCTCGACTGCAGTCGGATGGCCTCGAGGATTCGTCAGCGTATGGTGGTATCCGATGCAACGTGTCTGGCACACCGCGTCACGGGCAAGCCCGTCTGCCGCGCTGCCCAGCATCTACAACACATGGCCGACTGCCTGAGCTCGGTAGGGCAATTGTGGAGGCAGTCGCGGGAGGGAGTGTGATGGCATTGGAGTCCGGAGCGTTGGCCGAATTCCTGCGAGCACGGCGCAAACATCTCCTCCCCCAGGACGTCGGGTTACCGGTCGATACGGACAGGCGCGTGCAGGGTCTGCGCCGCTCAGAGGTGGCCAAGCTGGCCAACATCAGCGTGCAGTACTACACGAGGCTCGAACAGGGCAGGACACACCAGCCATCCGAGTCTGTGCTGTCAGGGCTCGTGCGCGCTCTCGCGCTCGACCCGCACGCGGGGTCATACCTATACCGCCTCGCGCTGCCGACGCCGCCGTCTGTGAACACGATGCCCGCCCCACCACTGAGTGATCTCATGGTGAAACTGGTCAATGACCGCTCGGACGTTCCTGTCCAGGTGGTTGATCGCAACCAGGATGTGTTGCTGGCCAATGAGTTGGCCCTGGCCATGTTCCCGTCGCTGGCAGCGATAGCGGACAACAACGTTGTGCTCTCCGTGTTCACTGCGACACCGGAGGAGCGTGTTGCGGAGGAATGGATCACGATCGCTCGCCAGTCAGTGGCTGCGCTCCGATTCCACGGCGACCCCACCGATCCCCGTTTTCGAGAGATAGTTGGCCGTCTCTCACTGGAGGACAAAGACTTCCGGCAACTGTGGGCTTACCACCACGCCTATCCCCTGGGGTCGGGTGTCGCGCTTGCGCCTATCGACGGATTGGGCGTCGGTGAGCTTCCGTGGCAGGTTCTTGAGGTCCCGGGTGGGTACTTCATGATCGTGTATATGACCACTGCGGGCCCGTTTCTGCAGGAAGCGATCGATTTTCTTCGCTAATCCGCTTGACCGTTCCTGGGGCAGCACGAGCAACTCACCGGCACTACAGCGGTTCGCCCAGCAGTGCCGGCCTAAGCGCCAGGTAGGGAGCGTCGAGTTGGTGATCAGTATCGCTACGCCTCGCAGGCTCGCTCACCGCACCGGTGGTAACCGTGTGTCTTTCCGCCTCAACAGGAACAAGGCCCGCACACAAAATGTGACGGAAATGGTCGATCACCCTGCCCGCCAATGAGCCCTGAGGTGCTGCCCAGATTCCCATAAAGAGGCCATCTGGAAGATTCAGGTTCTGCCAGGGGAAGTCAGCCACGCCGAACCCCTCGATATAGGCGATGACGACTCCGGAATCAAACGGGATCGCATCATGATCCGCCCACAAAGCTCGAAAAGTGGCATCGCGAATGGATAGGTCGCCGACGATCTCCTGGAGTCGGGCGTCGGTCGGAATGCCGTGGACACGCAGGGCTGACACAACGGTTCGAGCAAACGCCTGCCACTGCTCGGTAGCCCGGTACTCGGGCGGCATCGAGAAGGCGGAAATAACGATGTTTGATCCCGGTGAGATGTTGGGGAGGAGGGCGCGCAACAGGTCATTCATCACCAGGATGTCCTGGTTGCGGTCAAAGATGCTCACGGGCACGTCGGGCCACTCGGCGACAAGTTGGCGGATGGTGTCGCTGACCACCGGTGCTGCTGTGGCGGCCCTGACGGGAAGTTCAGGGAGCGCCAGCCGGTACAAGTAGGCCGCCGCGTACGAGTCGAGCTTGAGGGCGCTGGCCAGGCCAGCCAGCACCGATGCCGAAAGTTGGTATGAGCGTCCCTGCTCGAGTCGGGTGTAGTACTCCGGGCTGATGCCGGCGAGGGCGGCGACCTCTTCGCGCTTGAGCCCCTTCACCCGCCGGTCGGGGTCGCTCGGGAACCCGACGTCCTCGGGTTTTAACTGCTCTCGGCGTGCTTTGAGGTAATGCGCGAACCGATTGGATTGTGGGGACATATTCCCTCCCCGATAGGAGCGGAGAAGAGCGGGATGGCCCTTCCTACCTCACCTTGGTCGACTGAGCTCCGGAAGTAATCCCCAGTCGAGTCGTCCGTTATCCCCAGTTCGGCAGCCCCGGCTAACGTGACCGGCTGGCGACCCGTTCCGCCAGCGCCCGTCGGGTCGAAATCCCCCATTTGTCATAGATATGTCGGACATGCGAGAGCACCGTGTGCTGCGAGAGTGAGAGGTCCGATGCAATCTGTTTGGTAGTGACCCCGCCAGCGAGGCGCTCGGCGATCTGCAACTCGCGGGCACTAAGCATCCCTGTATGCACCTCCGGCGATTTAGCTCGGCGCCTGATTCCGAGGCCGCGGAGGTGACGCAGCACCCTGTTGGCATCGCGGACAGCGCCGTGCTTCTCGAGGATGTCTGCCGCCTCGCTCCAGGAGTGCTGGGCGCTACCGGCGACTTCGCGCTCCATTGCGAGTCCGAGGTCTTCAAGCGCGAGGGCAAGGGCAAGGGGTCTCTGCGTTTGGCGAAGCAGTTCGACGGCGACGTGCAGCTCGCTGGTCGCCCCGCTGATCAGTCCATCGACATGCGCCGCGACTCCCCCGGCGAGCGGGTTGTCCGGGTTCAACTCTGCGCGAAGACGGCATACACTGGCCAGCCTCTGGAGACGTTGGTCGACACCACTTCTCCGCCACATCCGGGCCAGCACCGCATCATCAGCGATATCGGCGGGTGTCATCAGCGACGGTGTGGGAACGTCCAGCGTCGCGTAAGCATCGGCCGTCAGGGTCATAACGGCATCGGTGTCACCGTCGGCGTCAGCGGTGAGCGCGAGCAGCCATTGACCGCTCAGAAG
>JAODAO010000163.1 GCA_025463465.1 Glaciihabitans sp. | reverse complement strand
CAAATCGACCCTCTTCGGCATCGTCGGCCGCCTCATCCGCCCCGATGGCGGCTCTGTGGTCATCGATGGGATGGATGTCTCCACCGCCTCCTCGCGTGCCCTCGCCCGCGCCCTGGCTGTTCTGCGGCAGGACAACCACATCGCAGCGCGCCTTACCGTGCAGGACCTCGTCGAATTCGGTCGCTTCCCCCACTCGCAGGGCCGGCTGACGATCGACGACCGCGACCACGTCGACCGCGCGATCGAATACCTCGACCTGCACGACTTTCGCGCACGCTTCCTCGACGAGCTGTCGGGTGGCCAGCGCCAACGCGCTTTTATCGCGATGGTGCTGGCGCAGGACACCAAGTACGTGCTGCTCGATGAACCGCTGAACAATCTGGACCTGCGCCACATGACCGAAATCATGAAACTGCTCCGTCGGATGGCAGATGAACTCGGCAAACGCGTCATCGTTGTCCTCCACGACATCAACTTCGCCGCCACCTACTCTGACCGCATCGTGGCAATGCGCGATGGAAGGGTAGTCGCGGATGCCAGCGCACGCAGCATCATGCGATCCGAGGTCCTTGAGGCCGTTTACAACACCCCCGTCGACGTGCGCGAGATCGACGGCAGGCCGGTTGCCCTCTACTACAGCTGATGGGCCGGCCAACCGGGGCACAGCGGACCACCGCCTGACCCAGACGACCCCTGCGTCAGAACAGGGTGGGTTGCAGTGCCGCCGCATCCATCCCCACGGGCAGCTCCTCGGCGATCAGCCGGGGGCGGTCCGCCCGCCTCGACGCCAGGTCGAGTGTGCGCACCGGAGGCTGTCCAACGCCGTAGCCGGGGCCGCCGGAGCGTGGCCCACCCGTGATCGGGTCCTCCTGGCCCCGCTCGAGGCCGTGCGCCCGGATGAGGGGGTGGATGCGGTCGGCCAGCCATCGCCGATAAGCCACCGGGGCATAAGCGCCGGCGGCGTAGAACTCCGTGTACTTCTCCACCAGCTGCGGATGCTCCCGCGCCAGCCACTGCAGGTACCACTCCTTCGTGCCCGGCTTGAGGTACAGCGAGGAGTAGAGCACCGAGGTGGCACCGGCGGCCTTGATCCGCCGCAGGGCCTCGTCGAGGTGGTCCGTTGTGTCGGTCAGGTACGGCAGGATCGGCATTAGGAACACCGAACAGTTCAGCCCTGCGTCCCGCACCGCCGTCACCGTCGCCAGCCGCGCGGTCGCCGTTGGTGTGCCCGGCTCCACCGACTGCTGCAGCTCGTCGTCGAAAATCGCGATCGACATGGCGATGTCAACGCTCACCAGCGTCGCCGCCTCCTTCAGCAGGGGGATGTCGCGCCGCAGCAGTGTTCCCTTGGTCAGCACGCTGAAGGGGGTGCGGCTGTCGGCGAGCGCCGCGATGATGCCGGGCATCAGCCGGTAGCGCCCCTCCGCCCGCTGGTACGGGTCGGTGTTGGTGCCGAGCGCCACGTGCTGGTGCGTCCAGGCCGGCTTCGCCAGCTCCTTCGCCAGCACCTCGGCGACGTTGACCTTCACAATCAGCTGGGTGTCGAAGTCTTTGCCGGCATCCAGGTCGAGGTATCCATGGGTGGGCCTGGCGAAGCAATACGCGCAGGCGTGCTGGCAGCCGCGCATCGGGTTGATGGTCCAGCCGAAGTTCATCGTGCTGTTGCCTGGCACCTTGTTCAGCGCGGACTTGGCGAGCACCTCGTAGAACGTGATGCCGGCGAAGTCGGGGGTGCGGGTGGTGCGCACCAGGTTATTGAGCCGGGCGAGGCCCGGCAGGGCATCCCCCTGCTCGGTGTTCAGTTCCTGCCCACTCCAACGCATACGCACAGTCGAACATACATTCGAGAGCGTAGCAAATCTGAGACAGGGGCAAGTCGACGCGGCGGCACAATGAGTCAACTGCATAACGACCCGCGGCAAGCTCTGGAGAAATGGCCGCCACGACCGAGAGGATGAGTCCATGTCTTCTCCACGTCGCCGTCTGCCCGCGAATCGTTTTGCCCTGTTGGCCGCGGCGGCCGGTATCCTCATCGCGCTGTCCGGCTGCACCGATTCCGGCACCGGCGACGGCGCCACCGGGCCGACCGGCGGCGCATCACAGACATCCACCGGCGCCCCGACTGGATCGGCCACCCCAGCGCCCACCGCGACACCGGCGTCCTACGCTCCGCTGCCGCGAATGGACTTCGACTGCACCGACATCGCCTGGGACCCGGCGCTGAGCTCGATCCTGGAGAAGAAGGTCGCGCCAGCTCAGCCCGCCGGTACCTGGCTGGCCGCAACGGCCGAGATTCCCGACAGCTACGTGGTGCAAACCCTTGGCGGGCTGGTCTGCGAGTGGTCGAACGGGCAGCCGCGCGCCAGCGTCACCGGCAGCACCCCCGACTACGTGGGGGCGCAGGTGTCGATCCTGCCGGAGTCCGAGGCGCAGTGGGCCGAGTACGCCACCACCTACGGGTTCACCGGGAACGAGTACAGCGGCTGCACGGTCGACGAGATCCGGTCCTGCCAGGCCGAGCAGCTGGTCAACGGCTTCTGGGTGCAGGTCGACGTGGGTGGCCTTGCGGCCTCCGGCGCCGGATCCGAGGCCGCGGCCCTCACGACCATCACCCCGTTCGTCGACGCGGTGGTGGCGTCGGTCGAGTCGTCGACCAGCCCTGGCCCACGCTGGACGCCGCCGGCTGGCACCATCGGCCTGCCAGCTGATCCAGCCACCCAGTGCGAGCAGTTCATCCCCCACGCCGCCCTGCAGGGCGCGCTGGCCGCCACCGTGGACCTCGCCGTGACCCGCCCCGCCGGCGGTTACAGCCAGAAGGCCGCCGCGGAAGACCAACTCTTCACCGCCCCGTGTCTCTGGTTGCTACCCAACGCCGACGTGATGGTCGGCGACCTGGCCTGGCTGCCCGGCGGGGAGTGGGCGGCCCGTGACGCCATAACCCTGGCGACCCTTCCGTCCGAACCCGAGGAGATCGCCGTCGACGGACTGCAGGAGGGCGAAAGCGCCTGGATCCGCTGCACCGTCGGTGACAGTGACTGCTTCCTCGACCTTGTTGTCGGCGGAAACTGGGTGCAGGTGCGCGTACTCCAGGACGCTACCGCCGCTGCCGGGGCAATCACCGCTGACCACCGTGCTGGCGCCGTCGCCGTGGCCGCCCAGGTCATCGCCAACCTCCGCGCGGCATAGGCGGCAGCCCGGCTTCTGTTGTGACGCCGGCTGGTCAGGGTCGCAGCATCAGCTCGAAGGCCAGCATCGGCCGGCCCGTCACCGCGTGCGCGGTTGGCCTGCTGCCGGTGGCGACCATTCCCAAGGACTCGTAGAGGTGGATGGCGGAGTCGTTGCCGATCCTCACATCGAGCTCGAGCCGCCGGAAACCCTGGTTGCGCGCCGCGGCGATGGCATCGTTCAGCAGTACCCGGCCGGCGCCGTGCCCCTGCATGGCCGGGTCAACGGCCAGCAACTCCAGATACGCGAATCGCTCGAGGGTCGGGGTGGCGGCCGGCTCGGGCGGGGCGTCGGCGGGCCAGGCGAATGACAGGTCCTGGGCGAGGTTGGGGCATGTCGCGACGGTGGTCAAGGCGAAACCGATGGGCCGCGCCGCCTCCCCCAGCACCGCGAAGCGCACGATCGGTCGCTGGAACTTACTCGCCACCCGCTCCGCCATGCCCGCGTCCGGGGTTTCCCCGTCGCGCGACTCCACCGCCTCCAGCCACAGGCCAACGCAGGCCTGCACCGATCGCTGCACCGAGGCCGGAATGGAGGCGAACAGCGCCGTGTCCCCCGGCTCGAACGTGCGGACGGGAGGAAGTGGGGCGGCGGAAGCTGCACGGTGCGGCATCCATCGAACCTACGGCTGCCATGGCCGCTGCAACAGGACTGGACTTTGCGCGTTTCGGCGCCGTGTTTCAGCGCACCAGGCGCATTTCGACCATGTTGCCGGCCGCCGCCGCAACATCCATCGTGCCATCGAAGGTAAAACCGTTGCGCAAGTAGAACGCCCGGGCGCGCGGATTCTCCTCCGCCACCCACAACTGCGCCGGTTCGTCACCCAGTACCGCCTCCAGCAGCGCCTGCCCCGCCCCGAGGCCGTAGACCTCCGAGGTGACATAGATGAGATACAGCTCGAGCGCACGTGGCGGGTTGTCGCCGCGACCGCGCCCGGCGAGGGCGACACCAACAATGACCCCGCCAAGCACGGCCACGCGCAGCCTGCTCGGTATCACGTCAAGGCGCAGTACAGCCCGCCACATCCGCGTGCGTTGGCGCAGGGTGGCGTCGTTGTAGAACGATTCCGGCAGAAGGTGAGAGTACGCGTCGCGCCAGCCCTGCACGTGCACGCGGGCGATCGCCGCGGCATCCCCCTTGGCGGGTTCACGCACCACAACTGACGATTGGCTGGTCATGGGCTGAGCCTAGTACCGGCGCTACGCGGGCCGGATAACGATGTGCGGGTTACCGCATCGCGGTAAACCACCATAAACTTCCGCTTCGTGACGACCGGGAAGGTCGGGATTCCGCAGATATCGATACCCAGAACACCTAATGCGCCGTGGCACTCGCGCTCGCGCACCAACACCCCGTACGGTTGTCACAGCGGCAGCAACTCTTCGGGTGAGCTGCTTCCGTTAACGCCAACGTTTTTCGGTAAGGAAGAACGCACAGCGTGGCCCGGCTCCTCCCCCTTTTGGGCGCGTGGGGAGCCGGGCTTTCCTCTTCACACCGCCCGGTGCACCGTGGCCGCTACCGGTGTCGGCTTTCACCGCCGCCAGATCCCGTTCGACGGGCTCGCTCCCCCGCCCGCTCCCGCGCCCGACCATCGGCGACAGCAGCCCCGCCATCAGCCGCACCGCCGACAGCCGTAGCACCCGCAGTCTTACGCGCCTCATCTGCCTCGCCTGCTTCGATGTCGGCGAGCATCCGGTCAATGCGGGGAATCTCCTGGCGGGCGGACACGGCGCCCCATCCCCCGACCACCAAAAACATGCCAACCAGCGGCCACCACACAAATACGTGGGGGATGTCGGACAGCGCCGCAGCCATCGCTCCCGCGGCGAGCGGCACCGCCAGCAGTGGTGCGAGCCAACGCACGCGCTGGTCCCGGTTCCGCCGGTGCTGCAGCAGCTCTCCCCAGCGCCGGGTGTTTGAGTAGCCAGGCAGGGCCCCGAGCTTGATCACCGCGGTGATGTCATCGGTCGTGATGTGGGTGAGCGCCCGCCGGCGTTGGAACGCGATCGCACCGGTCGCAGCGAGGGAGACCCCCAGGCCGATCAGGGCACAGCCCGCGAGAAGCTCCGCGGTGACCTGGTTATGGGCAACCAGGATGAGGGCGAGGTAGGTGATCCCGCCGAACAGCGCTGTCATCAGGACCGCGAGCAGCCCCAGTGCCGGATCTCCACCCGATCGCGTTTCTGGTCGTCTGTCCATCCGTAAAACTTCCGCGCTTGCCCCGCGGTAAAAATAACCCCGGCACTTCGGGCAAAACAGTACTTGCTTTCACGCCCCGAAGCGGTGCGAAATCGGGTGTTGTCCCCGGTCACGACCGGGACCCGGCGGGCAGGGTCCCGGGGTGGGGTTAATAGCGAAGAGCCCGCCACCTTTCGGTGACGGGCTCTCCATGTGGATCGCTAGCGTTTTTCAGCTACACGTCCTGGTGCCTAGTTGTAGGTACCGGGGGTGTAGTCGTCCGAGCTGAAGCTGTCGAAATCGACGAAGCTCAGGTCAGACTCGCTGAAGACCGACTCATCCGTGAAGATGCGGTTCGGGTAACGCTCGGCCTTGGCCTCTTCGGTCGCCTCGACGCTGACGTCGCGGTAGATCGGGAG
>JAODAO010000156.1 GCA_025463465.1 Glaciihabitans sp. | reverse complement strand
GCCGCGGAGAAACGCCCCGACATTGACGAGAGCCGCACCGCCGCGTTGGGTGGCTCGGTGCAGCACCGGTTCCTGGTCTTCCCCGACGGGAACCACTGGGTATCGAAGCCGCAGCGTTCCCTCGTCTGGTACCAGACCGTGTTTGCCTTCCTCGACCAGCACGTGCATGGTGCCGAGAGGAAGCGCCCCGAACTGCTCGGCTGACGCCAGCGGTTCAGCGCTTGCGCGCCGGCCAGGGGCTCCAGCCGTTGGGTACCGCGAGCAGGAGTGCCGCACCCTGCTCCCACCGTTCTGGCGAGGCGGAGGTCGCCATTCCCGAGCCGCTCGACCGGCCGAGGCCGTCGATCGAGGTCAGGGTGTGGGACACCCACGGTTCCTTCCCGGCGCGATACTGCTCGGCGTAGCCTCCCGCCACGATCGACAGAACCGTGTTTTCCAACTGGTCGGCCAGGTCGTGTGCACTGTCGTCGCAGGCATCACAACCGCACGTGGGAAACGGGAAGTCGTGCAGCGCCCCGGCGTGCAGTATTACCCCGGGATAGGCGGTCACCACAAAAGTCAGCGTCGCCGCGGTGCTGTCAGCGGGAGTAACCCGGATCGCGTCGACCACATCGTTCTGCTTGTGGAGCAGGTCGGCCCCGAAGGTGACGTCCCGGCTGACCGTGACGTTGAATTCGCGGTCGAGGTACTCAATCAGCGCCTCCGCCACCGCGGGCAACGGCATGAAGCGTTCCGGGTGGCTGTCCACGCTGTAACTGTCATCCGGCGGCCCGGCCTCCCAGCGGCTGCCGTAGGGGATCACACTGCCATCCGCGTCGCGCACAACGGGAAACTCGATCGGCGGTCGCACATACGGGGAAACGGTTTCAGCCAGGTCGACCGGGTCGCGAAATACCTGTGGGATATCCTTCGACTCGTCCGGCCAGTCATCCACCATCTCGATGAACTGCCCGGCCAGCGCCGCATCCCCCTCGAGCAGTCGGTCGAGTACGCCGTCGACGGGCATCGAACGGTAACGGTTACCCACCTCGGGTTCCTCAATTGTTGGGGACTGCCAGCGGGTGTCCGGGTGCAGCCGGACGACCGTGTTGCCCAGAAAGATCGCGGCGGAGTGTCGCAGGCCCGCATCGGAGCGAAGCGTGGGGGATGCCTGCAGCACGGCCACCAGCGAGGCGAGGTCGCCGGACAGCCGTAGGGGATCCTCGCCGATCGCGCGGAGGTGGTCGGCGAAGTCGGCGTAACCGCTGGCGTGGCGCACCGGCTCGGAACTGCCATCGTCGGGTCCGATCAGCGGCTCGGTCGTGTAACTGGCGACGCCGCTGACGGAGGCACGACGCTGCCCTGCGCCGATAATCGGTCGCGCGGTCGATGGGAACACATTCTCGGAACGGGCCATGGGCCGAGCGTAGTCCCGGTGCCGTTGGTGCGGTCGGTGGCGCAGGGCAGTGCGGGATTCGCACGAACCCGCATGATCCTGGCCGACCGGTTGATCCTGCCAGCGGTCGGAGTAAATTTCGGGCTACAAATCGAGCGGATTCCCGAATGAGGGTGGGTGTGCGACAACGATGTGGCACGACCTGTTCCGTCACGCACGTCGGGTCGCTCACGTATCGTGCAGAGGTAAAAATCATGAAAACTCGATCCCGTTTTATGGCGACGGCGCTGGTGGCCGCGAGCCTAGTGGGCCTGTCCGTCGCGGCTCCGGCAGCCGCCACGGAAACCAATATCGACCTGGGGAGATTCTCCATCCAGGATCGCGGCCGGTCGGTCGACTGGACCATCACCTTCACGTGCAACCGCGGGGATGTCTACCGCGCGAACATCGACCTGACGCAGCGCAACAACCGCAGGTGGGATGCCACCGGTGACGCCCGCTCCGACCGCGTTCGGTGCGACGGCAACCGGCAGAGCCTGACGCTGAACATCCCCGCCGACCAGGGACGCTTCACCAACGGCCGCGCTCGCGCTGACGTTGTGGTCTGGTCGGTTCGTGGCCGCGACCGCGACCGGGACTGGGACCACAACCGTGACGGCAACTGGGATCACAGCCGCGACTTCAGCGTCACCCAGGTGGTCAAACTGCGCGGCGGGTGGGATAACAACCACACCCCAGACGGCTATTAGCCGCACGCATTCCGCCGGCGGGTTTGCCTAAAAGATGGAAAATCCGCCCGGCAGGGTGTCTCGGCCGGTGAGGGCGAACAGCACCTCCCGGCCGCTGCCGCGCAGGGCCGCGACACGGGCGGCGAGGGCAGCGCAGTCGGCGATCACCTCACGGGGCATTTCGAGGATCTGGGCCGTGGCGCGGGCGATGTCGTAGCCGTGCACCACCAGCTCGAATACCCGGGTGCGCAGGTACTCCTCAACGGGGATGGTCAGCTCGCCGACGGTCACCGTGGCGTCGGCGGGTGCCCCGGCCAGCGCCTCCAGGGCAGAGGCCAGCAGGGTGTGGAGGGCTGCGGCCACATCATCCCCCAGCGCTTCGCCCGCCTGCACCCCGCGCCGTGCCACCGCGGCGTGGTCGGTGTAGCCGGAGAAAACGCGCCGGTAGTAACTCTCGGCGTCGGGAACGTTGGCGGGCGCGGGCGGCTTCGGGGCCGCTGCGAGGTATTCGCGAACCGTGACAAGCGCGCGGGAGGTGTGACCGACCAGGTCGAGCACGGTCCAGGTGCCGAGCGCGGGGCGGCCCCACTGGGTGTCATCGATGCGTTCAACGAGGTGGATGACGGCGTTCGCTGCGACACTCAGCTTCTCGGTCTGGCCCATGATTTCCATCGTGCCACCAGGGCGGCCACTATGGGGGGATGACTGCCATCCTCCCGACCCGCCGGAGCCTCACTGGCCGTTACATCACCCTTGAGCCCCTAGAGTTCTCGCACCTGCCCGAGCTGTTCGCCGCCATCGGTGACCCGCTGGTGTTCGCCGGCGGCTACGGCGGGGGACCGGCCGGTTACCGCGGGACGGTGGAGTCGTTCAGCGAATGGGCCAAAAGTTATTACCAATGGGAGGCGGGCATTGTTTTTGGGGTGCGAGTCCTCGGTGGCCCGCACACCGGCAAACTCATCGGTACCACCACATTCGGCAATATTGATCTGGCCAACGAGTCCGCCGAGGTCGGCTGGACGGCCTACGCACCTACCACCTGGGGAACCCAGGTGAACGTGGAGGCCAAGCTGCTGATGCTTGGTCTCGCGTTCGAATCCGGCTTCGGCCGGGTGCGCATTGCCGCCGACGTGCTGAACAGCCGGTCGCGTCGCGCGATCGCCGGCATCGGCGCGACCTTCGAGGGCATCACGCGCCGGGACAAGCCGCGCGCCGATGGCACCTGGCGCGACACCGCGGTGTTCTCGGTGATCGTGGACGACTGGCCGCGTGTGCTGGCACTTCTGACCGAACGCCTCGCCCCCTACGACGGCCGGCCTGTCCTCTTCCGCACCCCGCCGACCCCGCCGACCCTGCCGTAGCTGCGGGTCGTGGTGCCCAGCTCCCGGGTCACGGTGATGCCGGGCAAGTTCGCAACGTCGTCTAGGGTCATCACGGTGTGCAGGCTGGTCACACCGGGCGCGAGCCGGGGCAGGTGGCCGACGGCGGCGGCCGCGACGAGGCCGGTGGCCTCCGACTGGCCCGTTCCCGTGGCGGAGATGCTGGTGCCGCCGGCCCGCGCGGTCGCTGCGACGAACCAGTCGGAGCCGCCGGAGGGGTGTGCCCGGCGAGCCAGGGCGCCGCTGCCCGGGACGCGGCCGACCGCGGCGAGCACCGAGGTGGCGAAGCGGGAGTCGAGGCCAAAAGACGTGGTGACGGGTTTGCCGAGGTCGCGGCTCATCTCGTGCTGGTCCGAGAGGTCGGCCCGCAGAAGGGTGCGTCGGCTGCCGTCCGGCAGGGTGAATTTGCGCCCGCGGGAGAAGTTGCGCACCGGGCGGTCCGTTTCCGTGTCGGTGAACGAGCGACCCAGTAGCGAGAGTGTCCACTCCTGGGCGGCGCGCCCGTGGGAGTCGCCGGCCCCCAGGACGATGCCGATGTCGGTGATGGACGCATCCACCTCGTCGACCGCGGCGGCGAGGATGCTGCTTATCCCCGGAGCGAGGCCCACCCCAACGATGACCGGGGCGCCGCCCAGGTTCTCAAGCTCGCCCAGGTAATCCATGTTCGAGCTGACGTCGACCAAACCGATGCCGTGGCCGGTGATGATGCGGGCGACGGTGACATCCTCGATCCCGGCCGCATTGACCACGGCGTCAAGCCCGGCAAGCATGGGGACGATCCCGGCCTTGTCGTTGACGGCGTCGAGAACGATATCCGCCCGCTCCGGGTCCCGACCCACCGCGAGCACCGTGTGACCGGCGGCCTGCAAAGCCACGGTTGTCGCTCGCCCGACGCTGCCATAACCACCGAGAATCGCGACCTGCATAAACTTCCTCCCGCGTGCCGCTGAGAAGGGCACATACCCTTCTGTCTAATCACAAAGTGACGGGGTATCAATCCCTACGCGGCTGGAAATAAGACGGGTCGAGTGCTGCTTGATGAAGACCGCTTTGGTGGTTGGGCGGTCAGGCGGAGATCTCGACCAGTACCCGGGGCAGCTGCCCAAGCAGTTCGCTCGCCAGGAATCCGAGGGGGCCGACCTGGACGGCCAGGCGGTCGCCCGCCGCCGCGTGGACGTGGGTCGCCCACACGGTTGCCTGTGCAGGAGACGCGCCCCGCGCGCACAGGCCAGCCACGGCACCGGCGAGGACGTCCCCGCTGCCACTGGTTCCGAGGCCCACCGTGCCCGTGCCCATTCGCCACCCATTGCCATCGGGAT
>JAODAO010000066.1 GCA_025463465.1 Glaciihabitans sp. | reverse complement strand
AAGGTCGGCACGATGTGGTCGAAGCTGACTTCCTGGCCGAATCCGGTGGCGATGATGACGCTCAACCCGATGGCAACCGCGACAACAACGAGCACGTAGCAGAGCGTGCCGATGACGCGGAGCAGCGGCGCCGGGATGCGCGAGGTGCCGGTGGTCGCGCCGTCTGCCGCGGGTTCACCGGCGGCTCCGGCCAGGGTGAACGAGCGGACGCCGACGGCGAACAGGGCGGGGAGTCCCGCCCCGAGGAGGAGGGCGGCCAGGGCGACCTGGCCGGCCGCGTTAAGGAAAAGAGTGAACACGGTGCATACCCCTTAGGCGTTGGTCGTCTGCTTGGCGGGACGTGGGCTGTCCTGCCATTCGTCGTTGACGTTGTGCGCGCCGACGCTGCTGCGCCGCGAGCGGATGTAGATCACGATCGAAAGCGACACCAGGATGACGAACATCAGGATGCCGCCGAGGGCGCCACCCAGGAGGTTGCCCACCCACCACATCACCGCGCCAACGAGGGCTGCGGCGGGAAGGGTGATCACCCACGCGATCACCATCCGCAGGGCTACGCGCCAGCGGACCTGGGCGCCCGGCCGGCCGACGCCGGAACCGAGGATGGACCCGGTGGCGACGTGGGTGGTCGACAGGGCGAAACCGAAGTGGCTCGACGCGAGGATGACCGCGGCGGAGGAGCTCTCGGCGGCCATACCCTGCGGGGTGTTGATCTCGACTAGGCCCTTGCCGACCGTGCGGATGATGCGCCAACCACCGATGTAGGTGCCGAGGGAGATCGCTAGCGCGCAGCTGACCTTCACCCAGAACGGAACCGACTCGGTGTCGCTCCAACCGCCAGCGGCGATCAGGGCGAGGGTGATAACACCCATCGTCTTCTGGGCATCGTTGGTTCCATGCGCGAGCGAGACGAGAGAAGCGCTGCCGATCTGCCCGATCCGAAATCCGTGGTTCAACTTTTTGCCCGCGACGTTGCCGATGACGCGGAAGACCAGCCACGTTCCGATGGCGGCCACCAGCCCGGCGAGGATCGGGGACATCAGTGCGGGAAAGATCACCTTTCCCACAACGCCGTCGAGCTTGGAACCGTCGCCGGCCCAGTTGACACCGTTTACCCCGAGCCCCGCCAGCGCGGACCCGATCAAACCGCCGAAGAGGGCGTGGGACGAACTCGACGGCAATCCGAGCAGCCAGGTGAGTAGGTTCCAAACGATCCCGCCGATGAGGCCGGCGAGGACGATCAGCAGCAGCGCCGATCCCCCGCCCTCCAGCAGGGCCGGGTCTGGTGCGCCCGTTGCATCCTGGATTTTGACGACGGCGTTGGTGACGGTGAGGGCGACCTCGATGCTGAGGAAGGCCCCCACGAGGTTGAGGACGGCCGAAAGGGTGACGGCGACCTTGGGCGCGAGAGCTCCGGTGGCAATCGACGTGGCCATCGCGTTGGCCGTGTCGTGGAAACCATTGGTGAAATCGAAGGCGAGCGCCGTGACGATAACAAGCAGAAGGAGGATAAAAGGGTCCACGGCGACGAGCATTCCCCTTTTGCCGGCGTTGCTCAATCCTCTCCCGGGCTGAATTCACCCAGTGTTCACTTGTTGCAGTTCATCTACCGCTGACGCTCAGTTGAGCGGCGCAGAATTGACGCATGACACCCGAGCCGAAGACCTGCCGTTCCTGCGGCCGGGAAATCACCTGGCGCAAAAAGTGGGAACGCAACTGGGACGAGATCGCCTACTGCAGCGCGGCCTGCCGATCGCACAAGATCTCACCCACGGACCGCAAGCTGGAGGAGGCGATCCGCGACCTGCTCGCGAAGCGGGCTGCCACCTCAACCATCTGCCCGTCGGAAGCCGCCCGCGCCGTATCCCCCGATGCGTGGCGCGACCTGATGGAACCCGCCCGCCGGGCCGCCCGCCGTATGGTGGAGGCCGGTGAGGTGGACATCACCCAGGGCGGATCTGTTGTTGATCCGTCCCGGGTGAAGGGGCCCATCCGCATTCGCCGTCGCACCCCGGGCGCATAACAAGGCGCGTGGCGTGGCGCGTGATGCAAGCAACAGAGCCGACTACTTGCGGCGGTCCTTCCCTGGCGTCTCATAGACCGTGTCCGCCGTGGTCTGGAACGTGGTGTTCTTCGGCCGGTATGAGCGCACCTTGCCGACGATGGTGAACGCGATGACTCCGGCGAGGGCAATGTAGAGCACCACGGCGATGGGGCTAGCGACAAAGACTGTGTAGTCACCCGCCGAGCTGAGCAGCGCATCCCGCACGTTCGTCTCGGCGAGAGGCCCGAGGACCATACCGATCATCAGGGGCGCCAGCGGCACGCCGAAGCGTCGCATCGCGAACCCGAGCAGGGCGAGGATCAGCAGCAGCCACAACTCGAAGATCGAGTTGGAGGTGGCGTAAACACCCATCGCGCAGAACACCGCGATGCCCGGGTAAAGGTAGTGGCGGGGAATGTCGACGAGCTTGGCCCACAGCGGTGCCAGCGGCAGGTTCAGGATCAGCAGCACCACCATGGCGATGAAGAAGCTGGCGAGCAGCCCCCAGACGAGGTCGGGCGCCCGGTCGAACAACAGCGGGCCCGGCTGGATGCCGTACTGCTGGAAGGCCGCGAGCATAATCGCCGCCGTCGAGGAGACGGGCAGGCCGAGTGCGAGCAGCGACGCCATGGCCGTACCGGTGGTCGCGTTGCCTGCGGCCTCCGGTGCAGCGAGGCCGCGAATGGCACCCGTGCCGAACTTCGGCTTCGCGCGGCGCTTGTCGAGATTCTTCTCGAGGCTGTAGGCCATAAACGTCGGCACTTCGGCTCCACCAACGGGGATGACCCCGAAAGGCAGGCCGATGATGGTTCCTCGCGCCCAGGCCGGGGCCGCCTCGGCAAATTCGGCGCGGGACAGCCGGGGGCGCTTCGCGGACATCACCGAGAGGTGCGAGGGTTCGCGCCTGGCCCGGGAGACCACCCGGAATACCTCGCCGAGGGCGAGCACCGCGACGGTGACGGTGACCAGTGAAATGCCGTCGAACAGTTCGGGGATGCCAGCGGTGAAGCGTTCTGTGCCGGTGACGGAGTCGATGCCGATCGAGGAGATGCCGAGCCCAAGGGCGAGGCTCGCCAGCCCCGCGACGACGGAGTCCGCGACGATCGAGGACGTGGCGATAAAAGCGAACAGGGCGAGAGCGACGTACTCGGCCGGGCCGAAGTTCGTCGAGAACTCGGCCAGCGCCGGGGCCAGGAACACCACGCAGATCGAGGAAATGAACCCGCCGATGAACGCACCGATCGCGGCGGTGGCGAGGGCCTGTGGTGCCCGTCCGGCCTTCGCCATCTGGTAGCCCTCGAAGGTTGACGCTATCGCGGAGGAGCCACCGGGCGTGTTCATCAGGATGGCCATAGTGGAGTCGCCGAAGAGGCCACCGAAGTAGACCCCGGCGAACAGGATGAATGCCCCGGTTGGGTCGAGGGCGAAGGTCATCGGCAGCAGCAGGGCCACCGCCATGGAGGAACCGAGACCCGGGAGCACACCGACGGCGGTGCCGAGCACACAGCCGACGAGCACCCAGAGCAGATTCATGGGGGTGAGAGCACCGGCGAAACCGCCGAGGAGACTATTGATGGCGTCCATGTCAGAAACCTCCCGCAAAGATGGAGCCGACGGGCAGGTTCACGGAGAGCAGGCCGGCGAAGATCAGGTAGAGCACGGACGAGAAGGTCAGGGCGACCAGCGCGTTGTGGAGCGGCTTGGGTGCGGAGAACGCCTGGGTCATCGTCCAGAACAGCAGTCCGGCGGCGAGGATCCAGCCGAGCGGTTCCAGCAGCAGGATGAACGCGGCGAATCCGCCGACGGCCCAGGCGACGCGCGACCAGTCGCTGTAGAAGCGAACACGGGGCTGCCCGACGATGGAGATCTCCGTGGTGCGGAGGTCACCGTGCAGGTCCCCCGGAGGTTCCGGCTTGCGAACAAGCGCGATCGTCTGCAGCAGGGCGAACAGGTAGAGCAGCGCGATGATGGCCGCGGGGAAAAACCCGGGACCCGGCGGGTCGGTGTCCGGGGCGACATCCATCGTGAGCTCGCCCACGAGCAGGTACGTGGCGAACCCGGCGAGGATGAGCGGGAAGACCAGGCCGGAGCGGCCCGTCCACCACGACCCTCCCGTGTATGGCGCGTTCGGTTCGGTCGGGGTTGTTGTGACGTCTGTACTCATAGTCCCAGTTCCTCCAGGAGTGCCTCGGTACGTGCCATGTCTTCGTCGAGGAAGGCCTTGAGCTCGGGGCCGGTGAGCCAGGAGTCCTCCCATTTCTGCCGTTCGAGGACCTCTTTCCACTCGTCGCTTTCGCGCAGGTCGGAGAAGATCTTCAGCTGCTGGTCGATCACGTCCTGCTTCACCCCGGGTGCCGCGAGGATGCCGCGCCAGTTGGCGACCTCCACGTCGTAGCCTTCCGCGATGATCGTGGGGATGTCGATGCCGTCGAGCTCCTCGGCGCTGCTGACCGCAAGGGCCCGCACCCGCCCGGAATCGATCTGGTCGGAGACATCGTTGTAACCCGTGGCAACGGCATCCACGGTGCCGTTCAGCAGCGCCTGGATCGCCTCGCCACCACCGGACTTCGGAATGTAGGTGAGCTCCTCCGGCGGGATACCAGCGGCCTGGGCAAGTTCGGCGATCAGCAGGTGGTCGATGGTGCCCGCCGAGCCTCCTGACCAGGGAATCGACTTGGGGTCGGCGGCCCACGCCTCCATCAGGTCACCGAGGCTCTGGTGCGGCGAATCGTCGGGAACGATGATCACGTCGTAGTCCTCGGCGAACTTCGCGATGGGCTGCACGTCGTCGAAGCCGACGGGTGAGTCGTTTAGGGCGATCCCGCCGGTCATTCCCGAGCCGGTGACCAGCAGGGTGTCGCTCCTGCCGGTCATGGTGGTGAAGGTGCCGAGGCCGATGGTGCCGGCGGCGCCAGGAATGTTGACGACCTGCACGTTGCCGACGAGGCCGGTGGTGCGCAGCGCCTGCTGCTGTTCACGGGCGAAGCCGTCCCAGCCGCCGCCGGGCCCGGCCGGCGCGATGAGGGTGAGGTTGGCGCTGACGTCTTCGGGCGCCGAGGCCCGGCTCACCGACAGTGTGGCCGCTGAGGCGATGGCCGCCACGGCCGCTACCGTCATAACGACGCGGATGACGCGGCGTATGGGGGGTGCTGGTTTCTGTGACATGAAACTCCGTTGTTTCCTGTTGGGGTGGTGTGAAGCGGTTATCAGGTGGTCGGTTGGGGGAGGACCACAATTCCGTCCTCGTCCGAGACAATAACGAATCCGGGGGCAAAATGCACCGAACCGAAATCAACTTCGACGTCGATTTGGCCCGTTCCTGCCTTCTTGGATCGGCGGGGGTTGGTGCCGAGCGCTTTGATGCCAATGGGCAACTGCGCCAGTTCGACGCTGTCGCGCACGGCACCGTGGATGACGATGCCCGCCCAGCCGCTGTTGGCGGCGCGGGCGGCCATGTCGCCTCCGAGCATGGCGGTGCGCAGCGATCCGCCGGCGTCAACAACGATCACCCGTCCCTGCCCGGGCTCGCCGGTGAGCTGCTTCAGCAGGAGGTTGTCGTCGACGGTCTGGAAGGTGACAATCGGCCCCGAGAAGCGCTGGTGCCCGCCGTAGTTGACGAGCTGCAGCTCACACGACGGCAGGTCGTCGCCGTGGATGTCGACGAGGTCTGCCGTGCGGGGTGTGCCGCCTGATTTGTCATCACCTGATTCGTGCTGGCCTGTGTTCATGCGTGTGCCCTCTCTCGTTGTGCCGCCGGCGGGTGCTTCGCCGCCGCCCTGGCCAGGGCGTATGGCAGTACCCCGCCCGCGCGCAGGTACAGCTGCTCCAGGGACGTGTCGACCCGCGAACGAACGGTGAACGTGGTGATCCTGCCCGTGCCGGGATGTTCCGCCGTGACCTCCAGGGTCGCCGGGATGTCTGCGTTGCTGGTGATCCCGGGGATGCTGAATATTTCGGAGCCGTCGAGCCCCAGCGTCTGCGCGTTCTCACCGTCGCTGAACTGGAACGGCAGCACCCCCATTCCCACGAGGTTGGAGCGGTGGATGCGTTCGAACGACTGCGCTATGACGGCGCGCACACCGAGCAGGCGGGTGACCTTCGCCGCCCAGTCGCGGGAGGAGCCGGTGCCGTATTCCCGTCCGCCCAACACGATCAGGGGGACACCGGCGGAGGCGGCGGCATCAGCAACGGCGTGAATCTCTCGGATGGGAGCTTCCTCGCCGGCCTCAACAGCGGTGAAGTCTCTGGTCGATCCGCCGTTGCCCGCGGGAACCAGCCGGTTCACCAGCCGCGAGTTGGTGAACCCGCCCAGCTTCATCACTTTCCAGTTGCCGCGGCGTGCGGCGTAGCTGCTGAGGTCGCGCGCGCCGACGCCGTGTTCCGTGAGGAAACGGCCGGCGGCGCTGCCGACGGGGATCCGCCCGGCGGGGCAGATGTGGTCGGTGGTGACCGAGTCCTCGAGATAGAGCAGCGCGCGGGCACGCAGGATGCTGGCCACCGGTGCCGCCACAGCCGGTTCCAAAAAGGGCGGCGGCTGCAGGTACGTGGAGTCGTCATCCCAGTCGAAGGTCGCCCCGGCGGGAACGTTCAGGGAGCGCCAGTTGTCGTCTCCGTCGAAGATCGTCGAGTACGCGTCCGTGTACATCTCGGGTTCGATGGAGCTGGAGACGACCCGGGTGATCTCGAGGTCGCTTGGCCAGATGTCGGCAAGCCGCACCTCGGCACCGTCGGGGTCGAGGCCGAGCGAATCGGTGGTGAGGTCAACGTCCATCGACCCGGCGAGCGCGTAGGCGACCACTAGGGGCGGGGAGGTGAGGAAGTTCATTCCCACGTCGTTGTTGATCCGGCCGTCGAAGTTGCGGTTACCGGACAGGACCGATGCGGCGATGATGCCGTCGTCGCGGATGCTGTCAAGCACCGCGGGCAGCAGGTCGCCGGAGTTGCCGATGCAGGTCATACAGCCGTAACCGACGAGGCCGAAGCCGAGTTTCTCGAGGTCAGGCATCAGCCTGGCCTTCGCCAGGTAGTCGGTGACCACCCGGGAGCCGGGCGCGAGGCTCGTTTTCACCCACGGTTTTACGGTGAGGCCGCGGGCCACGGCGTTGCGGGCAAGTAACCCGGCCGCGATCATCACGGCGGGATTCGAGGTGTTGGTGCAGGAGGTAATGGAGGCGATTGCCACGGCGCCGTCCGGCACGCTCAGCCGCTCCGGCCTGGTGCGCAACGGGGCGACACCGTGCGCCGATTCGAGTTCCCGGGCGGAGGCCGCCGGGGCCCCGGCGAGTTCGATCCGGTCCTGCGGTCGGCGCGGCCCGGCGAGGCTGGGGGTGATTTCGTCGAGGTCAACGACCACGGAACGGTCGTAGTCTGCGCGCTTGGCCGGGTCGTGCCACATTCCCTGCCGACGGGCATAGATCTCTACGGTCTGCACCTGGTTCTCGTCGCGGCCGGTTGTCCGCAGGAAGTCGATTGTCGCGTCGTCGATTGGGAAGATCGCCGCCGTCGATCCGAATTCGGGGCTCATGTTCGCGATGGTGCAGCGTGTGGCGAGGGACACCTGCGCGACGCCGTGCCCGTGGAATTCGACGATGCTGCCGACAACC
>JAODAO010000065.1 GCA_025463465.1 Glaciihabitans sp. | reverse complement strand
CGGCTACCACTGGGGTGCCGAGGCGCACCACCTCGAGCTGCCTCGCGGCAACCGTGTCGAGGTCGGCACGCTGGCCCCGCTCGCGGAGATTCTCAACGGACCCTCGTCCGTGGCGGATGGCCGGGTCAACCTCATGGGCGCCTTGCGCCGGTCGATGGCCACCACCGGGTACTCCGACCTCAAGGAATTCCAGCGCGTCGAGGTAGTTGTCGCCCCGTACATGCAGGGGTAGCGTCGAAAGGGAGCGCCTCAGCGAAGAGGCGCGGTGCACCGCTAGCGCCTGAGGAGGCACGAATGGCCCAGCCCGATCCCGTCACCCGTTCATCCAAACTCGGTCCGGAGGAGCGGGATGCCGCGATCCGGGCCCTCAAGGACAAAGAGCTGGACATCCTCGTGGTGGGCGGCGGCATCGTCGGCACGGGATCGGCCCTCGACGCCGTCACCCGCGGCCTCAGCGTGGGAATGGTCGAGGCCCGCGACTGGGCGAGCGGAACCTCCAGCCGGTCGTCGAAGCTTGTGCACGGCGGCATCCGGTATCTCGAGCAGCTCGATTTTCGCCTCGTGCGCGAGGCCCTCATCGAGCGCGGCCTGCTGCTGCAGCGCCTCGCCCCGCACCTGGTCAAGCCGGTGCGGTTCCTGTTCCCGCTCACCAAGGGCCCGTTCGAGCGCGCCTACATCGGCGCTGGCATGCTGCTCTACGACATCTTCAGCTACACCGGCGGCCGCCCGCCCGGGGTGCCGCACCACCGCCACCTGAGCAAGCGCCAGATCGCTGCCCTCGCGCCGAGCCTCGGCAAGGACGTCTTCACGGGTGGCATCACCTACTACGACGCGCAGGTGGATGACGCCCGCTACGTCTCGACCCTCGCCCGCACCGCCTCCTTCTACGGCGCCCATGTCGCCAGCCGGGTTCGGGTGGAAGGGTTCATCAAGGTTGGCGAGCGGGTGGTTGGTGTGCACGCCCACGACGTGGAGACAGGCGAACACTTCGAGGTGCGGGCCAAGCAGGTTGTCAACGCGACCGGCGTCTGGACGGACGACACCCAGTCCATGGTGGGTGAGCGCGGCCAGTTCAAGGTGCGCGCCTCCAAGGGGGTGCACCTTGTCGTGCCCCGCGACCGATTCCAGTCGAAGATCGGCCTGCTGCTGCGCACCGAGAAGAGTGTGCTTTTTGTGATCCCGTGGGGCCGGCACTGGCTGATCGGCACCACCGACACCGACTGGAACCTCGACAAGGCGCACCCTGCCGCGACCGCGGCGGACATCGACTACATCCTCGAACACGTCAACACCGTGATGGCGGTGCCGCTCACCCGCGACGACGTCGAGGGTGTTTACGCTGGCCTGCGCCCCCTGCTGGCCGGCGAGTCCGAGCAGACCTCGAAGCTGAGCCGTGAGCACCTGGTCGCGCACCGTGTGCCCGGGCTTGTGGTCGTCGCCGGCGGCAAGTGGACGACGTATCGCATTATGGCGAAGGACGCGGTGGATGCCGCGGTATCGGCCCTCGACGGCAACATCCCGCCGAGCACCACCGAGGAGGTCGCTCTGCTGGGTGCAGAGGGTTACCAGGCGGCGTGGAACAGGCGCAGCAAAATCGGGCGCGCGTTCGGGCTGCACAAGTCCAGGATCGAGCACCTGCTCAACCGCTTCGGTGTCCTCACCGATGAGCTACTCGAACTGGTACGGGACCGGCCGGAGCTCGCCGAGCCCGTGCCCGGTGCCGACGACTATATTCGCGCGGAGATCCTCTACGCCGCGACCCACGAGGGCGCCCTTCACCTCGAGGACGTGCTGGCCAGGCGCACCAGGATCAGCATCGAGGCATGGGACCGCGGCGTCTCGGCGGCACCC
The DNA here is from genome assembly GCA_025463465.1 of Glaciihabitans sp. Taxonomy (GTDB): domain Bacteria; phylum Actinomycetota; class Actinomycetes; order Actinomycetales; family Microbacteriaceae; genus Glaciihabitans. Next base: position 1,097 of record JAODAO010000065.1, on the reverse strand, counting down.
GTCGCTGCCGAGCTGATGGCGGAGGCCCTCGGCTGGGACCGGGAGCGGATCGACGTCGAGGTGGGCAACTACCTGAAGCGCGTCGCCGCCGAGCGGGAGAGCCAGGAGCAACCCAGCGACGAGGCCGCCGACCGGGTGCGCCTTGAGGCACCCGACATCGTGGTCGCCACCGGTCACCCCGACGATGCCCCCGGGGACTCGGGAGACGCAGGGGACCCGGGAGACGCCAATGCGGACGACAGTTCCCAGGTGACCGCCGCCGCCGGGTAACCAGGGTCGGCCGCAGCGGGAGCCATTGCTGCACAGAACTCGCACAACAGCGCCGGGCCGGCGTGGAGATATCCACCTCGCCGCCCGGCGTTGTTGCGCGCGCGGGTTTCGCCCTGAGCGGCATTGCGTCGCCGCACGGACGGCGCCGGGGGAGCCGCCGGTAGACTGTGGATGGTCGTGCGAGCCGTCGTGGGCCGCTGCGCAACGACAAGCAAGGAGAGTTCACTCATGGTTGATGTTCGGCGAGTAAAACTTCCCGGGGTAGGTGTGCTGCACACCTTTGTGACCGACGACGGTGGCAAGGTTGGTGTGATCACCCACCGTTCCGGGCACAGCGACCTGATCACGTTCGCCGACGCCGAGGACGGCGCGGACTCCTCGAAGGTGTCGCTGCGACTCGACGAGGACGAGGCCCACACCCTCGCTGAGCTGCTCGGTGGCACCCGCATCACCGAGTCGCTGTCGATGCTCGACCAGATTCCCGGCCTGTCGATCGACTGGTTCACCGTCGATTACGACGACCACATCGCCGGCCAGCCGCTCGGCGACCTCGCCAGCCGCGGTGTGGTGGGGCTCACCGTCGTGGCCGTGGTGCGCGGGGACTCCGCCAACCCCGCCCCGGCAGACGACTTCAAAGTTTTTCCCGGCGACACGCTCGTTGTCGCGGGTTCGCCCGAGAAGGTTGCCAAGGCATTCCTCTTCTATCGCACGGGGGAAATGAAGGCGAAAGCGTCCGTCGACGCACCTCCAGGAGGCTAAGCAATGCACCTTGGTGAAGAACTCCTTGTTCTGGGCATCCTGTTCGTCATCGCGTACATCTTCGGTCG
>JAODAO010000060.1 GCA_025463465.1 Glaciihabitans sp. | reverse complement strand
GCGTCGCCGCCCAGGCCCTCATCCTTGTCCTGTTCTGGCGCCGCGCCGGGCTGAGCTACCGTCCCGAGTTCCGCTGGCGGGGAGTGGGCCTCGGCAACGTCGGACGGGCCGCCGGCTGGACGTTCGGCATGATCCTCATCAGCCAGCTCGCCGGTATCGTCCAGTCCATGGTCGCCACGGGTGCCGGAACCGAGGAGGCATCCTCGGCGATCCTGCGTTTTTCCTGGCTGATCTTTATGCTTCCGCACTCGATCGTCACCGTCTCGATCGCCACGGCGTACTTCACCCGGATGAGTGGTCATGCCCGCGACTCCGACCTGGTGTCACTGCGACGGGATATCTCCGCCAGCCTGCGCTCGATCGGGCTGATCATGGTCTTTGCCACGGTGGCCCTTGTCGTTGTGGCCTTCCCGTTTTCCGCCATCTTCTCCAAAGACAACACCAGTACCGAGGCGATGGCCGCCGTGCTGATCGCCTTCCTGCCCGGGCTCATCCCTTTCACCGTTCTTTTTGTGCTCCAACGCACCTTCTATGCCCTGGAAGACACCCGCACTCCCTTCTTCATCCAACTTGCCCAGGCAACACTGTTCATTGCCGGTGCGCTGATCGTCAGTACCTTCCCCCGCGATTCGATCGCTCTGGGAATCGCGGCCGTAACCACCATTGCCGGGTCCGCCCAGACTCTTCTTGCCGCCATCATCCTGCGTCGGCGCCTGAATGGGTTCGGTGGTCGTCACGTCGTCCGTCAGTACCTGGTGTACCTGTTGGCGACGGTACCTGCCGCGGCTGCCGGTCTCGCGCTGGCGTTCGCAACCGGGGCATTCACCGGCGGTTTCGCGGTCTCGGGCATTGTGCCGGCCATCCTGACGATGGCACTGGTCGGCGCTGTCATGGTGCTCGTCTATGTTGTTGTCCTCGCGCTGCTGCGCACCCCCGAGCTCCGGGACTTCCTGGGACCCGTCGTTCGCCGCATCCGTCGATCCAGCTAAAACACAGCTAAACCACCCAAACCGCTACCCACCGGCGGTCCGGAATACCCGGACCCTAGGATGGGTTATACCGCTCAGCGAAGACTCTTAGGGAGATGTTGCACGTGCGTCAAGTCATCATTATTGGATCCGGCCCCGCCGGTTACACTGCTGCGATCTACGCAGCCCGCGCCAACCTCAAGCCGCTGCTGATTGCCAGCTCGGTCGAGGCAGGCGGCGAGCTGATGAAGACCACCGAGGTGGAAAACTACCCCGGGTTCCCCGAGGGCGTCCAGGGACCCGACCTGATGTTCAAGATGCAGGAGCAGGCCGAACGTTTCGGCACCGAAGTTGTCCTCGACGACGTTGTCTCCCTCGAACTGGAGGGTGACATCAAGAAGGTCACGCTCGGCAACGGTGACGTCCATGAAGCTCTCACGGTGATCTTCGCGACCGGTTCCGCCTACCGCAAGCTCGGCCTCGACGACGAAGAGCGCCTGAGCGGCCAGGGTGTCTCCTGGTGTGCTACCTGCGACGGATTCTTCTTCCGCCAGAAGACCATCGCCGTCGTCGGTGGCGGCGACTCCGCCATGGAAGAAGCCACCTTCCTCACCCGCTTCGCCGACAAGGTCTACGTCATCCACCGCAGCGACACCCTGCGTGCCTCCAAGGTGATGCAGGATCGCGCCGAAGCCGACCCGAAGATTGAATTCCTGTTCAACAAGACGGTTGAGCACATCTACGGCGACGCTCTCGTCGCCGGTGTTGGCCTCGTTGACACGGTAGACGGATCAGAGACCACACTCGACGTGAGCGGATTGTTCATCGCCATCGGCGCCGACCCCCGTACCCACCTTGTCCACGGACAGCTGGACCTCACCACCTTCGGCACCATCGCCGTCGACGGTCGTAGCTCGCGCACGAACCTTCCCGGCGTGTTCGCTGCCGGCGACGTCATCGACCCCACTTACCGCCAGGCTGTCACCGCAGCAGGCTCGGGAACGGTTGCCGCTCTCGACGCGGAGCACTACCTGGCCGGTCTGCCCGCCGAGCTGTCGGCCCTGGCTGGTTCGATCGATTCTGCCGAGCTCGCCCCCCAGGAAGACGACACCGCCGAGGTCCAGCCCAGCCCGATCAACGCGTAAGCGTTCTCTTCTCCCCCCCAACCCCGGTACGGCCTGCAGGACCGCAACCGACATGCAGTAAGAAAGTAGGAAATTATGTCCAACGCCAAGGATGTTACCGACGCTTCATTCGCCGACGACGTACTCAACTCGAGTGACACCATCATGGAGGACTTCTGGGCCGAGTGGTGTGGCCCGTGTCGCGCAGTCTCCCAGATCCTCGACCAGATTGCCAGCGAGCACTCTGAACAGATCAAGATCGTCAAGCTCAACGTTGACGACAACCCCCAGATGGCGATGAAGTACCAGCTCACCTCCATCCCGGCGATGAAGGTCTTCCGCGGTGGCGAGGTCGTCAAGACCGTCATCGGCGCCAAGCCCAAGCCGGCCCTTGAGGCCGACCTGGCGGAGTTCCTCGCTTAATAAAACTCTCGGAATGGCCGCCCAGACACTGATCTGGGCGGCCATTTTGCGTTAACCCCATATTCTTGATGCACGAAACGGAAACAGGACACCTCTATGACCTCCCAGGGCAACAACCTCGACAAGTGGTACAAAAACTACTCTGTACGCACCTAAGGCCTCAGCGCCTCGGAAGTCAGAGACCTGTTCGCCGTGGCCTCGCGACCGGAAGTTGTCTCCCTCGCCGGCGGCATGCCGTTCGTGTCCGCTCTACCAAAAGAGCTGGTCAGTGGGGCTATGGAACGCGTGATGCGTGACTCGGGACCTACTGCCCTCCAATACGGTTCCGGGCAGGGCGTCCCGGCGTTGCGCGAACAGATCCTGGAAGTGATGGCGCTGGAGGGTATCCGCGCGAATGTTGATGACGTCGTTGTCACCACCGGATCGCAACACGCCCTGGAGCTGGTGACCAAGCTTTTTATCAACCCCGGCGACGTGGTCCTCGCCGAGGGTCCGAGCTACGTCACCGCCATGGTGGTATTCCGCTCCTTCCAGGCACAGGTCGAACACGTGGAGATGGACGAATTCGGGCTCGTCCCGGAAGCCCTCCGCCAGCGCATCGTCGCACTGAAAGCCGATGGCAAACGACTCAAGTTCCTCTACACCGTGCCCACCTTCAGCAACCCGGCCGGTGTTACCCTCACCTGGGAACGCCGCCTCGAAATCCTGGAGATCGCCCGCTCGAACGACATTCTCGTTCTCGAAGACAACCCCTACGGACTCCTGTACTTCGATGGCCCGCCCCCGCACGCGATGCGCTCGGTGGAAGAGGACGGTGTGGTTTATCTGGGAACGTTCTCGAAAACCCTGGCTCCCGGTTTCCGGGTCGGCTGGGTGCTCGCCCCGCATGCCATCCGCGAGAAAGTGATCCTCGCCAACGAGGCTGCCGTTCTCTCCCCGAGTTCCTTCACCCAGATGATCATTTCCGAGTACCTTGCAAGCGCAGATTGGAAGGGCCAGATTGACACCTTCCGCGACGTGTACCGCGAGCGTCGGGATGCGATGCTGCAGGCGCTGGACGATTACCTGCCCGACCTCAGCTGGACCAACCCCTCCGGCGGCTTCTACGTCTGGCTTACCCTGCCCGACAACCTCGACAGCAAGTCAATGCT
>JAODAO010000014.1 GCA_025463465.1 Glaciihabitans sp. | reverse complement strand
CCGCTGTGCTCGTTGACGTGGTAGTTGTACACGTCCTCCTGCATGTGGATGAAGCTCTGGAACGCGTGCGGAACCCACGCGAACGCGCCCTGCCAGGCGTTCACCGGGTTGTCGGCCCAGGTGCGGCCGTAACCACCCTGGGTGAGGAACCAGCCTGTAAAGGTGACCAGGTAGGTGGCAAGGGCGACCGGCACGGTGAGCAGGAAGCTGACGGGGGCCTGCTTGAAAATGGTCCCGCTGATCCAGAACGTGACCCCGGCGTTGCGGCGGGCGATGGCGTCAACTACGAGCGTGTACACGGCGAAGGCAGCGAGGAAATACAGGCCGTTCCACTTGACGGACGACGCCAGGCCGAACGCGACGCCCGCGGCGATCAACCATGGCCGCAACCAGAGCGCCGGGCCCCAGTGGATGGTGCGTTTCTGGCTGTCCCGGTCGGCGATCCACATCGCCAGCCGGGTGGCGCTGTGGGTGCGGTCGAGCAGGATGGCGCCGAAGCCGAGGAGGCTGAAGAACATACCGAAGTTGTCGAGCAGCGCAACGCGACTCATCACGATCGCGTTGCCGTCGATGGCCATCAGCAAGCCGGCGACGGTGGCGACGAAGCTCGAACGGAACAGGTTCTTCGCGATCACCATCACCAGCACAACGGCGAGGATGCCGACGATGGCGGTGGAGATCCGCCATGACACCGAGTCCTGGGCCCCGAACACCATAAAACCGAGGGCGATCAGCCACTTACCGAGCGGTGGATGCACCACAAAAGAGCCGTCGGTGTTGTAGGTGTTGACGTCCCCCGCCTCGAACGCGGCGTTCGGGTCGGATGGCCAGGTCGACTCGTAGCCGAGGTTCAGCAGCGTGTAGGCGTCCTTGACATAGAACGTCTCATCGAAAACGAGGGTGTGCGGGTTGCCCAGGTTCCACAGCCGGGTGCCGGCAGCGAGCAGGGTGACGAGGACAGGGCCGAGCCAGCTGAGCAACTGGGCGCGCTGGGGGGTGGTGGCGAAGCGATCCCACAACCGGTCGAGTAGCGGAGCCCCGGACGCGACGTGGTGGCGACTGGCTGTCACCGTCGTGGCCCCGGTGCTTGGCAGCTCGGCGATGGTGTCCAGCTCGCCGGTGGGAGCCGGTCGGGTGGCCTCGTGGGCGCCGTGCGGGGCAGCGGTGGGCGGTGTCGCGGGTGACGAGTCGGAGGTCACCAGTTTGTCGAAGCGGTCGTCATCCCTGCTGTTCACGGTCCAATCGTAAGCGGCAGCCGTTGCGCAGCAGTGACGTGGGAGAATAAGGCCGTGATCATCCTCGCGGCAACGCCGATCGGAAACCTCGGCGACGCCTCGCGTCGGCTGATAGAAGCGCTGACCAATGCGGAGGTGATCGCCTCGGAGGACACCCGCACCACCATCCACCTGATGCGGGCCCTCGGCATTGAGAACCGGCCGCGGCTCATCCCGCTGCACGAACACAACGAGGTGGAGAAGGCCGCCGAGATCGTCGAGCTGGCCCGCAACGCCGACGTCCTTGTCCTCTCCGACGCCGGGATGCCCGCCATCAGCGATCCCGGGTTTCCGCTCGTTGCCGCCGCTGCGGCCGCAGGGGTGACGGTGACGGCCCTGCCGGGTCCCAGCGCGGTGTTGATGGCGCTCGCCGTCTCCGGGCTGCCCACCGACCGGTTCAGCTTCGAAGGTTTCCTCCCGCGCAAGTCCCGCGTCGCCTACTTCACCACCTTGGCGAGGGAGGAGCGCACCATGGTCTTCTTCGAGTCGCCCAACCGGCTGGGCGATTCCCTCGCCGACATCGCCACCGCGCTCGGCGCGGACCGCCGCGTTGTGGTCTGCCGGGAACTCACCAAGTTGCACGAGGAGGTCGCCCGCGGCACCGCCGCCGAACTGGCCGCGAAATTCGCCGACGGCGCCCGCGGAGAGATCTGCATCGTGGTCGAGGGAGCGGCCCCCGCCACCTCCGACCTGCCAACGGGTATCACCCAGGTGCTCAAACTCGTGGCCGAGGGGTCGCGGCTGAAGGAGGCCGCCACCGAGGTCGCCGAGGCAACCGGACTGAGCCGCCGTGACCTGTACGAGGGTGCGCTCGCCGCACGCTGAGCCACCGCTGCTGCGGGTTCCTGAGCTTTGCCTGACTCGCCTTGACCGGGTGGAAATCACCGGACCAGACTGAATTGATGAGCCGTCGGCCTGAGGCCGGGGCACCGCGCCGGCAACGCGGCTCACTCCTGGAACTGGAGCCCCGATGTCACGAGCCGTGAAGTTTCCCCGCTATGGCGGAACCGATGTTCTGCAGCTGGTGGATGTCGCCGAGGTAAACGCCGGCCCCGGCGAGGTGAAGGTGGCCGTGGTGACGGCGGGAATCAATTCCGGCGAGGCCGCCATCCGCCAGGGAGCGATGGATTCCGTGTACCCCGCCCACTTTCCGGAGGGCCAGGGCAGTGACTTCGCCGGTGTGGTCAGCGAGGTCGGCGATGGTGTGAACGGCATCGAGGTGGGGGATGCCGTGGTCGGTTTCAGCGACGGTCGAAACGCCCAGGCTGACTATGTGGTGCTCGCGGCCGAACGGGTGATCCCCAAACCCCACGAGATCTCCTGGGACGAGGCCGGAGGCCTGTACGTTGCCGGGACAACGGCCATCGCTTGCGTGACCGCGGTTGGGGTGCGCCCCGGCGATACCGTCGTCATCGCGGGGGCGGCGGGAGGGGTGGGCATTCTCACCACCCAACTGGCCCAGCACGCCGGCGCCCGGGTGATCGCCACGGTGGGGGAGTCGAACCTCGACTACTTCCGCGAGCTGGGTGTGGAACCCGTCCTCTACGGCGAGGGGCTGCGCGAGCGCATCCGCGAGCTGGCGCCCGAGGGCGTTGACGCGTTCATCGACACCCACGGTGAAGACAACCTGCGCCTCGCCGCCGACCTCGGGGTCGACCCTGACCGGACCAACACCATCATCGACTTCTCAGGGGCCGCCGAGATCGGCACAAAAGCCAAGGGCATGAGTACGGTGGATGCGCGCCAGACCCTACTCGAACTGGCGGCCAGGATGGCGCGTGGAGAGATCGAACTGCCCGTGTACGCGAGCTACCCGCTAGAAGAAGTGGCAGCGGCCTACGACCGCCTCGCCGAAGGCCACGGCCTCGGCAAGATCGTCCTGCACGTCAGCGAAGAACCACTGAGCGGATAGCACCCACCGCGCGTGCCAGCCCGGCCGCGGCGTGGGAGCCCGACCGTGCGGATCAGGGAGCCGGGCAGCTTCCATCCTCGGGTGTGGACAGGCGAAGGAAGAAGTCGGAGTTCGCCAGTTGCGCGAGGCCACGCTCATCCGTGTACGACAGCGTCGCCCCGTTGACGACGGCACCGGCGGTGTCCGCATCCCGGTGCACCTGGAGGGCGAGCATGACCGAGCTGAATGGTTCAATGGTGGCCCCAACAGCGGCGACCCGTTCGTCCCAGCGCGGTTCGTCCGCCGGGGCTTCGGAGCCGAAATAGGCGCTGTCGGCCCGGCCGGTGTCCTCGTTTGCGGGAAGGATCCAGCTGTGCGTCAGCGCGGCGGCCATCTGGGAGTTGATGGACACCCCGGAGACAACGAGGGCGGTGTCCGTGGTGTTCTCCACCGGCAACTCGACGTACCCGTCGGTCAGGTCGGTGCCGGGAAGGCACGCGCCGACACCGCTTCCGGCGAGGGTGATCGAGTCCGAGGTGGAGATCACCCCGCTGGTCGCGTCGTCGTCGGGTTCGGAGTCCGAGCTGCATCCGCCCAGCAGCAGGCTGAGCGAGACGGCGGACACAAGAAGGACGGCAGCGCTAAGACGACGAGGCATTTGCCCAGCGTAGGCGCGCAAACCGGTGCGTGGCGTAATGCGGCGAGAGCGACATCCCCCAGCCTTTAGACTGATCCTTATGTCCGCTGGCGATTCCTTTTACATTGCGACGCCCATCTTCTATGTGAATGATGTGCCCCACATCGGCCACGCGTACACGGAAGTCGCTGCCGACGTCCTTGCGCGCTGGCACCGCCAGAGTGGAGACGACACCTGGCTGCTCACCGGAACGGACGAGCACGGGCAGAAGATCCTGCGCACCGCCGTCGCCAACGACACCACGCCGAAGGCCTGGGCGGACAAGCTGGTCACCGATTCCTGGCTGCCGCTGCTGAAGACGATCAACATCGCCAACGACGACTTCATTCGCACCACGGACGAACGCCACGAGACCGCCGTCACCATCTTCCTGCAGAAGCTCTACGACGACGGCTTCATCTACTCGGGCGACTACGAGGGCTACTACTGCGTCGGCTGCGAGGAGTACAAGCAGCTCGACGACCTGATGGAAACCGAGACGGGTGACTTCGCCGGCCAGCTGGTCTGCAAGATCCACGGCCGCCCGATCGAGATCCTCAAGGAGACCAACTACTTCTTCCGGA
>JAODAO010000479.1 GCA_025463465.1 Glaciihabitans sp. | reverse complement strand
GCGAGCGAAAGGTTGCAGGGGGTGATTTCGTTCCAGGAGCTGGCGATACCGATCTGCGGCTTGTCCCAGTCCGCGTCACCCATTCCCACGGCACGAAGCATTCCGCGCGAGGTGGTGGCTTCAATGCCATCGGTAACAACGCGCGAGCGTGGTTTGATATCGGGCGTCTTCTTCGATGTGTCCGGCATGTTACGAGTGTAGAACTTCGCCGAAGCTACTTTTTACGCGGCACCGATTTGCGCGGTGTGCTTTACACACGATCGTGCGGGGAGGTCAGGTTGGCGTCGTTGGTGGCCCGCTCAACGGCCTCCTCGAGTTCGTCGACCAACAGCAGGTCTTTCTGGAAATTGCCGGTGCGGTAGGCCGCCCGGCCCACCATGTGTGCGGAAATCGGTGCCGTGAGGATCTGGAACAGCATCACGGGCGCCAGTGCAAGCAGCGTCGACCAGCTGTGGGCCTCCAGCGCGATGGCGACCACCACAAAAAGCAGACCAAGAATCTGCGGTTTGGTGGCGGCATGCAGCCGGCTCAGCGCATCGGGGAATCGCAACAATCCCACCCCGGCGGCAACGGACAGGAAGGCCCCGAGCAGCAGGAAAACAGCGGCGGCTATCTCGAGAAAAGCGTCGAGGGTCATACGACATCCCCCACTTCGTTCTTCGGTCGACTGTCCGAGGTTTCCCCTTCGTGGGCCCGGCCGGCATCGGGGACCTCGAGCGAGGTGAAGGTGGAGTTGTCTGCTCCGGCATCCCCCGTCGTCTGGTCCTGCTTCGATACGTAACGCGCGACGGACACCGTGGCGAACACGGCGGTTGAGGCGAGTACCAGCATCACCGGGATGGTGCGGGTGTGGCCGTTGTAGACCATCTCGGCACCGACTACGAGCATCAGGGTGGTCAACAGGACATCGGAGGCGATCATGCGATCAAGGATTGAGGGGCCGCGCACAATTCGGTACAGTGCGAGGCCGGCGGCGATGGTGAACATCACGCCGATGGCGATAAATAGAATGCTCACGCTTTCATCCTCCTGACGTCGTCGGTGGAGCCGAGAGCCCGGACGAGGCGCATCTCAACGTCGAGCGCCTTGTCGCGGGCACTGTCGAGGTCGGCGGTGCTGCGGGTATTAAACACGTGCAGGTAAAGCACACTTCTCTCACGTTCCACCTCGACCACCAGCGAGCCGGGAATCACCGAGAGGGAGATCGCGGTCAGGGTCAGCAGGAAATCCGAACGGGTGCGCAACTGCACGGCGATCACGGCGTTGTGTTTCGCGCCGCGCGGGCCCAGCGCCTGGAATGCGACCTGGAACGACGCGAACACCAGCTCACCGAGGAAGCGCAGCAGGAACGCTAAGAACCAGAACGGGTTGAAGCGACCGGACAGCTCCACCGGCGGCAGGTAGAAGATGCGCGTCACCAGCAGCGCCAGTAGGACGCCTGTGACGAGGTTGAGCAGCGAGAGGTTGCCCCACAGGAGCATCCACAACAGGACAAGAGCGACGAGCAGTGGGGCCTGCTGGACAATCCGGCGTTTGGCGCGTTTGCGTTCGGTTGGCATGGGCGGCTACTCCCCCTGTCCGTTGGTCGCCTGGTCGTCAGTGGCCTGGTCGTCGGTGGCCTGGCTGTCGCCGTTCGGGAAAACGATGCCGACGTAGGTGCCCGGTTCTTCGAGGTCATCCCCGGCTCGCGACGCCATGCCGAACAGGGGCCCGGCGAACACGGTCAGGGCGAGACTGATCACTACCATCCCGGCGGTGGCACCCACCATCAGGCGGGGCGTGGTGCGCTGTTCCTTCACCGCAACGGTGTGGGGCGCCTCCGAGATGTTGTTCAGCAGCGGGGACTCGTAGTCGGCGACGTCGGCCGCGGGACGCCAGAACGCCATGTTCCAGATGCGCATCAGCGCATAGAGCGTGAGCAGGGATACGAGGGCACCAGCACCGATGAGCGTGTAGGCCAGCGCCGTACCCTGCTCGGCGCTCGCTTCGAACAGGGCGAGCTTGCCGATGAAGCCGGAGAACGGGGGAATCCCACCGAGGTTCAATGCCGGGATGAAGAACAGCACCCCGATTATGGGGGAAGCCTTCAGCAAACCGCCGAGCTTGTTGATGGACGTCGCACCGCCGTGGCGTTCAACCAGTCCGGTCGCGAGGAACAGGGTGGTCTGGACGATGATGTGATGCACGATGTAGAAGATCGCCGCCGCGGTGCCCGCTGCGCTGCCGAGCGCTACGCCGAGGATCATGTAGCCGATATGGCTGACCAGGGTGAACGAAAGCAGCCGTTTGATGTCGGCTTGCGCGACCGCGCCGAGCACTCCGACAACCATCGTCAGTAGCGCCACCACCATCAGTATCGGGTTGAGTTCGCTGCCGGGGAAGATGATCGTTTCCGTACGGATAATCGCGTAGACGCCCACCTTGGTGAGCAGGCCGGCGAACACCGCGGTGACCGGGGCCGGGGCGGTGGGATAGGAATCCGGCAGCCAGAACGAGAGTGGGAAAACGGCCGCCTTGATACCGAACGCCACGAGCAGCATGGCGTGCAACATGATCTGCACGTTGATGGGGATGTCGCCCATCCGCTGCGAGATCTGGGCGATGTTGACGGTACCCACCGCGCCGTAGATCATAGCGATCGAGGCCAGGAACAGCATCGAGGAAACCAGGCTGACCACGATGTAGGTCACTCCGGCCCGAATGCGAGCCTCGGTGCCACCGAGCGTAATCAACACGTAGCTGGAGACCAGCAGGATTTCGAACCCGACGTACAGGTTGAAGAGGTCACCGGCGATAAAGGCGTTGAAAACACCGGTCGCCAGGATCAGGTAGGTCGGGTAGTAGATGGAGACCGGTGTTTCGTCGTCACCGTCTGCGAGACCCTGCCCCACCGAGAAGATGAGGACGGCCAGCAGCACCGACGCCGATACAACCAGCATCAGGGCGGTGAGCCGGTCGACGATGAGCACAATGCCGAAGGGTGCACTCCACCCTCCGACCTCCATGATCAGCGGCTGGTCGGAATCCACCGTGATCAACATCACCACGCTGACCACCAGCACGGTGCTGAGCACCGCGAGGGTGACGATGCGCTGCAGGCGCGGTCGACGTCCAAGCACAAGGGCGCCGGCTGCCCCGAGCAGGGGAAGCATCACCACGAGGGGCACAAGTGAATTCATCGGGTGTCCTTCCTGCTCGTGGTGGGTTTGCCCGCGGTGGGTTTGCCCGCGTCGGCTTTGCTTGCGGCGGATGGGCTGGGTGAGGTCGGCGTGACCGGGTCATCGGCGGCGGCTCCCCCGATGGACGCATCACCGGAGGCATGCGCCTCAGCTTCGTCCATCCGTTCGAGGTCGCGGGCGGCGGATACGGCGGCTTCGGCGCGGATACCGAACTCGGTGTCCGATGAGGTGTTGCTGGCTTCGTCAGCCATCATGCCCTCGGAGAACTCGCGCAATGCCACGTCGTCTGCGTCGTCGTCCACGTCGTCATCCTTCGACAGTCGCCAGGAACGGTAGATCAGGGCCATCAGGAAAGAAGAGACGCCAAACGTGATCACAATCGCGGTGAGGATCAGCGCCTGCGGAAGCGGGTCGCTCATTTCCTCAGCAGTGACACCGTCCGCGACGATCGGTGCGACCCCGGACTGTCCACCCATGATGAGGATCAGCAGGTTCG
>JAODAO010000477.1 GCA_025463465.1 Glaciihabitans sp. | reverse complement strand
GCCGTGTGTTTCTCAATCGGCTGGCGAGGTCCTCGAGTACTGCCTGCGGTATATCGATCCGGAACGGGTGGACGGTGTCATTTTCCATGGACTCATCGTTGGGCCCATTCAGGACGGCGGCTGTCCGCTATGCCTTCCGGGGACGAGTATTTACCCATCTAAAATCCGCAGTGAGAGATCGCCACTCCCCCGCCGCTTGGCAGACCCGATGACCGACCACAGCGCGAAGGACGGGGAGCTAGTTCGGATCAGTGGCTCGGTCGCTCCGTCACTCGGTTGCTCCGTCACTCAGTTGATCAGCGGCTCAGTCAATGAGTGGCTCGGTCAATCAGCGGCTGAGCCAACCAAAGGATGAAACGGAATCAGCGGATGGCGGTGGTGGCCCTATCGCGGCCGAGCAGGTCGCGGTGGGTGGCCACAGCGTTCCATCCATCTGCTTTCAGCAGGGCTGCGATGGCGGCTCCCTGCAGCTCACCGTGTTCCATGACCAGCGTTCCTCCGGAATGCAGCAGGCGGAGCGCGGTCGCGGAAACCGCGTGCACGACGTCCAGTCCATCTTCTCCGCCGTACAGGGCCGGTTCCGGATCGAAGAGGCGAACCTCTGGGTCTCGTGGAATCGCACCGGTGGGGATGTAGGGAGGATTGGAAATCACGACGTCGACGGTTCCGTCGAGCTCCGGCAACGCCTTTGCCAGGTCGATGAAAACCATCGTGGCGTTGTCCGCACCGGTTTCGCGCTGGTTGCGCCTGGCCCAGATGAAGGCCTCTGGCGAGTTCTCAACACCCCAGACGCGGGCGTGAGGCACCTCGGTGGCCATCGCCAACGCGATGGCGCCGCTTCCGGTTCCCAGGTCAACTCCGATTGGCGACGGGGAGGGAACCGCCCGCAGTGCATCGATCGCGAACTGGGCGACCTGCTCCGTTTCCGGACGGGGCACAAAAGCGCCTGGCCCGATGGACAACTCCATCGACCGGAACGGTGCGACCCCGGTGATGTGCTGAAGCGGTTCGCGGGCGGCACGTCGTACGACGCTCGCAGAAATCAGTGCCGAGTCCGCGTGGCTGATGCCGGCGTCCATAAATGCCTTCGCCTGGACCTGGCCGCGGCTCATACCGAGCACATGCCCGATGAGCAGCTCAGCATCCACCCGCGGGGAGACAACCCCCGACTCCGCCAGGATCTCCACTGCACTTTCCAGCACGGTGGAGATCGGGACGGGATCGGAGTTCAGTGGCGGGTTGAGCGTCAGACTCACGCGTCCGAACCGATGTCGGCGAGCTGCGCTTCCTCATCGGCTGAGATGCACGACTGGATGACGGGCTCGAGGGCGCCGTTCATCACGGTGTCGAGGTTGTACGCCTTGTACCCGGTGCGGTGGTCGGCGATGCGGTTTTCCGGGAAGTTGTACGTGCGGATGCGCTCGGACCGGTCCATGGTGCGGATCTGGCTCTTGCGGAACACCGACGCCTCAGCGTCAGCCTCCTCCTGGTACCGCGCGAGGATGCGGGCACGCAGCACTCGCATGCCTGCTTCCTTGTTCTGCAGCTGGCTCTTCTCGTTCTGCATCGCCACAACAATTCCGGTGGGAAGGTGGGTGATTCGAACGGCGGAGTCGGTGGTGTTCACCGACTGGCCGCCGGGACCGCTGGAGCGGTACACGTCGATCTTGAGGTCGTTCTGGTTGATCTCGACCTCTTCGGGCTCGTCAACCTCTGGGAACACCAGCACGCCGGCCGCGGAGGTGTGGATGCGCCCCTGCGACTCGGTCGCGGGCACCCGCTGGACTCGGTGCACACCACCCTCGTACTTGAGGTGAGCCCATACGCCTTCGGCGGGGTCACTGGACGTGCCCTTGATGGCGACCTGGATGTCCTTGTATCCACCGAGGTCGCTCGAGGTCTGCTCGATGATTTCGGTTTTCCAACGCTTGGAATCGGCGTAGTGCATGTACATACGCAGGAGATCGGCGGCGAACAGCGCCGACTCGGCACCGCCCTCCCCCATCTTGATCTCCATGATGACGTCGCGACCATCGTTCGGGTCCCGCGGAATAAGGAGACGGCGAAGCGTCTCCTCCTTCTTTGCGAGGTCCGCCTCGAGCTCAGGTACCTCGGCGGCGAAGGACTCGTCCTCCGACGCCATCTCCTGTGCCGCCGCGAGATCGTTCGTTACCTGGCTCCACTCGTGGTAGGCAGCGGCGATCCGCGATAGCTCGGCATAACGCCGGTTGACCTTTTTCGACTTGGCCGGGTTCGAGTGCAGTTCAGGATCAGCGAGCTGTTCCTGGAGGTCCTCGTGCTCGGCCAGCAGCGATGCTACTGACTCGAACATTTTCAGTCCTCTTTGTGGCCGTTGCCAGCGTTAGCCGACGGCAGCGATTTCTGGATCTGCATCAGGAACTCGACGTTGGAGGAAGTCTCCTTCAACTTGCCGAGTACGATCTCGAGCGCCTGCTGCTGGTCGAGACCGGCAAGGGCCCGACGTAGCTTCCAGGTGACCTTGACCTCGTCGACACCCATCAACATTTCCTCGCGGCGTGTGCCGGAAGCGTTGACGTCAACGGCGGGGAAGATTCGCTTGTCCGCCATCTGGCGGGACAGGCGCAGTTCCATGTTGCCGGTGCCCTTGAACTCTTCGAAGATGACCTCGTCCATTTTGGACCCGGTCTCGACAAGCGCGGTGGCGAGGATGGTGAGCGAGCCACCCTCCTCGATGTTGCGAGCAGCACCGAAGAAACGCTTCGGCGGGTACAGGGCAGACGAGTCGACGCCACCCGAAAGAATACGACCGGACGCCGGAGCGGCCAGGTTGTAGGCACGGCCGAGGCGGGTGATCGAGTCGAGCAACACAACAACGTCGTGGCCGAGCTCTACCAGGCGCTTCGCACGCTCGATGGCGAGTTCGGCGACCGTGGTGTGGTCTTCGGCGGGACGGTCGAAGGTGGAGGCAATGACCTCACCCTTGACGGTGCGCTGCATGTCAGTCACTTCTTCCGGACGCTCGTCGACGAGGACGACCATCAGGTGGACTTCAGGGTTGTTCTTGGCGATCGCGTTCGCGATGGCCTGCAGGACGAGGGTCTTACCGGCCTTGGGCGGCGAGACGATGAGGCCGCGCTGGCCCTTACCGATCGGCGACACGAGGTCGATGATGCGGGTGGAGAGCTTTGAGGACTCGGTCTCGAGGCGCAGGCGCTCCTGCGGGTAGAGGGGGGTGAGCTTGCCGAACTCGACGCGGTTCGCTGCTTCCTCGACGGGCAGGCCGTTGATCGAGTCGATGCGAACGATCGCGTTGTACTTCTGGCGGCCCTGGCTGTTGTCGCCGTCGCGCGGCTGGCGGATGGCGCCGACAACGGCGTCGCCCTTGCGCAGGTTGTACTTCTTGACCTGGCCGAGGGATACGTAGACGTCGTTCGCACCGGGCAGGTAGCCGCTGGTGCGCACAAACGCGTAGTTGTCGAGAACATCGAGAATACCGGCGACGGGAATCAGAATGTCGTCTTCGGTGATCTCGGGCTCAAAGTCGTCGCCGACCGGGCCGCGTCCACGCTTGCGGTCACGGTAACGGTTGCGGCCGCTGCGGTCGTCGGTCTCAAGCTGCTGGCGGTCGCCACGGCCACCATCGTTGTTGATGCGGCCACCATCGCGGTCGTCGAGGTTGCGGTTGTTCTCGCGCGGCTCGGCGTTGCGGTTGTTCTCGCGGGTGTTGTTCTCGCGCTGGTCACCGTTGCGGTTGTTGTTATCACGAGCATTATCGCGGGCGTTGTTGTCACGAGCGTTATTATCGCGGGCGTTGCTCTCGCGCGGCTCGGCGTTGCGGTTGTTGCCACGACCGTTGGCTGCACGGGGTGCGTCGCCCTCGCTTGAACGCTCGGCGTTGTCGGCACGGTTGTTCTCCGCGTTGCGGTTGTTTTCCGCGTTGCGCGCCTCAGCGTTGGCCTGGCGATCGCCACGGCTACGGTTGCGTCCACGTGAGTTGCGGCCGGTCGGCGCCTCGGTCTGCTGGGTGTTGTCAGCATCGGACGAATCCGAGCTGGACGAATCCGTGCTGGACGAGTCGCTGTCGGAAGCATCGCTGCTGGTGGATGTCTCGGTGCCGGCATCAGCGGAGGTGGCAGCATCGGTCGTCTCAACGGCGGGCACTGTCTCAAGTCCGGCCTCGGCGCGGGCGACGTGGGTAACAGCGGACACCGGTGCGGGGGGCGCGTCAGCCGGGGCTGACTCGTCAGTTGCGGCCAGGGCCGATTCGTCGGTTGCGGCCTGGGCTGCAGCTGCGGCCTTCAGGGCATCCGCGGTGTTGGCGCGGCGCGGCGTGCGCTTGCGCGCCGTAGTCGGTGCGGTAACCGGTGCCTCGGAGACGGGCTCCTCCGCAGCAGGTACTGCGGCAGTTTCGGTGTTCGGCTGCTCGCCGGCCGGCTGCTCGGTGCTCACTTCGGTGCTCGGCGCCTCGGCGGCCGGCTCCTCAGCAGTAACGCTCTCGACCGGAAGGTCGAGCTGTACCGGTGCGTCGGTTACCTCGGGAGCGTCGAGCGTCTGGGTTGACGCACCGCCGTCGTTCGAGTTGGGGTTCTGGATCTCGTTGATTGCATCCACGAGTGCTCCTTTGCGAAGTTTGGAGGCGCCGGCAAGGCCGAGTTCACTCGCGAGAGCCTGGAGCTCGGGGAGGCGCAGGGCGTTGAGGGCGGCGCGGGAATCCGTGCTCAGGGCACGGACGTTGACATCAGTCACGAAAAAGGGTTCCTTTCGACTCTGAGCAGGTAAACATCTCAGAGGTAAGCGGATCGCTCGTTCGCATTCCTGCGCGGGTGTGCAGGAACAGATCTGCGGGTTAGCGATTGCTATGTAGAGTGCATCCGGGAAGTACCCAATCGGGCCTACGCATAGTGTTGTTCGCGGCGATCGTTACTGGGGAAGGTGACGAAGTGGCAAGCGTTCAAAAAACGCCGTGTTCACAATCACAGTCTTCAGAAACAACCGTTGTGAAAAACAAAAGCAAGCGCCCAACCAGGAGAGGGTCTGACTAGGCCAGAGTTTCTACCGGGTGCGCAACAACAGTAGCACCTTTGAAGTCGACGGCGAGCATCAGCGGAAGCCACGGCGTGGTCGAGTTCGCGGCGACAAGATCCGCGGCTACGAGGCGCTGGGCAGGATCGCTGCACAGCACCAGGAGCGAGGGGCCAGCACCCGAAACGACGGCGGCGAGATCGTTCGCGCGCAGCAGCTGGATGAGGGCATCGGTTTCGGGCATGGCGCTCGCGCGGTAGCTCTGGTGGAGCTTGTCCTCTGTGGCGGCGAGCAACAGTTCGGGGCTCTGGATGAGAGCCGCAATCAGCAGGGCGGATCGGGACACGTTGAAGATGGCGTCCTCGTGGGGGACGGACGCCGGCTGCAGGCTCCGCGCTAGCGCCGTCGACATGGTCGTCTCCGGCACAAACACGAGCGGCGAGACACCGCGGTGCACAATCAGCTTTTTATGTTGTGGACCCTGCGGGGTCATCCAGGCAATGGTCAGGCCACCGAAAAGGGCGGGCGCGACGTTGTCGGGATGCCCCTCCATCTGGGTGGCGAGGGCCAGCAGCGCCTGGGAGTTGATCTCCACGATGCCCTCGAGCAGTCCCTTGGCCGCCATGATGCCGGACACGATTGCCGCACCGGACGACCCCATACCGCGACCGTGCGGGATGGAGTTGCGGGCGGTGAGGTGAAGGCCGGGCATCTCCTGGTCGTACGCCGCGAACGTGTGCGCGATGGCTGTGACAACCAGGTTGCTCGCGTCGGTCGGAACAACCCCGGCACCAACACCGATGACATCGACGAACGCACCGGGCTCTTCGCGAACCGTGACGGTCAGTTCGTCGTACAGCGACAGGGCGAGCCCGAGCGTGTCGAAGCCGGGACCAAGATTTGCCGTGGTCGCCGGTACTTTGACAACGACCGAACGGCCGAGCAGCGTCATGCCTTGCTCAGCCCGAGGACGCCAGCGACCTCGGCGGTGTCGACGGGGACAACGGTCGGGGTGATGTCGGAACCGTCGGCGGCGCGGAGGGCCCACTGCGGGTCCTTGAGTCCATGGCCGGTGACGGTGAGGACCACAACGGAGTCCTTGGGGATCTCACCGGCGGCGGCCCGCTCAAGAAGACCGGCAACGCTGATGGCGGAGGCCGGCTCAACGAAGATGCCCACCTCGGCGGAGAGAATACGGTGCGCCTCGAGAATCAGGTCGTCACTGATCGCTCCGAAGTACCCGTTGGTGGCCTCGCGTGCGGCGATGGCCAGGTCCCACGATGCCGGGTTGCCGATGCGAATGGCACTGGCAATGGTTTCGGGGTTCTTCACCACGTGGCCGAGAACGATGGGGGCGCTGCCCGCCGCCTGGAAGCCGAACATACGCGGGAGCTTTGTCGAGAGGCCACTCGCGGCGTACTCGGTGTAGCCGCGGGAGTACGCGGTGTAGTTTCCGGCGTTGCCAACCGGGAGGATGTGGATGTCTGGGGCGTCGCCAAGCACATCGACGACCTCGAATGCGCCGGTCTTCTGGCCCTCGATACGGTCGGGGTTGACCGAGTTGACGAGGTGCACCGGGTAGTTCGCCGCCAGGTCGCGGGCGATGTCAAGGCAGTCGTCGAAGTTACCCTGCACCTGCAGGAGTTCGGCGTTGTGGGCGATGGCCTGGCTGAGTTTGCCCATGGCGATCTTGCCCTCGGGTACCAGCACGGCCGCAGTGATGCCGGCGTGGGCCGCGTACGCTGCGGCGGAGGCCGAAGTGTTTCCGGTGGAGGCGCAGATGACGGCTTTCGCGCCGTGCTCGACCGCCTTGGAAATCGCCATCGTCATTCCGCGGTCCTTGAACGACCCGGTTGGGTTCATTCCTTCGAACTTCACGTACACCCGCGCTCCGGTTCGCGCCGACAGTGCCGGGGCGGGGATAAGCGGCGTGCCGCCCTCACCGAGCGTGATGATGGGGGTTGCGTCCGTGATGTTCAGACGATCGGCATATTCGCGGAGTACTCCGCGCCATTGGTTGGCCACTTACAGTCCCTCGACTCTTAGAACAGACACCACAGCACTCACGACTTCGCTGGATTTCAGTGCCGCGACGGTTGCGGCGAGATCGGCCTCGGTGGCCTCGTGAGTACCAATGACTAGGGTAGCGGTGGCGCGCGGCTCATCCGTACCTGCGACAACAACTGTCGCGGGACTTACGGATTGCGCTACGGCCTCCACCGAGACGCCGTGGTCGCTGAACATACTCGCGATCGTCGCAAGCACGCCGGGCTGGTCGATCACCGACAGGGTGATCTGGTAGCGGGTGGTGACGCTGGTGATCGGCAGGACCGGCAGGTTCGCGTGGGTCGATTCCGCAACGCCGGGGCCACCGATGACGTGGCGGCGGGCGGCGGAAACCAGGTCACCGAGCACGGCGGACGCCGTCTCGATTCCACCGGCTCCCGCGCCGTAGAACATCAGGCTGCCGGCAGCTTCGGCCTCGAGGAAGACGGCGTTGTTCGCACCGTGCACCGATGCAAGCGGGTGGGAAAGTGGCACGAGGGCGGGGTGCACACGCGCGCTCACTCCCGCGACACCGGTGACGGGGTCAACCAGGCGCTCGCAGATGGCGAGGAGCTTCACCACAAAACCGGCCTTGCGGGCGGATTCGACCTGGGCGGGGGTGACGGAGGTGATGCCCTCGCGGTGCACTGCCTCCAGCGGGACCGTGGTGTGGAACGCGAGGCTGGCGAGAATCGCCGCTTTCTGGGCGGCGTCGTAGCCCTCGATGTCCGCGGTGGGGTCGGCTTCTGCGTAACCAAGGGCCGTCGCCGTGGCGAGGGCAGACTCGAGCGACTCCCCCTTGGTGTCCATCAGGTCGAGGATGAAGTTGGTGGTGCCGTTGACGATGCCGAGAATTCGCTCGACCCGGTCACCGGCGAGGCTGTCGCGCAGTGGGCGAATGATGGGGATCGCTCCCCCGACGGCCGCTTCGTAGTACAGCTGTGCACCGACCTGTTCGGCGGCGTCGAAGAGCTCGGGGCCGTGGGTCGCGAGCAGCGCTTTGTTGGCGGTGATCACGTCGGCGCCGGAGTTGATGGCCTGCAGGATGTACGTGCGGGCGGGCTCGATGCCACCGATGAGCTCGATCACGATGTCGGCGCCGAGGATCAGCGCCTCCGCGTCGGTCGTCAGCAGGTGCTGCGGGATGGGCGGGTGGCGTTCGGCGTTGACGTCGCGGACGGCGACCCCGACCAGTTCGAGGCCGGCGCCGGCGCGGCTGGCAAGCTCATCCCCGTGCTCGCGCAGCAGTGCCGCGACCTGGGCACCGACGCTGCCACCGCCGAGGAGGGCGATTCGCAGGTTCCGGTACTCGATCATCTGTTGTCCAATCCCGCGTCGCGACGCAGTAAGTCTTCTTCGGTTTCCCCGCGCACCAGCACGCGGGAACGACCGTCCAGCACGGCCACCACAGGGGGGCGGCCAAGGTAGTTGTAGTTGCTTGCCATCGACCAGCAGTATGCGCCGGTGGCTGGCACCGCCAGGAGGTCGCCGGGTGAGACATCCCCCGGCAGGTACTCCGCGAGGACAACGATGTCGCCGCTCTCGCAGTGTTTTCCGGCAACCCGGACAAGGGCCGGTTCGGCCGCGGAGGAGCGGTTGGCAAGGCGGGCGCTGTAGTCGGCACCGTAGAGGGCCGGGCGGATGTTGTCGCTCATCCCACCGTCGACACTGACGTACTTGCGCACGGCGGCACCGTCGACCAGGACGTCCTTGATGGTTCCGACCTCGTACAGGGTGTGGCCGGCATTGCCGATGATCACCCGGCCCGGCTCGATGGCCAGAACGGGAACGGGAACACCAAGGCGGGTCGCCGCAGCCGAGACGATGTCGGCGAAGCTGGCGGCTAGCTCGTTGATTGGAAAGGTCTCATCGACGCTCGTGTAGGCGATTCCGAAACCGCCACCG
Source organism: Glaciihabitans sp. (assembly GCA_025463465.1). Lineage (GTDB taxonomy): Bacteria > Actinomycetota > Actinomycetes > Actinomycetales > Microbacteriaceae > Glaciihabitans. The sequence continues at coordinate 7,976 of JAODAO010000477.1, read as the reverse complement.
AGGTTCAGTTCGGGAACGGGACCGCTGGCCAGCAGTTCGGCGTGCACGTCGAACAGGCGGCGCGCGGCTTCAGCGAAGCCGTCTGTACCGAAGATCTGGGATCCGATGTGCGAATGCAGGCCGAGGAAATTCAGCGAGTCGTGAGAGCGGATGACGGCTACGATCTCAGCGACTTCGCTGAGGGGGATGCCGAACTTCTGGTCTTCGCGGGCCGTCGCCAGGTATTCGTGGGTCGAGGCATGTACCCCGCTGTTCACCCGGAGGCGCACATTCTGCACCCGGCCGTGGGCGCGGGCCGCGTCGGCGACGCGCTGGATCTCGATCGGGCTGTCGAGCACAATAGCCCCGATGCCCACCCCGACGGCACGGTCGATCTCACGAACGCTTTTGTTGTTCCCGTGCAGGCCGAGGCGCGCAGCATCCACCCCGGCGGCGAGCGCAACGGCGAGCTCTCCCCCGCTGCAGACGTCGATGTTGAGTCCGGCTTCGTTCATCCAGCGGGCGACCTCAATGGAGAGGAATGCCTTGCCGGCGTAGTAGACCTTGACGGTGGAGCCGATGCGGGCGAACTCGCGGTCGAATGATTCGCGGATGGTGATGGCGCGTGAGCGGGCGTCTGCCTCGTCGACGACATAGAGCGGTGTGCCGTACTGGCGTGCGAGCTCGGAAGCGGCCACACCGGCAACAACAAGCTCTCCGCTGTCGGAGCGTTCGGCGTTCGCTGACCAGACCGCTGGCGCAAGAGCATTCGCGTCGTCGGGCACGGTAAGCCAGGACGGGGCAAGTGGATTGGATAGCACGGGCGTTACCTCACGGAATTATTGGTCGAGTGAGGCGAGCGAACCCGGCTTGGTCCCTGAAGCCGAGTTAATAGTAGCGGGAACTGGAACACCCCTGCGCGCCGTCGCTTCGGAGCGAGAGCGTGAATCGTGTTCGCTGGTCGCCCGTTAGACAAGCCCGCGCTCGCGCGCGACGATAGCGGCCTGCATCCGCGATGGGACCCCCAGCTTCGCCAGAACCCGGGACACGTGTGTTTTGACGGTTGCCTCGGTGATGGTCAGCGCCGTGGCAATCTGCACGTTGGATAGCCCCCGCCCCAGCTCCGTAAGAATTTCAGACTCGCGTGGTGTGAGTCCACCACCCGACGCGACCTCGCCGGAGTCACCGATCTCAGGCGCGGGTTGAGCAACAAACGCAGCCAGCAGCCGTCGAGTGACTTCGGGGGCAACCACACCGTCCCCGGCCGCCACGGCGCGGATCGCGTTGAGCAACTCCGCCGGCTCCGCGGTCTTCAGGAGGAAACCGGCTGCGCCAGCTCGAAGCGCACCAAAAACCACGTCGTCGAAGTCAAAGGTGGTGAGCACAAGCACGTCGGCCAGATTGTCTGCGGTGATAGCCGCTGTCGCCTCGATCCCATCCATCCCCGGCATCCGGATGTCCATCACCACAACGTCCGGACGGTGCTCCCGGGTTGCGGCAACCGCCGAGGCGCCATCCGCCGCTTCGGCGACGACCTCGAGGTCGCTTGTCTGCGCCAGCAGCAGTCTCATACCCGCGCGGATAGCGGCGTGGTCATCAGCGAGCAGAACCCGGATCACTTCTGGGCACCCAACTCCTGAGCGCGTAACCGCTGTGTACCCGATTGCTGGGCGCCTAACTGGTGTACACCTAACTCCTGTGTATCCAACCCCGCTGCCTCTTCCTGTTGTGTCCACGTCTGCATCACGCCCGCTTTGAGCGGGAAAGACGCCTTGACCAGCCACTGTGCGCCGAGGTCGCCTGAAGCCGTATCGCCTGCGCCCCTGTCGTCTGCACCTGCGTCGCCGGCACCCGTGTCGCGGGCACCCGTGTCTCCGGCGAGAAAGTCGCCGTCCAGCGCCACAACACGTTCGCGCATGGATACCAGCCCGGTTCCACCGCCGGATGACGTCGTGGGCGCCTTGTAACGGTTGCGCACTTCTATGGTGAGGGCGTCCCCATGCACCCGCACGTTGAGCTGGGCGTCCCCTGCCCCGTGCTTGAGCGAGTTCGTGAGCGCCTCCCGCATTACCCGCATCGCCGCTTGGTCTACGGCGGTGGGCAGGTTCGGTTCGATCCGGTCGGGATACTCGGCGTTGATGACAAGCCCGGATGATTCGGCCCAGCGAAGCAGCGCCGGCAGGGCTGCCATGCCCTCGTGGGTGGTGAAGGGTTCGGCGGTGTCCGAGCGAAGCAGGTTGATCATCAGGCGCATCTCATCGAGGGACGCAAGACTCGCCGCCCGCACCTGGGCGAGCGCTGACCGGTCCCGTTCACCGTCCGCGGGTGCGGCCAGTGCCACCCCGGAGTGGATGGCGATAGCGGAAAGGTGCGACGAGATCACGTCGTGCAGGTCGCGGGCCATGGCCGTCCGCTCTGCCCGCACCGCGTCTGCCCGGTCGAGCTCCGCGATACGAACGAGGCCGTTAGCCCGTTCCACTTCGAGACGTGCCCGTTCTACTTCGAGGCGAGCTCGTTCGCCTGCGACGGCAGCGAGTTCGCGGGCCTGGCGCACCGAGGCAGCCCACCAGAGAGGCACCAGCGCAATGGACCCGACCTGGAGCGCCGTCAACAGGAACTGCGCCAGGTCACGGTTGTACTCAGCCGCCACTACGGAAAGAGCCGCCGTCACGGTAATCAGGGTGCCGGTGATGGCGAGTCGCCAGCGCCGCCCGGCATACAAACCGACGGCGTACAGCAGGTCCCACCAGACGATGGTCATCGCGAGACTGCCCCCGAGCGCGACGTCGACGGCGAAGGCAATCGTTCCCACCCCGAAGGCCAGCACCGGCCATCGCCGCTCGCCTAACATCGCCATCCCACCGACCAGCACCGGTACAAGGTGCCACCACGGCGAGACGAGGGTTGCTGCCCAGGCCGGCGTCGGCACCCCGTTCAGCAGGTCCACCAGTCCAAGGGCGATCAGCAGTGCCGCGACGGCGACGGTCGCCAACGCGCTGAGCGCATCATGGCGCAGGTGGATGTTGCGCGGCTCGTCACGTTGCTCGTCGGAGGTCACAGGACAGTATCAGCACAGATTCGCCCACGCCGCGTCCGTCAAAAGATGTAGGAGCATGATCATCCGTTTGCCGGACGACCCGAGAAGCCGGGCCGGTCATGCTTGGGCCATGACCGATATCTTCGGCGGAACCCTTGATTCCCCCGGTACCCCGTTCGCCCTGCTTGGCATCCTCGCCGTGCTCGCGCTGATCGACGCGACAAGCTTCGGCACGCTGCTGATCCCGGTGTGGCTCCTGATGACCCCCGGCCGCCTGCGGGTGGGTCGCATCCTGGCGTATCTCGGCACCATCATGGTGTTTTATTTCGCGGTGGGCCTGGTGGTGATGTTCGGTGCTGACGCATTTTTCTCCCGCTTCGATGGGGTGCTGCAGGCGCGTTGGTTCCTGGTCGCCCAGTTCCTCCTCGGGATAGGCCTGCTGATTTTCAGCTTCCAGCTGGATTCGAAGAGGGCCAAGGCACGTGCAGCGGAGCGAGTGGCATCCGGCGGCGGGCGTGTGAACAGCTGGCGGGCCAAGGCAATGCACGGCGGCGACCCCGGCGGAAGCGACGGGAGCTACGGGAGCTACGGGAGCTACGGGAGCTACGGAGGCAGCGAAAGCACTGCTCGCGGCTCACGCTTCGATTCAGGTCGTGGTGCAGGCGGCGGGTCAGGCGGCGGGTCCACCGGCGCCCTGATGCTACTGGCACTGACAGCGGCGTTAATCGAGGTTGCGTCGATGTTGCCGTACCTTGCGGGCATCGGCCTGATCTCGACCCAGGGTCCACCGTGGCCGCAGTCCGGACTGCTGCTCCTCGGCTATTGCGTGGTGATGATCGCTCCTGCGCTGGTCCTCACCCTCGGCAGGCTGGTCGCCGCACGCACGCTCGACAAACCGCTCGGCAGGCTCGACCGCTGGCTCACCAAAAACGCCGCGAGCACCACGGCCTGGGTGGTCGGCATCGTTGGCGTACTCCTGGCCATCAACGCCACCCAGGACCTCGGCTGGCTCGATCGCTAATCGCAGGCGGCTGGTCACTACGGGTAGCTGGTCACCACGGGTAGCTGATCGCTACGGGCGGTGGGTCGCTCCAGGCGGACCTCTGTTAGCAGGTGCCCTTGGTCGACAGGTCGCCACCCAGCACAATACCGTCGCCGTTTAGCGTCACCACAAGAGTTTTGCCTTCGGTGCGTACCCCGGTGAGGGTGAGCGCTGCTGGCAGTTCGGAGGCCACGCAGAACGAACGCGGTGCCAGCAGCGGCGCGGCGATCGAACCGAAGATTCCTTCCTGAACGGCCTCAGCCGTCAGGGTCTGGCCGGCAACCGAGATGTCGGCGGGCGTCAGCACGATGTCGCCGCCTCCCCCACCGACGCCGGGGGTCAGCCCCACGCTGATCGGCACGCTCAACGTGTACAGCGACAGGGTCGCCGAGACCCGCACTACGTCGCCGTCAATGCTGACGCCGTCAAGTTCGACGTCGCTCACACTTTTGGTGAGGGTGGTGAGCTGGTCCTCGTCGAGGGTGAAGTCGATGTTCATCGTTTCAACGGCGGACTTCGGGTTCAACGGAACCCCGGTCGCTGAGACGACTGCAGCGCCGCTCAGCTCCCCGACATCCACCTTGTCGATTGTCACGCCGAGGGTGTTGATGCGACCGGCGGCGGCCTGCAGTAGGAACGACCCACCGCCGAGGTCAACACCGACCCCGTCACCGTTCGGAAGTTCGAGGGCGGCGACGATGCGCTCGCGCACGTACCCCTCGGCGTAGTTCCTTGCGATTTTTTCAGCCACGAAGTATCCGATCACAAGCACGATGATGAACACGACCAAGGCGATCAGCCAGCCGCGCCGACGCCGTCGTTTTTTGGAAGCGCCTGAACCGGTGGATGTCCCGGGTGGCGCTGAGGGGATGCTCGGAGGGACACTCGAAGCGGTGCTCGGGGGGAAGCTCGGGTCGACCGCAGCTGTATCGGTCACGATTACATCCTCTCGGGGGCGCTGACTCCGAGCAGGTCGAGGGCGTTGCGCAGAACCACCCCGGTTGCATCGTTCAGCCACAGGCGGGTGCGGTGCACGTCGGTGACCTCTTCTTCACCGAGCGGGGTGACGCGGCAGTTGTCGTACCAGCGGTGGTAGGCGCCGGCGAGTTCCTCGCTGTAGCGCGCGACTCGGTGCGGCTCACGCAGTTCGGCGGCCTGCAGGATCACGCGGGGAAACTCCGACAGGATGCCGAGGAGGATGCTTTCCGTCTCGTGGGTGAGCAGGCTGGCGTCGAACACCTCGCGGGTCACCCCGGACGCTGATGCGTTGCGGGCGACCTGGTGGGTGCGCGCGTGTGCATATTGAACGTAGAAGACGGGGTTGTCGTTGGTGCGCTTCTGCAACAGTTCGGGGTCGAGCGCGAGCGGTGAATCGGCGGGGTAACGGCCGAGCGAGTAGCGCAGCGCGTCGGTGCCCAGCCACGTCTGTAGGTCGTTCAACTCGATGATGTTTCCTGCACGCTTGGACAGACGGGCACCATTGATGCTGACAAGCTGGCCGATCAGCACCTCGATGTCGCGTTCCGGGTCATCCCCGGCGCTGCCGGCGAGGGCCTTCAGGCGGTGTACGTAACCGTGGTGGTCTGCACCGAGCAGGTAAATCTTGTGCGCGTAACCGCGGTCGCTTTTGCTCAGGTAGTAGGCGGCGTCGGCGGCGAAGTACGTGAAGATTCCGTTGCCACGGCGAATGACGCGGTCCTTGTCGTCACCGAAGTCGGTGGTGCGAACCCAGACGGCGTCATCCGCGTCGTAGACGTGCCCCTGGGCGCGCAGGCGATCGATGGCCGTGTCGATGGCGCTGTGCCCGGACGTGGCGTCTACCGCGTGCAGGTCCCGCTCGCTGAACCAGACGTCGAAGTGCACGTTGAAACGTTCGAGTGATGCCTGGATCTCCCCAAGCTGAAGGCGATAACCGGTCTCACGCGCGACCGCGAGAGCCTCGTCATCCCCCAGCGTCAGCAGGGTCGGTTCGAGGTCGAGCACCTTGACGGCCAGGTCGGTGATGTACTGGCCCGGGTACCCGTTCTCGGGGGTCGGCTCACCCTTGGCGGCGGCCAGAATGGAGGCACCGAAGTTGTCCATCTGGTTGCCGGCGTCGTTGATGTAGAACTCGGTGGCGAGCGTCGCACCTGAGGCGCGCAGCACACGGGCGAGCGAGTCGCCGAGGGCTGCCCAGCGGGTGTGGCCGATGTGCAGCGGGCCGGTGGGGTTGGCCGAGACGAACTCGAGGTTGATGCTCTGGCCGACGAGCCCGGTGTTGCGGCCGTACGCCTCCCCCTGCTCGATGATGGTGCGCGCGATCTCACCAGCGGCAGCGGCATCGAGGGTGATGTTGATAAAACCGGGACCGGCGATGCTGACCGAGGCGACGCCATCCACCTTCTCCAGCTGCGCGGTGATCTCGGTGGCGATTTCGCGCGGGTTCGAACCGAGCGGTTTGGCTAGCTTCATGGCGATGTTCGAGGCCCAGTCACCGTGGTCACGGTTGCGTGGGCGCTCCAGCGCGACGTCACCGATGGTGATCTCGGTAGTGGATCCGCGACGCTCCAGCAGACCAGAGACGATGGCGAGCAGGGAGGCAGAAAGTTCGGCAGGATTCACGGGGGTCGATCTTACCCGAGACACCTATAAGGGCCTGACCTAATGTCGCGCGGCCTGACCTAATGTCGCGCGGCCTGACCGAATCCCCCGCCACGTCACCTACTAGCCGAGCTGCACCAGCTGGATGTGGTCATCCTGTGGCAGTTCATCGGCGCTAACGGTCACCAGGAGCGACTTGACCGCGAGGTCTGTCCAGTTGCTGGTGAGCCAGGCGGTGTCGGCGGCGTCGCGGCCGGTCGAGATGCGCAGCAGCGACTGGCGCGGGGCGAGGCGAGTGGCATCAACGACCCACCACTGGCCTTCGATCCAGGCCTCGACGACCGCGTGGAAGTCCATGGGCGACAGCCCCGGGGCGTAGACGGCGACCATTCGGGCCGGAACATCCATGGCACGCAGCATCGTGATTGTGACGTGGGCGAAGTCGCGGCAGACTCCCTGGCGCGCGAGCAGCGTGCGAGTAGCGCCGTCGGTCGGCAGGCTCGAACCGGAGACGTAGGCGATGCGCGTCCAAACCCAGTCGGTAACAGCACGCAACAGGTCGAAGCCGGACAGGCCGGAGAACTCGCTGCGGGCGGTGGGGAACAGGCTGTCGGACTGGCAGTAGCGGCTGGGACGCAGGTAGGTAATGAGGTCGAGTTCGGTAGTGGCTACCGGATCCTGGCGCTCGGAGACCTGGGCGAAGTAGTCGACGACTATTCGGCCTTTATCTGTCACGAACTGGTGAAGGCGCCCCCCGTGCACGTCGGCGAGTTCGGTGAATTCCTGGTCGACCCCGTCGAGCGCGAACTGCACCTTTTCATTCGAGATACTGGCCCCGGTAGCGGCGCTCATACTGAACACCATGTTCGTGATCCCACGGATGTCGAGTTCAATGTGGGCGGAGACGGTGCGCTGCATAGTTTTGATAATGCCATGCCAGCGGGCGCCCCGTGAACGCCCCACAATCGGGCCAGGATTCGGGCCAGAAATTGGGAGCGACTCTCATCCCGACTCGAGCCGGATCCACACCCGATCAACACGCAATCAGTGCCAGAACCACACCCGGTCAGCACCCGATCCACGCTCGCTCAGCCCGCGATCACGGCCAGAGGATCTCCTTGATCCAGCCAGCTCCGTCGCGTCGGTAGCGCAGCCGCACCTGGTCGCGTTCTCGTTACGCCTGCCAGAATTCAACCGAGTCGGGAACAACCCGGTAGGCGTTCCAGCTGTCTGGCACAAAGTCGGGGTCTGCCTCAATGGTGGCCTTCGCAGCATCCACCTTCTCTGTGTAGTTCTCGATGGGCTCGCTCTGGTTGGCGGCCATCGCCATGGTCCTGG
>JAODAO010000473.1 GCA_025463465.1 Glaciihabitans sp. | reverse complement strand
CGGAGGTGATGGTGATGACCTGGCCGGCGCGCTGCCTGCGCATAACCGGGAGAATTGCGCGGGTGACGTTGAGGGGACCAAAGAAGTTCGTCTCCATCTGCTTGCGCATCTGCTCGTCACTGATGTTTTCGAAGTATCCGGCGTAGAAGTTGCCGGCGTTGTTCACCAGCACGTCGATACGTCCGAACCGCTCGACAGCCGCACTGGCGGCGGCCTCCGAAGCCGCGGGATCGGTGATGTCCAGGGACACGGCGAGGAGGTTCACGTGCTCGCCGAGGGCAGCGGTGACTTTGCCGGCGTCACGGGCTGTAGCGACAACGGAATGACCGGCCGCCAGGGCAGCGGTGACAATGTCGACGCCCATTCCGCGGGCTGCTCCGGTGACGAACCAAACATTTTTTTCAGTCATGGTGGTGCCTTTCATGGGGCTTGGCCGCCCTGTTGCGGCAGCGTGTTCTGTGAGTCAACTCCGGAACGCGCGGGTTAGCGTGGCCCTGTATACGGGTTCACTGACAGGGCCCCTTTAGCGCGTTCAAAACGGCGTAGGTTGTGCTCCATGACCATCCACGACGACCTCAGCGAGTTTCTGACCTCGCGCCGGGCCAAGCTGAGCCCCGAACAAGCCGGCATCCCCGACTTCGGTGGCCGCCGCCGCGTTCCCGGGCTGCGCCGGGAAGAAGTCGCCATGGTCGCCGGTGTGAGCTCCGAGTATTACAAACGGTTGGAACGTGGAAACGCTGCAGGCGTGTCCGACGCTGTAATCGACGGCGTCAGCCGGGCACTGCAGCTGGATGAAGCAGAGCACGCGCATCTCTGTGACCTTGTTCGTGCCGCGAATGCTGGCATTAATCCGCAGCGCCGTCGCAACGCTGGTCGCACGCAGCAGGTCAGCGCAAGCACGCAACAGACCATCGACGCCATGTCGACCGTGCCAGTGTTTGTCCAGAATGGACGCCTCGATGCCGTCGCCACCAACCGGCTCGGGCACGCGCTGTTCTCCGAAATGTTCGTCGACGCACGACCACCGGCCAACGCGGCCCGGTTCGTTTTTCTCGACGTCCGGGCACAAACCTTTTACCAGGACTGGGAAGGCAACGCCCGTCAGATTGTCGCGATCCTTCGCGCAGAGGCGGGCCGTTCCCCCTACGACCGGAAACTGAGCGATCTGGTCGGTGAGCTCTCCACGCAGAGTGACCTGTTCCGTAGGCTCTGGGGGTCCCACGACGTCAAAGAGCACCGCACGGGAACCAAGGACATCCATCACCCGGTCGTAGGAGACCTGAGCCTCACGTTCCAGCAGATGGACCTTTCCTCCGACCGAGGCCTCACGATGCTGGTTTTCTCCGCCGAACCAGGATCCCGGTCATACGACGGTTTGCAGCTTCTTTACAGTTGGTGCGCCACCCATCGCGTTGCCCCGGTGGAATCGGCCTCGGTTCGCAACCAGGTCGATCGTCCGTAACGTCGACGCTGTGTCGGCGTGCCGGAGGACTCGACCTTCGTCAACCCGGCCTTCGCCTTCAGCCCTCGCGATCCCGGCGAAGCAACCGGCTGGGCATCCTTACCTCCGACGGTGAGACGAGATGGGACGAGATGGGACGAGATGGGACGACGACGGACGTCCGGAGACCGAACGTCAGCTAGCTTGCTATCGGGGTCCGCTGGACGAACGAACTTCCGGCCCAGGGGGCATTTGTTGGGATAGTGAACGGCATAGTCGATGCGGCCGTGCCCACGTGCACCACGTCGACCCCCGCGTAAAACGGATGTGGGATCGTGCTGATGCTCGTCACCCGGTCGGGAAATATCACCGTCGTGGCACGCGACAAATCCTTAGCGTGGCCTCGGACCAGGGCGTCCCGGCGATGTGTATAGATGAGTGACGTCGGCGTTTCGAGCATGATCGCCCCCTGCAGGTGCGCTGGACGGAAGCGGTGCGCCAAGGCAACCAGACCACCACCTACCGGGTGCACCAGTTGCGAGGCATAGCCTGAGACGAAGCGCGCATCTGGCTCCCGGGCGAGCAATTCACGACAGTCGTTGAGAAGCCCATGATCCTTCTCCGAAGTAAGGATTGCACGGACGTCATCGTCGGCAGTGTTGCTACCTGCCGGGGCGGTGCCCGGCCCCGCGGTCGCGGCGCCAGCGAGGTCGCGCAGGAGCGAAGTCAGTCGGGTGATGGTGCGTTGCGCGGAACCGTTGTACCGAATCGTCACGGGCCCCCGGTCGACGAGATGGATTGTCAACCGTCCGTCGAGAAGGACGGCGGAGTCTTCGATGGCGAAGACACTGTCAATGGGCACCCGAAGAACGGAGTATGTATCGTCCGTGCGCTGGAGGACGGTCAGTTCCTCCGACCGTACGGCCAGCAGGGCGTCGTAGAGGTGCATAGCGGGGGTGGCATCGCGTCGAGCGATATCGCGTGGCACCTTCAGAACGAGGAGCGCCTGCTCAAGATCAAGCGGATAGTCACGGTAAAGACGTGGGATGTCGTCTTCCGTTATTATCTCGTCGATCCACGGCCCGAAGGAGTCGTACTCGTTGTTGTGCACGCGTTATTTATAGCGCAGATCTCGTGAGGAAACGCCGTCGTTTCGGGCCCTGGGGAACCCCAGAGGCGGGGCAGGAGCAAGCGGCCTGAACGGCAGGTTCACCGATCGTGAATTGCTGCGACGCAGAATCACTTACCGATGCACCGAGGAGCAATCCAACAGCGGCCGTGAACGAGGTGATGCGTAGCTCGATCGAGGTATCAACGAGCTTGTTTCCCACGCAAAGCAAACTTTCAGGAAAATAACGTTTCCATAACTAGCGCTTCGTTACCCGTCCGTTATACAGTTCAGGGGTAGAAGTTGTTTGCTGTGGCAGCTTCTGCGGAATGTGATTGCAGGACACTCTTGGTGCAAGGGAGAGGGTCGGTTTCAAGCCTCTGAAACCGGCCCTCAATCCTGTTTAACGGCCCTGTTCATCGAACATATTCAACCGCCTGTCTGACGGGCCTGTTCGATGACCTTCTTCATCGCACAAAGCCCGAGTGGAGTCATCCACCACCGCGCAATTGGTCGCGAAGGCTGGCAACTGCCTACAGTTGGATTGTGAACAAGCAGACAACGACGGCCATCACCACCTGGGAAGCGTTGTTCCGCGCGCAGGTGACCGTCCTGCGCCAGCTCAACAAAGAGTTTCCGCACGGTGACCTGTCGTTCAATGAATACGACGTCCTCTTCAACCTGTCCAGGCACGAGGGGCACCGGTTGCGTATCCGCGACCTGAATCGTCACCTGCTGCTCACCCAGCCGAGCGTCAGCCGCCTCGTCGACCGCCTGTCGGTGCGGGGCCTGGTCAGCAAGGACAAAGACCCCGGAGACGGGCGCGGCACCTTTGTGTCGTTGACGGAGTCTGGTTACGCGATGTTCCGCCGCGTAGCTGTTGCACATTCCGCGTCCATCGCCCGTCACGTGGGTGGGGCCCTTACCCCGGAAGAACTCAGCCAACTTCGGGATCTGACTGACAAGCTACGAAGAAGCGTCGACAATAACGACGTGTGAGCCGTCCGCGGCTCTTTCGACTTCGCACCAGAGAATCGGAACGACCGTGCCACGCTCAGCACCCTCCAGCTCCCCCGAAACCCCGACCGAGAACCTCAACGGCCCGACCACCATCGTGTGGCTGCGCGACGACCTGAGGGTGGCCGACAACCCGGCGCTGTTCGAGGCCACCCAGCTAGGCCACCCGGTGGTGGTGCTTTACCTCCTCGACGACGAGAGCGAGCAGGTGCGCCCGATCGGCGCGGCCAGCCGTTGGTGGCTGCACCACAGTCTTATTGCGCTCGGTGAGTCCATCACCGAACTCGGTGGCCGGTTGGTGCTGCGCCGTGGGGCGGCCGAGGTCGAGGTGCCGAAGCTGGTCGCCGAGACCAACGCGGGTGCTGTCTACTGGAACCGCCGCTACTCCGGTGCCCGCGCCATCGATGCGAACCTCAAAACGAGCCTGCGCGAGGCCGGTCTCGACGTGCAGAGCTTCCAGGCCAGCCTCCTGTTCGAGCCGTGGACCGTCACCAACGGCGGCGGAACCCCCTACAAGGTGTTCACGCCGTTCTGGCGGGCCTGCCAGGAGAAGGGCGACCCACGCCTCCCCCTGCCTGCGCCGCACAGCATCCACCTGCCCGCCAACA
>JAODAO010000451.1 GCA_025463465.1 Glaciihabitans sp. | reverse complement strand
AACCCCCGTGAACAGCCATTTGGTGGGAATACGGTTGCTCAGCGCCCGTGCGCGAACCATCATCCGACGTGCTGCGGGTGTCGGCGGCGGGACGGTCATAGGCACAGACTAGTGAGTAGATGCGTCCCGGTAGCTCATTCCGTGTCGACTGTTCCGCGGTCAGGAGGAAGCGCCGAGCGACGTCACCTCGGCAACCGCTTCCTGCAGGTCCATCGCGGCCCGCTTCAACCCGTCCAGTCCAACGTCGGGTGACCACGTGAAACGCACCGCGGTCTGGGCGACGTCAGCCGACAAGCCCATTGCCAGCAGAACGTGGGAGGCTTCGTCGCTGCCCGCCGCACAGGCCGAGCCGCTGGAGCTCACGACCCCTCGGCGTTCCAGTTCGAGCAGCACCGTCTCGCCGTTCGTCCCGGGGAACACAAACGACGCTGACGCGGGAAGTCGGTGGTGGGGATGACCGGTGAGCCGCGCACCGGGCACCGCAGCCAGCACCTGGGCGACGAAGACATCCCGGGCCACAGTCGCCGCGGAGGCGTTCCGGAGGCGGTCCCGTTCGGCGAGGGTGACAGCGGTGGCCAGTGCAACGGCGCCAGCGACGTTCTCCGTGCCGGAGCGGTGGCCCCGCTCCTGGCCTCCCCCGTGCAGCAGCGGTTCCAGGGGAAGGCGTCCGCGCACAAAGAGGGCGCCGATACCCTTCGGGGCGCCAAGCTTGTGGCCGGAGATGGTGAGTGCGTCGACGCCGAGGGTCGCGATGGACGTGTCGAGCCAGCCGGCGGCCTGCACGGCGTCGGTATGGAAGGGCACCCCAGCGGCACGGGCGACGGCAGCCAGTTCGGCGACGGGCTGCACCGTTCCCACCTCGTTGTTGGCATACATCACGCTGGCGAGGGTGCTGTCGGGGCGCAGCACGGCGGCAAGCTCCTCGGCGTCCACCAGCCCGGTTGAATCGACGGCCAGGTAGCTGACCTCAAAACCGTGCAGACGGCGGAGATAGTCAACAGACTGCAGGACAGCCTCGTGCTCGATCGGGGTGGTGACGATGTGGCGGCCGCGCAGCCGGCCGAGGGCGAGGCCCTTGATGGCGAGGTTGTTCGACTCGGTGCCGCCGGAGGTGAAAATGAGTTCGCCGGGGCGGCAGCCCAGCGACGCTGCGACGGTGCCGCGGGCGTCGGCGAGGGCGCGAGCCGACGATTCGCCGACGGTGTGGTGGCTGGAGGGGTTTCCGAAATCGCCGGTCAGGTATGGCCACATCGCCTCGAGCACCTCACGCCGCACCGGGGTGGTGGCGGCAGAGTCGAGGTAGATCATCGGTCAAGTTCCGGTTCCGGTGTGAGCCGGGGTCCGGAAGGGTCGACCACCACGTCGAGCCCGAGGTCGAGAGCCCGGACGCTGTGGGTGAGGGCACCAACGGAGATGACGTCGACCCCGGTCGCTGCGATGGCGGCGACCGTGCCGAGGTTGACGTTGCCACTGGCCTCGACGATGGCTCGACCGTTGACCAGTCCAACACCGGTGCGCAGGTCGTCGAGGGTGAAGTTGTCGAGCATTATCGTGTCCACCCCGCCGGCGAGGACGGCTTCGATCTGGTCGAGGCGGTCGACCTCCACCTCGAGGTGGGTGGTGTGGGACAACTGCGAACGCACCTTCAGCAGGGCCTCGGTGAGGCTGAGTCCACCGTGGGCCATCAGGACGGCGAGGTGATTGTCCTTCGCCATCACCGCGTCCGACAGTGAGAAGCGGTGGTTGTGGCCACCGCCGTTGCGCACGGCATGGCGTTCCAGGGCGCGCAGTCCCGGGGTGGTTTTTCGGGTATCGACGATGCGCGTCCCGGTGCCGGCGGTAAGCGCGACGTACTGGGCGGTGAGGGTGGCGATGCCGCTCATCCGCTGCACCAGGTTGAGGGCGACGCGCTCGCTGGTGAGCACGGCCCTGGCCTGACCGGTCGCACTGGCGAGGATGTCACCGGCGGCGAAGGTGCTCCCGTCGGCAACGTGCAGGGTGCTGACGGTGGACGTGTCGAGCGACATCGCGGCCTCGAACACCGCGCCGCCACTGAACACACCGGGTTCCCGGGCCACGAGGTTGGCGGTGGCGCGAGCCTCGGCGGGGATGAGCAGCTCGGAGGTGATGTCACCCCAGGGGGCGTCCTCGGTGAGGGCTGCCCGCACCACGGTGTGGATGATCTGGGGAGTCAGCACAGCGCAAATACCTCTCGTGCCCGCACGATGTGTCGGGCGAATTCGGGTGATTGTTCGGGAAAATCGGAGCGGAAATGAGCCCCGCGGGACTCCCGGCGCTGCAGCGCGGAGCCCACGATGAGCTGGGCGAGGTCGAGGAGGTTGGAGTCCTCGCGTTCGGCGACGCTGAGAGGAACGCTAGGAGGGGTGCTGAGAGGGGTGCTCTCGGTTGCCTCCGCACGCGCGGCAATCCAGTAGGCGAGCTGGTCGGCGGCGGCGGCGAGGCCTTCGCCGGAGCGGTGGACCCCGGCGTGCTCCCACATCAGTCGCTGCAGGGCGGCCCGCGTGAACGGC
>JAODAO010000450.1 GCA_025463465.1 Glaciihabitans sp. | reverse complement strand
CGTGCCGCCCCGACTCGAGAGGAGTCGGGGCGGCACACGGCCAGGGGCGTGACTTACGCCAGGGCCAGGTCTTTCAACGGAGCGATGCGACCCACAAAGTCGGTCGCCTCCTCCAGCGCACGGCCGGCACGCAGGATGACGGATTCCTCGAATGGGCGCCCGATCAGTTGCACACCCATGGGCAGGCCGGACTTTGAGAAGCCGGACGGCACACTCAGCGCCGGCATACCGGTGAGGTTCGCCGGGCCACAGAGCCGCGAGTACGCGCTGGTGCCGCCCTCGACGCTTCCGTCACCCCAGGTGGTGACCGGATTCTCCGCGTTCAATGCCAGAGAGGCCACCGTCGGTGCCAGCACAACGTCCACCGTCGAGTACAGGTCGCGCCAGGCGGCCTGCATCAGGGTGCGAACGCGCAGGGCGTTGACGTAGTCGACCGCCAGGATCGATTCGCCGATCTGCAGGAGGGTGCGCACTTCCTCGGTGAACAATTCCGGAGTCTTACGCATCACCTCGCGGTGGTAGGCGCTGGCCTCCGGCATCATGATTCCCCAGAGGGTGGGCACGAGGAGCTCGGCCATGGGCACCTCGACCTCGACCAGTTCGGCACCAAGGCTCTCATAGAGCGCGGCGACCGCGGCAGTGGCTTCGGTGATCTCGGGATCGACGTTGTGGTTGAAGAAGTTGGTCGGGATGCCGATCTTCAGCCCCGCGACACCGTCGTTGATCCCGGCGGTGAAGTCCGGAACGGCGCGGTTCACGGTGGCCGGGTCGCGGCGGTCGTAGCCGGCCATCGCATTCAGCACAATCGCCGAGTCGGTGACGTTGCGGGTCAGCGGTCCCACGTGGTCGAGTGACCAGGACAGCGAGGCGACCCCGGCGCGGGACGCTCGGCCGTAGGTGGGCTTGAGGCCAACCGTCCCGCAGACGGCGGCGGGGATGCGGATCGAGCCACCGGTGTCACTGCCGAGCGCGATCAGGGTCACGCCGGCGCCGACGGCGGCACCCGATCCGCCGCTGGAGCCGCCGGGTACGGTGCTGGTGTCCCACGGGTTGCGGGTGGTGGGGGTGGTCGCGCCGAACGCGAACTCGTGGGTGTGGGTTTTGCCGAGCACCACAACGCCGGCCTCATACAGTTTGGCCACGGCGGCGCTGTCCGCGTCGGGAACGTAGTCGGCACGCTGGGCACTGCTCGAGGTAGTGCGCACCCCGGCGGTGTTGTAGAGGTCCTTCACCCCAATCGGGATGCCGTGCAGCGGGCCGCGGTACGTGCCGGCGGCGATTTCCTCGGTCGCGGCGGTGGCCTGGGCGAGCGCTGCCTCGGCGGTGACGGTGGCGAACGCGGTGATGTGTGGTTCAACGGCGTCGAGGCGGGCGAGCGCCGACTCCGTCAGTTCCAGCGGCGAGAGCTCCTTGGTGCGGATCTTCTCGGAGACCTGGGCGAGGGATAGTTCGTAGGGTTCCATGTCGTTTTCCTTTTTCCTTATTCCCAGGAGGCGTTGAAGGCGGTTTGTGGGGTGGTCTCGCCGAGCGAGACCTCGCTGACCGCGCGAACCATGCTGAGGGTCGCGATGGCCTCGGGCGCCAACTCGGTGATGCGCTCGGGCGACAGCTCAAGCTGCGCCGTTTTCAGGACGGCAGCGAAGTCGCTTGTGTCCATGTCGATTCCAGATTTGCTCACGGTTGTGCTCACTTTCTGATGGGTGGGAGCGGGTAAAAGGGGTCTCCAAAAACACGCTGCAGGGCGGTGTGAAATGAAGGGGTGGAGTTCAGTGGTGGATGTCGTGGTGCACGACGTCCCGTCGGGTCGGCTCTGGTGTGGTCTGCCCGGATCAGACCCAGTCGAGCGCTGGCCGCAGGGTGTGCCAGGCGGTGTTCTGCTCGTAGGCGTGGCCGATCGCGAGCAGCAGGCGCTCGTCGAAGGGGCGGCCCATCACCTGCAGGCTGATCGGTAGGCCCTCCCCGGAGAGTCCCATCGGCAGCGCCAGCGCGGGCGAGCCGATGATGTTCGCGGGTACGGTCATCCGGTTGATGGCGTCGAGGATGGGCACCTCAATCCCGGCGAGTTCCGCCGTCAGGGATCCGTAGAGCGGCGCCACCTTGGGGATCGTTGGTGAGATGAGCGCGTCCACCTGGGCGAAGACCTCGCGGGCTCCGTCGCGGACAAGGTCGCGGGCCCGGTAGGCGTTGACCAGGGTTGTCCCGCTGTAGAGAGCACCGGCGCGGATGGCCAGCAGCACTTCCTCGGTGAACAGTTCCGGGTTCTCGTTCGCCCTTATCTCGTGGAATGCGGAGGCCTCGGCCCCGGCGATGACGTTGCAGATCGCTCCGCTGAGCTCGACGTTGCGGAATGTCAGCGGCACGATCGTTGCGCCGAGGCGTTCGAGGTCGCGGATGGCCACCTCGAAGGCCGCTGCCACATCTGGGTCGAGGGTGTCGCCGAACCAGTGGTCGCTCACCCCGAGGCGCAGGCCTGCTACCCCGCGGTTGAGATCGGCGGTGAAGTCCTCGGTGGGACGGTTGACGCTGTAGGGGTCGCCCGCGTCGAACCCGCCGAGCAGGTTCATCAGCAGGGCGCTGTCGGCAACAGTTTTAGTGATGGGGCCGGCGTGGTCGAGCGACCAGCTGAGCGGGGTGACCCCACGCTTGCTGACCCGGCCGTAGGTGGCCTTCAGCCCGACTTGGCCGGTGAGGGCTGCCGGTATGCGGATGGACCCTCCCGTGTCGGTGCCGAGAGAGGCTGCCGCGAGGTCGGCAGCCATAGCGGCACCCGAACCTCCGCTGCTTCCCCCCGGGATTCGGCCGAGGTCCCACGGGTTACGGCTGGCCGGGGTGTTGACCCCGAAGGCGAACTCGTGGGTGGTGGTTTTGCCGAGAATGATCGCCCCACCGGCGCGCAGCCGGGCAACGGCCTCACTGTCCTCGGTGGCCGGTGCGTCGGAGGTGCTGAGCGATCCCGACCGGGTCGGTTTGC
>JAODAO010000432.1 GCA_025463465.1 Glaciihabitans sp. | reverse complement strand
TTCCCGGGCAAATTCGGGTTCCACGAGATCTTCCACTCGCTCACCCTGTTGGCGTTCCTGTGCCACTGGACAGGCATTTTCCTCGTCGCCACCCATCCCCCGGTGTTCTAACCGGCCCGGAGCGGCCGTCACCGAGGCGAGAGCAAACGCAAACGCTTGTAACCAGAACGAGGTGGATGTCGGAACCCGACATCCACCTCGTTCTATAAGCCTTCGCGCCCTTAGTCGACCTTTGGGGGTGCCCCGGGAGCGTCGGACTGTTCGAGACCGGCGGCCTGCTCTGCGGCGATCTGCTGGCGGGCCATCTCGCGATAGTTGGTGCGGCGAACCCGGCGGTTCATGTCGAGGAGCAGGAACACGGTCGCCAGGGCGACCAGGAAGATAGCGATGAAGCCGAACACCCCGGGGGTGATCAGGTTCGGGTCCCCCTCGTAGGCCGGCATCGGCACAGGGGTGGTGGTGAGGGCTACTCCGGCGGCGAGCCCAAGTGCGGACAGGGCAATCATGCGGTGACCTCGTCAGTTTTCTTAATCGGGTCTGTGGTGTTAATCGGGTCTGTGGTGTGTGTGATGCCTGCGTCGGTGTCGACAACACCGGCGAACAGGTCGGTCTCCGGTAGTTCAGAGGAGACGTTGGATTCGACCAGCTGGAATTCCTCGGTCGGCCACGCCGTGCGCAGCAGGTCGTTCGGCCAGAAGAAGAACGGGCTGTCCGGCGCCACCTGGCTGGCGTGTGCCTTGAGGGCGTTGTCGCGCACCTCGAAGAAGTCGCCGACGGGAATGTGCGTGGTGGCGAGGTCGGGCGCGTCGTCCATCCAGCGCTTCATGCCCTCGATCGCCTCGATCAGCGGGTTTCCCGGCATGGTCTCGGTCAGCAGGGTGTGCACGGCACGCATCCGGGCGGCGTTGAAGATGCGGTCGTAGTAGACCTTGCTGATCTGCCACGGCTCCCCGGTTCCCGGATACTGGTCGGGATCGGCGGCCGCGCGGAACGCGAACATCGAGATCTCGTGCGTGCGGATGTGGTCGGGGTGCGGGTATCCCCCGATTTCGTCGTAGGTGACAAGTGCCTGGGGACGGTAACGGCGGATCAGGGCCACCAGGGGCTCCGCCGATATCTCCAGCGGGATGGTGGCGAAGGATCCTTCCGGAACAGTCTCACCCTCCTCGGGCAGGCCGGAGTCCTGGTAACCGAGCCAGCGGTGGTCGATACCCATAATCGCCTGGGCGCGCTGCATCTCGAGGCGGCGCAGGCCACCGAGGTCCCGCTCGGCGCGGGCCCGGTCTTCGAGGTGCTCGTTCAGGATGCTGCCGCGTTCGCCGCCGGTGCAGCTGACGACCATCACCTCTGCCCCGATGCTCCGGTAGTAGGCGTACGTCGCTGCGCCCTTCGACGACTCGTCGTCGGGATGGGCGTGGACGGCAAGCAGACGCAGTGTCACCAAACTCCTAGAGATAGCTATTAACCTAGGTACAGACTATCCGCAGCAACTTGGAGTTTGAGTGACACCCACCACCGGGCAACCCCCCACGCCCGCAAGCGGTGCCCCGATCGACCCAGACGCGGACATCGCCCCCGTCACCCCGGCACCGGTCGCCGCCGAAATCGACGCCCGCTATGGCCGTACCCCGAGAGCGAAACAACGCAAACGCCTGTTCGCGTTCACCGCCGCCGGAGGTTTTGTGGTGGTTCTCGCCGCCTGGCTGTTCTGGGGTGGTGTCATCGACGGCCTCGAAACGGTCGACGCGCAGAACACCGGCCACACGATCCTCAGCGACAGCGAGGTCGAGGTGACCTGGCAGTTGACCGCCACCCCCGGGCAGGACGTCGACTGCGCACTGCAGGCTTTGAACGAAAGCTTCGGCATTATCGGCTGGAAAATCGTCCACATTCCGGGTGCCACTGAACGCACCCAGAGCCTCACCGAGGTGGTGCGCACGTCGGAGCAGAGCGTCACCGGCTTGATCTACCGCTGCTGGCTGCCTTAAACTGGGCTATTCAACAACGAGACCGGTCATCCGTGGCCGGTCTCCTTCCATGAGGAGCACCATGTCTGAGACCTCAGTAACCTGGTTGACCCAGGATGCGTTCAACCGTTTGACCGGCGAGCTGGAGCATCTCAGTGTCGCTGGCCGTACCGAAATCGCCAAAAAGATCGAGATCGCCCGCGAAGAGGGCGACCTGAAGGAAAACGGCGGGTACCACGCGGCCAAGGAGGAGCAGGGCAAGATTGAGGCCCGCATCCGCGTCCTCACCCAGCTACTGCGCCACGCCACCGTCGGCGACGCGCCGGAGAGCCACGGCGTCGTTGAACCCGGCACCGTTGTCACCGCGAACATCCAGGGCGACCGTTCCGTGTTCCTGATCGGCAACCGCGAGATGGCGGACGGCACCGACATCGACGTCTACAGCGAGGGCAGCCCGCTCGGCACGGCGATCGTTGGACTGAAGGTGGGCGAGTCAAAGGGCTACACCGCACCAAACGGCAAAACGATCAACGTCGAGATCCTGAACGTCGAGACCTACCAGCCGTAACAGGCAGCGTTAGCCGGCGCCGCCGCGCAGTGCTGCGAACATGCAGTGCTCCGAACGCGCTGTGCTTCGAACGCAGCGATGCCCACCGGTCCAACCGGTGGGCATCACTTTTTTCTGTGGCTGGGGGCTTTAGAAGTCGACCCGCGGGGCGAATCCGGCCTGACGCAGGTTGTGGATAACCAGTTCGGCGTGCTCGGGCCCACGGGTTTCGATGTGCAATTCCAGCTCGACCATGCTGATCTGCAGGCCGCTGCCGTGGCGGGTGTGTAACACCTCAACAACATTGGCGTTCGACTCCGCGACAATCTCCGCCGTGCGCGCCAGCTGGCCGGGACGGTCGGGCAGGGGGATGCGTAGCTTCAGGTATCGCTCGGAGGCGGCAAGTCCGTGGCTGACGATGCGCTCGAGCACCAGGGGGTCGATATTTCCCCCGCTGAGGATCGCCACGGTGTTGCCGGTGGGCGTCACCTTGCCGCTGAGGATCGCGGCGACGGACACGGCACCGGCGGGCTCAACGACCAGCTTCGCGCGCTCCAGCAGCACCAGGAGGGCGCGGGCGATGTCGTCCTCCTCGACCGTCACAACCTCATCGACGGAGGCACGCACGATCTCGAAGTTGAGGGTGCCCGGCTACGCCACCGCAATGCCGTCGGCGATGGTGGGGCTGATAGTGATCTCGGTGGGTTCCCCGAGCGACAGCGACAGCGGGTATGGCGCCGAGTTGGCAGCCTGCACCCCGATGACACGAACGGTGCGTCCCTGCGCTGCGGCGGTCTGCTTGATCACGCTGGCGACACCGGAGATGAGACCACCGCCGCCGATCGGCACGATCACCGTGTCGATGTCCTCGAGCTGGTCGAGGATCTCGAGGCCGAGGGTGCCCTGGCCGGCCACCACGTCGGTGTGGTCGAACGGGTGAATGAAGATGGCCCCGGTCTCCGCGGCGAACTCCGCGGCGGCCAGCAGTGGCTCCGCCACCGTGTGCCCGCGCAGAATCACCTCGGCCCCGTACGCCTTGGTCGCCTGCAGCTTTGGCAGGGCAACCCCGATGGGCATAAAGATGGTCGACTTGATGCCGAGCTCACGGGCGGCGAATGCCACACCCTGGGCGTGGTTGCCGGCAGAGGCCGCCACCACTCCCCTCGCCTTTTCCTCGTCGGTCAGGCGTGACAGCCGGTTGTAGGCACCACGGATCTTGTACGACCCGGTGCGCTGCAGGTTCTCGCACTTGAGAAACACCGGCGCGCCCAGCACCTCGGAGAGATAACGAGAGCTTTCCAGCGGCGTAATCTCCGCCACCGTGCTGACAACACCTCGCGCGAGCTCAAAATCGGCGAGAGTTGGTCCCACCACGGTGACTTCGTTCATACGAACCTCATTCATGCTTCTTCTGTGACGTCTTCCACTTCGGGGCGCGGTTTCACTCGCCACTTGCCGCTGGCGACGTAGGTCACCATCACGTTGAGAACAGCCACGACCGGCACGGCAAACAGGGCACCGGGGATACCGGCGATAAACGATCCGGCCGCAACGGCGAACACCACCGCAAGCGGGTGCACCTTAACCGCTGAACCCATCACCAGCGGCTGCAGGATGTGGCCCTCGACCTGCTGTACCAACAGGACGATACCCAGCATGATAAGCGCAGGAACCGGCCCGAGGTAGAGCAGGGCGACAAAAATCGCCAGCGTGCCGGTCAGCACGGCGCCGACCACGGGGATAAACGAACCGAGGAACACGGCGATGGAGATGGGGATGATCAGCGGGAAGCCACCGAAAAAGAGCCCGAGGATCCATGCCCCGAGGCCGATGCCGAGGGCGTCGATCGCGGCGACGAAGATCTGGATCTTCACAAACGTGGTCAGGGTCAGCCAGCCGGCGTTACCCGAGCCGTCGACGGCCATCCGCGCCTTGCGCGGGAACAGGCGCACGACCCAGTGCCAGATGCTTTTGCCGTCGATCAGGATGAAGAGAGTGGCGAACAGGGTAAGCAGCGCACCGGTGAGAACGTGGCCGGCCGTGGAGCCGAGCGACAGCGCGCCGGAGATCAGCGCCTCACTGTCACTCTGCACGGCGGCGAAGGCCTGGTCGAGGTAGTCGTTGAACTGGGCGTCGTCGATGTTGAACGGCGGCCCGCTGAGGAAGTTGCGGAAGTCGTTGTAGGCAGCCACCGACCGGGTCTGCAGGTCGGGGAATCCGCTGCGGATCTGGGTGACAACCAGGTAGATCAGACCGGAGACGATCGCGAGGGTCACCACCATGGTCACCGCGACAGCAACGCCGCGCGGCCAGCGGTGTCGCACCAAAAACTGCACCATCGGCACAAGCAGCGCCGAGATCAGGATCGCGATCATAAAGGGAATGACGATCAGCTGCAGCTGGATGATTATCAGCCCGAAGACGATAACAACACCCACCAGTGCGAGGATGCGCCATGACCATTGGCCAGCGATTTCGACCCCGACGGGAATGGTCGAATCGACCTCGCGCTTGCGGACGAGATCGGGTATCTCTTCCTGCCGCTTTTTCCTGAACATCATCGCCACAGTCTAGGTCCGCCACGTATCCCATTTACTGCATACGAGCTGATTTCCTTAGGAGCGGGCTCCCGCAGAAACGGGGCGGCCGGTGAACCGCAACCGAACTTTTTCCCCGATCTGCGGGTGGATGTCGACCTCGTGCTGCACCGTCAGTTCCGTGCCGTCGAGAAGCGTCGCCCTGGTGCGGCGCAGGCTGCCAAGAAAGCTGGACGCCGTGACCGTGGCGTCAAGGCCCTCGGCGCTGAATGTGATGTCCTCCGGGCGCACAAACGCGGTGACGGCGCCATCCGGCTGCCGGTCTCCGAGCAGCGCCAGCTGGACCCCGTATGCATGCACGGTTCCACCGATCAGCTCGGCGGGAACCCTGTTGCTGAGGCCAACGAAGTTCGCCACGAACGGGGTGGCCGGGCTGCCGTAGAGCTGCTCGGGCGTTCCGATCTGTTCGATCCGTCCCTCGCGCATCACCGCGACCCGGTCGGCGACGGCGAGCGCCTCCTCCTGGTCGTGGGTGACGAAGAGGGTGGTGATGCCGAGGTCGGTCTGGATGCGGCGGATTTCGTCGCGCAGCTGCACCCGCACCTTGGCGTCGAGGGCGCTGAGTGGTTCGTCCAGCAGGAGCACCCGTGGGCGAGTGACCAGGGCACGGGCCAGCGCGATGCGCTGCTGCTGGCCGCCGGAGAGCTGGTGGGCGTAGCGGTGCCCCATGTCGCCGAGGCCAACCATCTCGAGCGCTTCGAGGGCGCGGGTCTTGCGCTCGTCCGCCCTGACCTTGCGCATTTTGAGCCCGAATTCGACATTCTGCAGGGAGGTCATGTGGGGGAAGAGGGAGTAGGACTGGAAGACCATCCCGATGTCCCGGCGGTTGACCGGGGTGTCCACCACGTCGACGCCGTCGATGCTGATGCTGCCGCCGTCGACGTGCTCGAGTCCGGACAGGGCGCGCAGCGCCGTCGTTTTGCCGCAGCCCGAGGGGCCGAGCAGCGCGACGAACTCCCCCGGTGCGATCGCGAGGTCGATCCCGTTCAGTGCGCGCTGCCCCGAGTAGTCCTTGATCACCCCGACCAGGTCGACGGTGGCGCCGGTGGTGGTGGCAGCGAGGGTGCTAGAGGCCGCGGTGGCAGCGTTCATTTTGTGCTCCGATTGCGACCGGTGGAACCCAGCCGTCCGATTACGAAAAGAAGGATGAAGGCGAGCCCGAGGGCCAGCAGGGAGAAGATCACTGCAACGTACGGGTCCGACTGCGACACCTGTAGCAGCGCGGTCTGCAGGTTGACCCGGTTCAGCAGTGAGGCGATGGTGAACTCGCCGAGCACCACGGCGACGGCGATGAACGCCGCGGCGAGGACTCCACGGCGCAGGTTGGGCAGCAGCACGTGGAAGACCACTTCGAGCCAGCTCGCCCCGAGGGAACGTGCCGCCTCACTCAGGGTGATGACGTCGACCGAGTCGAGGTTCGACTGGATGGCCCGGTAGGAGTAGGGAAGGACGGTGATGCCGTAAGCGAAGGCGAGGGTCCACGGGTCACTGCCGAACACCCGCACCACTACCCCGTAGACGGGGGCGAGGCCAACAACGAGCACAATCGCTGGGACGGTGATGGGGATGATGCAGACGAACTCGAGCACCCGGCGCAGGCGCGGGAAGCGCAGCTGAACCAGGATCATGGTCGGCAGCACTATCACCAGCACGATGACCACGGTCACCACGGCCAGCACAAGGGAGTTGCCGATCGCGGTGAACAGGTTGCGGTAGGTGCGGGCGGCGTCCTCGGAGAACAGTCCGGTCCAGTGGTCGAGCGTGTAGCCGCCGGAGAGCCCGGAGCGGAACGTGAACTCCAGCGAGGCCAGGATCGGGATGGCGAAGATGGCCCCGACGATGCCGATGATCAGCCAGCGGCTGGTGCCGCTGGGTTCCGCGCCGATGCGGACGGCAGTGGATGAGCGTTTCATCGCTGCCACCGTGCCGTTCTGCCCTGCAGGACGGAGTAGCCCCACATCACGATGACCATCACAACGATCATGCCGAGCGCGAGAGCGCCGGCCATGTTCTCACGGCCGAGGACGGTCTCGCTGACGAGGGCCCCGCGAATTTGAAGCGGCACGATCTGGGCACCCTGGCTGATCAGCGCGGCCGCCGTGGCGTAGGACGAGAACGCGTTGGCGAACAGCAGCAGCAGGCTGCCGAAGAAGGAGGGGGCAAGGATGGGGGCGGCGATCCGGGTCCAGTAGGTCCAGCGTGAACCGCCGAGGGTGGCGTTGGCCTCGGCCCAGGGCGTTTTCAGCCCCTGCAGTGCCGGCATAAAAGTGATGATCATCAGCGGAACCTGGAAATAGATGTAGGGAAGCAGCAGGCCGGGCACCTGGTAGAGCCAGATGCCGTTCTCGTAGATGTTGATCCCGAACACGTCGAGCAGGATTGTGGTGACGAGGCCCTGGTTTCCGATGGTGGCGATGAACGCGAACGCGAGCATCACACCGCCGAACTGGGCGAGCACGCTGCTGACCGAGTCGATGATCGTGCGAAGCATTCCTTCTGCGCGGGTTCCGAGCAGGGCGTAGCAGACGAGGGCACCAATCACGGCACCGATGACCGCGCTGACCGCAGAGATCCAGAAGGAACTGGCGAACGTCTTGAGTACCAGTGGGTTGGCGAGCCCGGCGATGTTGGACCAGGTGAAGTCGCCGTCCTCGGTGAAGAATCCGGTGACCACGGCGAGCGTGGTGGGGATGGCGAGGAAGAGCAGGACGTAGAGGGCGAACGGGGTCAGCCCGAGAAAAGCCGGGATACCTCGACGGTGGCGTGTGCCCGGCTCAGACCCGGGGTGGCGCCTAGGGGATTCCTCGGCGCCACCTGCAGTCAGAACTGGCGCGATGGCGGCAGTCACTGGATATGCGTTTGTTGGTTGGTGTTCGTCTGGTTGTTGGTGCTTAGCCGATTGCCGCGGCCCAGTCCGAAGCGAGCAGCGTTGCTGCACCCTCGGCCTGTTCGGTGGTCGGGGTGACCAGGTCGCCGTCGAGCGCACCGATGGCGTCGAGGGCCTTGGTGTCGACGGTGCCGTCCTCGGTCATCGCCGCGATGGTGACCGGGTAGGCCCCACCGGTGATGAAGAGGTTCTGCGCGTCGGGGCTGAACAGGAATTCCTGCCAGAGGCGAGCGGCGGCCGGGTGCGGTGCGTCGTTGCTGATGGCCTGGTTGTAGAAGCTGGTGTACACGGAGCCGGGCAGCGTGGTGACTTCCCAGCCGTCAACGACCGAGGTCTGCGCCAGGTTGTTGTAGCTCCAGTCGAAAACAACCTTGGTTTCGCCGGAAGCGATGGTGGCCGGGGTGGCGTTGACGGGAATGAAGTTTCCAGCGGCGTTCAGCTTCGTGAAGAATTCGACTCCGGGGGTGAAGTCGTCGAGGGTTCCACCGCTCTGGACGGCGGCGAGGCCAACAGCGGCGAACGCTGCACCGGCCTGCGTCGGGTCACCGTTCAGTGCGACAGCGCCCTTGTAGTCGGCGTCGAGGAGATCGTCGAGGCTCGTGGGCTCGGGAACCGAGTTGGAGTCGTAACCAACGGACATGGAGCCGGTGTAGTCGTTGACGTAGAGGCCGTCTGCATCCTTGTTCTCGGCCGGGATGTCGTCCCAGTTCTCGACCTGGTAGGGGGCGAAGTAGTCGGTGCTCGCGAGGGTGACAGCGGTTCCGAGGTCGAAGACGTCGGGGGCGGTGTCCTGGCCCTTGAGGTTGTCTGCGGCGGCGATTTCCTCGGCGCTGGAGATGTCGGGGTCGGCCGAGTTGACCGTGATGTCGTAGGTGTCCTCGAACAGCGCCTTGATCTCGCCGTAGTTGGCCCAGTTGTCGGGAAGTGCGATGACGTTGAGTTCACCCTCGGCCTTTGCGGCCTCGATGAGGGCGTCCAGTCCGCCGAAGTCAGCTGCGCTCGTCGCTGCTGCGGCGTCGACATCTGAGCCGGAGATTGCCGGAGTGTCTGAAGCGCAGGCACTGAGGCTGAGCGCTGCAGCGGCAAAAACTGCGAGGCCAGTAATGGCACGTTTCTTGAACAAGGGTTCCTCCTGGTGGCCCACCAACCGGCCGGCCGTGCTGTGAACGGACGATGGGAAACCGACTGGGGCCAGAGGCGAAACTACGGTCGCCGCCTATATTCCTGGGGTCGGAATGGTGAACGAACAAGAAACAAGAACCATACAAACCACAACGTAGCTATAAAAGTGAGGCACTGTCTAGCTAAAATCCACCTCTGGCTGTCGGGGGCTCTCAGTAAGCTCGCACGCGTGGTGTCCCAGATTTCTCCGGCGCAAGCTAGACGCATCGCCCTTGCCGCCCAGGGCTTCGATCGAGCTCGCCCCGGCGGCCTAGCAGGCAGCGAACCCGTCGCGGCGCCGGGAGCGGGAACCCGAACCCTCGCCAGCACCGTCGAGCGCCTCGGTATCCTGCAACTTGACTCGGTCAACGTCTTCGAGCGCAGCCACTATCTGCCCCTGTTCTCCCGGCTGGGTGCCTACAACAAGGCTGACCTCGACCGGATCACTTTCGGGCGCAACAGCCGATACACCGAGTACTGGGCCCACGAGGCCGCCATCATCCCACTCCGGGATCGACCGCTCTGGCACTGGAAGATGGACGAGCGCCGCGCCAAAAACGAGAACGATCCGATGGACTGGATCCACTCCAATCGGGAGATGCTGGACTGGCTTCGCGCTGAACTGCGAGACAAGGGGCCGCTGACGGCCGGCAAAATCGAACACGACGCCAACAAACGCCGCGGCGGCTGGTGGGAGTGGTCCGACGTCAAGGTCGGCCTTGAGCGACTCTTCGCCTGGGGCGAGCTGGTCTCCGTCGGCCGTACGCGGTTCGAGCGAACTTACGGCCTGGCCGAGCAGGCACTCCCCGCCGAGCTGCTGAACACAACGGTGTCCAAGGTGGATGCCCTGCGGGTGTTGCTCGCCCGCGGTGCCCGCGCCCACGGGATCGGGGTGGCCGGTGACATCGGCGACTACTACCGGATCAAGGCGACCCCGGCCAAACCAATCCTGCAGGAACTGGTCGACGAGGGTGTCCTCCTCCCGGTGACCGTACCGGGCTGGACGAGCGCCGGCCGGCCACAACCGGCGTACCTCCATCGTGACGCGCGCATCCCCCGCAAAATCGATACCGCCGCGCTGCTTTCCCCGTTCGATCCCGTGGTCTGGGACCGCGGGCGGGCTCTGCGAATGTTCGACTTCCACTACCGCATCGAGATCTACACCCCCGAACCCAAACGAATCTTCGGCTACTACACACTGCCGGTGATCATCGGGGACAGTATCGTGGCGCGGATCGACCTGAAAAGTGACCGCCAGAACGGGGTCCTGCGGGTCCAGTCCGCGTGGAACGAAAAGGGAACAGCGACCGGCCACGAGGCGCGGATCGCGCAGTTGCTGCGTGACGCTGCGGCCTGGCAGGGCCTTGGCGACATCGAGGTGGTTAACCGCGGTGACCTCTCCCACTCCGTCGCCGCCGAACTTGGGGTGCACCTGCGGGATCGGCCACCGCGCGAATTACCGCTTGTGACAGAGCCTCAATAAACCCGTGGATGTCCGGCGGAAAGACCTTGCGCGGCAGGAGCCGGTCGGGCCAACATCGCAACCATGGCTCTCTTCACCTTCCGCGTTCCCTCCGGGATATTGGTCGCTACCGCGCTGGTGATTTCCCTTGCCGCCTGCAGCCCACCCGATCCAGCGTCGGAAACGGGTGCGCCCACCTCCGGCACAACACCGACGTCCATTCCCACCGACGGCTCCACCCCGACCACGGCCCCCGCCGATTCCGCCCCCACACCCCGCCTCAACATCGGCTGCACCGACCTCGGCACTCCGGCGACCTTCGCGAGTCTGCTCACCACCCCGGTCACCGTCGGAAACCCCACCACCACGGCGCTGGCGACGCAGCCGACCATCCCCGCGGCGTACCCGGTGCGCTCCCTCGGCGGGCTGGTCTGCGAGTGGAGCAACGGTCGACCGATTTCTGGCACGGCCGGTGAGGACACCGGGTACGTCGGTGCCCAGGTCTCGATCCTTCCGGATGCGACCGCGACGTGGCAGCAGTTTGTGTCCACCTACCTGGTCGTCGACAACGTGCAGGTCTACTGCACCAACGCTGCGCCGGTGTTCTGTTCCCTGAACACGTTGATCAACGGGTACTGGGTGGAAGCCACCCTGACCGGCCTCACCGTTGCCGATCCCACCAACGACGCGGCGGTGCAGGCCGCAGCGAAGTCCTACTTCGACACCGTCATCACCACGGTCACCGGAGCTACGGCTCCCAGCCTGGCGTGGCAGCCACCAGCAGGCACCCTGCCGCTGCCGGCGACCTGCGACGAGCTGGTCACACCGGCGCAGGTGCAGACCGCCTTGGGTGTGCCGGAGCCGGTGTTCACCACAACGGGCGGTGGCGGCTGGAGCCAGAGCTCAGCGGCCTTCCACACCGCGGGAATCCTCCCGTGCACGTGGGTCCTCGGCAACGCTGACATTGGCGTGGGGTCGCTTAGTTGGCTCAGCGGCGGCAGCTGGGCCGCGCTTGATGCCACGGCAACCCCGTCGGTGCCCCAGGGGGCGCAACCTGTGACGGTTCCCGGGCTCGATGCTTCCGACACGGCGTATATCCGCTGCGCGACGAACGATGACGGATGCTGGGTCGACCTTCTCGTCGGCGGCAACTGGATCCAGGCCACCGTTTTCCCCGCTGAGCCGGGCAGCCCCACCCTCTCGGTGGATCGCCGGACGGCGGCCATCCAGCTCGCCGCACAGATCGTGGCAACCGTGCGCCCCTGAATCCGACGGGTCGAGTTTCAGGCCGACGGGTGGATGTTTAGAACGAACGGCCGATCTGCTGCAGGCGCTGCACCCGCTCCGCGAGCGGCGGGTGGGTGCTGAACAGCTTGTCGATGAAGCCGGGCTTGTTCGGGTCGGCGATCCACAGGTGCGCCATGCTCGAGTTCTGCCGACGGACCGGGCGACCGTAGGCGCCGAGCTTTTCCAGCGCGCTGGCGAGGGCATCGGGATGACGTGTGGTGAGCGCCCCGGTCGCGTCCGCGAGGTATTCGCGCTGGCGGGACACGGCGGCCTGGACAACGGCGGCGACCAGTGGGGCGAGCAGGAATGCGACGATGCCGAGGATCAGTACAACCGGGTTCGCGCCACCGCCTCCGTTGCCGTTGCGGTTGCCTCCCCCAAAGAAGCTGAGGCGCAGGAAGATGTCGGCGATGAAGCCGACAGCGACGACCAGGCCGAAGACGAGCGTGGAAACACGGATGTCGTAGTTCTGCACGTGCCCGAGTTCATGGGCCATCACACCTTCGAGTTCGGCGTCGTCCATAATTGCCAGCAGCCCGGAGGTCGCGGCAACCACCGCATGCTGCGGGTCACGTCCCGTGGCGAACGCATTCGGGGCGTCATCGCGGATGATGTAGACCTTCGGCATGGGCATACCGGTGGTGATGGCGAGGTTCTCGACGATGCGGAACAGTCGAGGGTTGTCGGACTTCTGGATCTCCATGGCCCCGCTGATCGCGAGGGCCTGGCCGCTCGCGGCGAAGTACTGGATCACGGTGTAGATCCCGGCACCGATGAGGGTGCCGATGGTGATGCCCCAGCCGCCGCCGACAAACAGCTGGGCCGCAAAGCCGAGCGCTCCGATCAGGAGGATAAAAAAGATGATGATAAAAACGGTGTTCCGCTTATTCGCGGCGATGGCGCGGTACATGGGGGGTCCCCGGGCGGATCAGGGAATTAGAACTGGACGCGCGGGGGCTCCGCGATCGCGGCAGAGTCAGAAACCTCGAAGAACTCGCGCTCGGTGAAGCCGAGGCCACGCACAAACAGGGTGTTCGGGAAGACCTGGACCTTGGTGTTCAGTTCGCGGACGCCGCCGTTGTAGAAGCGGCGTGAGGCCTGGATCTTGTCCTCGGTGTCCACAAGCTCGCTCTGCAGCTGGAGGAAGTTCTGGCTGGCCTGCAACTGCGGGTATGCCTCGGCGACCGCGAACACGCTTTTGAGGGCCTGCTGCATGTGGTTCTCCGCCACGGACGCGTCGGCGGGCGTCGAGGCGCTGAGCGTTTCCGCCCGCGCCTTGGTGACCGCCTCGAAGACACCCTTCTCGTGGGTGGCGTATCCCTTCACCGCTTCGATGATGTTCGGGATGAGGTCCGCACGGCGCTTTAGCTGCACGGTGATGTCGCTCCACGCCTCGTCGACGCGCACCTTCAGGGTCACCAGTGAGTTGTATGTCGCCCACAGGTAGATGCCCGCAATAACAACGAGCAGGACGATGACGCCCACGATGATTAGGAGTTCCATGGCTAGAACTATAGGTCAGACCCGTGGGCCTCTCGTCCGATTAATGGATAGCTCA
Source organism: Glaciihabitans sp. (assembly GCA_025463465.1). Taxonomy (GTDB): domain Bacteria; phylum Actinomycetota; class Actinomycetes; order Actinomycetales; family Microbacteriaceae; genus Glaciihabitans. The sequence goes on along the minus strand of JAODAO010000432.1, from coordinate 5,998 downwards.
CGGTTAACTCGCGGTGGGTCTACGGCCCGTCGATAGCAAAGACCCTACAAATACTCGCCTAATCGAGGCGTGCACTTGCAGGGTTTTTGTGGATACCGCGGTCAGCTTCCGCTGCTGACTTCCATGCCCATTTTTCGAAGGACGAGCGTTTCGACCAGCTGGGCGACACCGTAGAGCAGGAGCGAAATCATGGTGATCACCACCACGGACGACCACACCTCGAAATTTTTCACCTGGCTGACGGCAATGGGAATTGCGTAACCGATCCCCTCACCGGTCGCCAGCCATTCGGCGAGGAGCGCCCCGGTGATTGCGCCGGGGATGGAGATCTTCACGGCGGCGAAGAATGATCCGAGCGAGCTCGGCAGGGCTACCTTTCGCAGCGAGGTGAAGTGGCTGCCGCCGTAGACGGTGATTACGTCGGTGATCAGGGGTGAGGCAGAGCGCAGGCCGAAGGCGATGTTCACCAGCGCCGGGAAGAGCACAACGATCCCGCCCATCGCTGCGACAATCACCGAGGGGTTGTCGCGACCGGTGATCAGGATGATGACGGGGGCGAGGGCGACAAGAGGAACCGACCGCAGCAGCATCGCGATGGGCATCAGGGCACTCTCGATGCCCTTCGAGAGGGTGAAGAGCGTCGCGAGAACCAGGGCAGCGACCATCCCGGTGACAAAACCGATGAAGGCATCAACCAGGGTGATCCCGAGGTTATCGAAGATGATGGCGCGATTCTCCACCGCAGCCGGCAGCGTGAACATCCAGTTGAAGACATCCAGCGGCCCCTTCGCGAGGAAGGGTGAGATGTCGAGGGCCGTAAGCAGGCCCTGCCAGACGACCACAACGATGACGAGGGTGATAACACCGGTGAGGATGGCCCGGCCGATCGCGGCGCCGAAGCTGCGCGCGCTGGCGCTGCTCGATTTGCTCTGTATGCCGGCGGGGGCCGCCGGGCGGATAACGTCAACGGTCATCAGGCACTCTTTCCGCTGGACCAGGGGGTGACAAAGCGGGCGACAACAACGAACACGGCGTAACCGAGGCCGGCGATGAGGCCACAGACCAGGGCGATACCCCAAACACGTTCAACCTGTGAGGCCGAACCGGCCGCCAGCATCGCGACGCCGAGACCCCGTTCGACCTGGCCAAGGTACTCGCCGAGAATCGCCCCGAGGAAGGCGGCAGGGGCCGCGATCTTCAGTGCGGTGATCACGCTGGGAATCGCAGCTATGACGCGAACCTTGCGCAGCTGCATAAATTTGCCGCCGCCGTAGACGGAGATGACGTCGAGGCTGGCTTTGTCGGCCGCCTTGAGCCCAACGAGCGACCCAATAACGGTGGTGAAAAAAACGGACAGCGCCGCGAGGACGATGGCAGTTCCCGACGGGTTACCGGCGCGGGGAGCGCCGATCACCACGATGAAGATGGGGCCGATGGCGACGATCGGGATGCAGTAGGTGATAACGGCGATCTGCACGGCGACCTTTTCGATCCGTGGTGCCAGCAGCACGAGTCCGGCGAGCACGAGGGCCAGTCCGTTACCCCAGAGGAAGCCGATCCCGGCCTCGGTGACCGTCATGGAGATGTGTTTGCCGTAGTAGGACCAGTTGTCGGTGACCAGCTGGGTCAGCACGGCGAGCGGGGTAGGAACGGGGCTTCGCGCGCCCTCGACGGTGCCAGCGGCAACAACGAGTGCAGCGACCTCCCACACCACGAGGATGAGGACAACACCGATCAGCGCTGTTGCCCACCCCGGAAGGGTTCGCGTCCTGTTCATATGTTGGGCACTATCGCCGGGACCGCTTTCACCTTGCTGGTGAAGGCGGCGGCGGGTTCGTTGCGGTCGTCGTCGCCGAACAGCAGCTCGGAGGCGCGGTCGTGCAGCGCGTGGAATTCGGGGGTGCGCATCATGTCGGGGTGGCGCGGACGGGGCAGGTCGACGTCGATGACCTCTTTGATTCGGCCCGGGCGGGCGCTCATCACGGCGACCTGGTCGGACAGGAAGATTGCCTCGGAGATGCCGTGGGTCACCATCAGGGTGGTGGCGGGCTTCTCGGTCCAGATGCGCAGCAGTTCGACGTTCAGGCGCTGGCGGGTCATGTCGTCGAGGGCGCCGAAGGGCTCGTCGAGCAGCAGGACTGATGGCTTGAGCACAAGCGAGCGGGCGATGGACACACGCTGGCGCATACCACCGGACAGCTGGGCGGGCTTCGCGGTTTCGAAGGCCTCGAGGCCAACGAGGCGGATCAGTTCGGACACGTAATCGTGGTCGACCGGAATCTTGGCGACCTCGAACGGAAGCTGGATGTTGGAACGGACGCTGCGCCACGGCAGCAGCGCAGAGTCCTGGAACGCAATGCCGAGTTGGTGGTCGGCTTTCAGTTCCTTCGGGCTTTTACCGTCGACACGGGTGGTACCGCTCGACGGTTGCTCAAGACCGGCCAGGATGCGGAGAATCGTAGATTTTCCGCACCCTGACGGTCCCAGCAGGGAGAGGAAGCTCCCCTTGTCGGTGTGGAGGGTCGCGTTGTCAAGCGCGACAACCTCCTTGCGTCCGACGGAAAACGTTTTGCTGAGGCCATCAATATTGAGGCCCGTGCCCGAGGCGATGCCCAGGTCACGTGCTGTTGTGCTTTCCAAGTGGATCGCTTCCTCTGTTCGTGCGTGTTGGTGGATCGGTGCTGCTGGAGCTGTTCAGCCGAAACGGCTACGCCGAATTAGTTGTTGGCGTAGTCGATCAGCTCGGGGTTCTCCTCGTAGACCTCGTCGAGCAGGCTGAGGTCGAACAGCTGCTCGGCGGTCACGTCGACGCCGGCCGCGGCCAGCGTGTCGATGCTCTGCTGCTGCAGTTCGTCGGAGATGGTGAAGAGACCGTTCTCTTCGGTGTCGGCGCTGACCACCAGGTCATCGCGCTGGATCTCCGCCTGGCGGGTCTCCTTGACGATGTCGAGGCCGAGGTCGGCGCCGTACTTGGCGTCCTCAACGGTCAGCTTGCCTGCCTCGTCGGTGTTGTTGATGGCGTACGTCCACCCCTTGATCTCGGCGACGAGGAGAGCCTTCAGCTTCTCACGGTCGTTCTCGATCGCGTCGTCTGAGGCCGTGAAGGTCTCGGCGACGAACGGCAGTCCGTTGTCGGCCAGCGGCAGGTTGACGGGGTCGAGGCCCGCGATTTCGGCGTCGAGGTTCTCGTTGGTGAGGTAGGAGAACCAGCCGTCGATGTTGCCGGCGAAGAGCTCGGACGGGTCGTACTGCACGGGCACCACGGTGATGTTCTCGGCCTCGGCGTCAATGTCGTTGATCTTGAGGAACGCGTTCCAGAGGCTCAGGTTGCTGTCCTGCACACCAATCGACTTGCCGGAGAGGTCGTCGAGTGTGGCGATGTTGCCGACGGAGGCGAGCGACAGGATGGTGAAGGGGTTCTTCTGGTAGGTGGTGCCGATGATTTTCAGCGGCGCGCCTTCCTGGGCGACAACGGTTCCGGTGGAGATGGCGTTGCCGAGTCCGAGGTCGGAGTTGCCGGCGATGACGGATGCCTCGGCGGAGGCCGGGCCGGTCACCAGTTCGACGGAGTCGAAGCCGGCGTCGGTGAAGTAGCCCTTGGAGTCGGCCATGAACTCGCCCATGAACTCGGAGTTCTTGATCCAGGACAGCTGGATGGTGGCGTCTCCGTAGGAGGCATCCTCACCCGAACCGGTGTCGGCGGTGTCGCCACTCGAGCAGGCGCTCAGGGCGAGGGTGATAACGGCTGCGGCGGCGATGCCCTGGCTGAAGCGTCGAACGGACGTACGGCGGAACGAAGAACCTCGGGTGCTCGTCATGGATGAAGCCTCTCTCGGGCGCGCGGGTATTGCGCAGTGGATTGCTGTGTCCGGCAACTTTATAACCCAAATGTGACACCGCTAGTTCGGCCGCATTTCCGACAGGTTACGGCTCACCCGGGCCTCGCTGGAAACACCGCCGAAATCCGGGATTGGTACGGTCGCAGAATTGAACTCGAAAGGATCATCATGGCCGCCCCAGCCCTCACCGCTGAATTTCTGACCGGACTGCCCAAGTGCGAACTGCACCTGCACCTCGAGGGCACCCTCGAGCCGGAGCTGAAGCTGGCGTTGGCCACCCGCAACGGAGTGGACATCGGCCAGTCCACGGTGGAAGAGGTGCGTGCGACCTACTCGTTCGATTCCCTCGCGTCGTTCCTCAACGTGTACTACCCCGCCATGAACGTGCTCGTTGAGGAGCAGGACTTTTACGACCTCGCCCACGAATACTTCGTCCGCGCCGCAGCCGACGGCGTCCGCCGGGTCGAAGCGTTTTTCGACCCGCAGGCGCACACCGCCCGTGGTGTCCCCATCGAGAACGTAATTCTCGGTTACCACCGGGCGACGGTGGATGCCGCGCAGCTCGGTGTCTCCGCCGAACTGATCCTGTGCTTCCTCCGCGACATGCCCGCCGCCAGCGCCCTCAGCACCCTCACCGCGGCGCTCCCTTATAAGGACCGCTTCATCGGAGTGGGACTGGACTCCGACGAGCGCGACAACCCGCCGGCCAAGTTTGCGGAAGTTTTCGCCCTGGCCCGCGCCGAGGGTCTCAAGCTCACCATGCACTGCGACATCGACCAGGTCGGCAGCATCAACAACATCCGCCAGGCGCTGGAGGAGATCGGCGTTGACCGCATCGACCACGGAACGAACATCGTGGAGAACCCCGCTCTCGTCGCCCTGCTGCTCGAGAGCAACGTCGGCCTGACCTGCTGCCCCGTGTCCAACAGCTTCGTCACCGCTGACATGAAGGCCACCGAGATGGTCGACCTGCTGCGCATGGGTGTGAAGGTGACCCTGAACTCCGACGACCCCGCCTACTTCGGCTCCTACATCGCCGGCAACTACATCGCCCTCGCCGAGAAGGCCCAGCTCGGAGTCGATGAGATGGTGCTTCTCGCCAAGAACTCCTTCGACGCCTCCTGGTTGCCGGACGAAGACAAGCAGCGTTACATCGCCGAGATCGACGCCTACGTCACTGCGGCTTCGACTGCGGCTTCGGCTTAACCAGCGTCAGCGCGAGTTGCCTGCACCCTGGGCGGCGATAATTCCGTCCAGGGAGTGTAGGTTGCGGCGCAACAGCAGGTGCAGCGCGACCAGCCCGGCGGGGCCGGCCAGAGACATCCACCATGCCGCTGGGCGAGCCACCACCCGGATCCTCATCTCGATGCTGCCGTCGCCGCGGCGCTCGACCAGGTAGCTCTCCCACCCCCGCTGGGCGTGGCCGATCAGCGCGCCGTGACCAAAACCGGCCCGATTGGCTTCGTCGACGACCTCGAACACGCGGCACGGCACCGTGGGATGCAGCGGCCCGAACGGAATCTGGAAACGCGAGGTCACACCCACCGCAACCCGGGCGGGGCCCTCGAGCATCTCGAAGCGGGAGCCGGCCTGGATGTGCCAGGTCAGCACCGCCTGCCGGAGGGTTTCAAACAGCGCGGCTGACTCCTGCGCCGAAGGTGACGCCGCAGCAATAACTCGCCGCCGCTCAGTAATGCGATACCCCCGCGGGGCAGGGCCATCAAGGGACGGAGTCCCCGGGAAATTGAATTCGCCGGGGTCTGTGCTCACGTCAAAAGCGTAATTTACCCGCGTCAGATATTGGTTCAAGGGGGATGCGAAATCACGCGGAGTTCGTCTCCGGGGCTTGCGGATTCACGCAATGCCCGGCCCTGTCGGTTGACAGTGGCGGTTTACCGCATTGAAATGGACGCAGTGCAGAAAGCTGCTTTGAGCAACGCCCGACGATCGTTCCGCCGCGGCGGAACGATTCTTCCGGTTGTGCGCACTCCCCCGATAATCGGAATTTTCCTGCTCGTGGCGGCTCTTACGATGGGGTTGGGTCCGGCTGGAGCGGCCTCTGCGGCATCCCCTACGGCAGCTGGACCATCCACGGGCGCACCCTCACAACGAACCGTTGAGACGTCGTCTCCATCGGCCGAACCGTTCGCACAGTCATC
>JAODAO010000412.1 GCA_025463465.1 Glaciihabitans sp. | reverse complement strand
CACTCGGTGCGACGCCACGCCAGGCCGTCGCCGGCTTCGGCCGCGTCGCCGTCGGCCGCGCGCTCATCCCTGCCGTCGACCAGACCCGCAGCGCCGGTCTGGTGACGCTGCCCGGCGCCTTCGTCGGCTCCTGCTGGGTGGCGCCTCCCCCGCCGAGGCGGCCGCCATCCAGCTGCTGGTCCTCGCCGGACTGATCGCCGCCGAGACGGTCGCCGCGACCCTCACCGCGTACCACCTCGCACCGTGGCTCGGGCCCGTGCAGCCGACGGTCACCGACCACTGAGAGGGGTTCGAACCCGCGCTACCGCCTTGAGAGTCGAAAAAAGACCCGATGGGACAGTCATTGTCACTGCTGTTTTTCACTGAATTTGCAACATATTTCGGATATTCATAATTTGGACATTTGTGGCAATTGATGACGTTTCTTGGCTGTCGTGTTGCCCCAGTGTTGCCCGAACCGTGCGAGTCAAGGCCGCGCGCCGCAGCGGCGTCTGATGCATCGGGGCGGAGTCCGCTTAATCTTCACACCAAAGATCGGCCGAGCTCGCGCCCGAGCCGCGACATATCGCCGACACAGGCGCCAAACCGCCGCTGGGACTCAGTCCTTGGAGCCGATATGGCCACTGACCACGCGCTTCTCCCAAGACGAGCGTGACCATCGACATACCCTGCGTCTGTGGACAATGGCAAATTGAATCCCGATGAGGTGACGGCGTGGTTTGAGCATCCGCTGGAAGAAAGGGTTCTCGACACATTGGGACACGTCATGACGAACCTGCGGGATCTTCCCGCGTTCGCATGTAACCGCTCGGTGCTGAATAGAGGGAGCATTTGGTTTCCGGCTTACCTGGCCTGTGTCGACGCCTTCTTCGTCAACGCTCGGCTGGCAGCCGAGTTCTTCGTGAAGATGCCAAGCCGAGACTTCAACGCGCACATGTTCGTCCCCACCTGGAGTCCGCCGCCCGGCATTGCGAAGAGACTTGACCGCGTCTGGTGGATGACGTCCAAGCACATTGTTCACATAGGCAGGGAGCGTGTGCCTAGGAGCCCTGAGGAATGGCAACAGGAAAACATGTCCTACAGAGCCCTGATGCGCATAAACCGCGACGCCTACGGCGCATTCAAATCTTTTGTGGAGGCGAATGCTGTAGACGGTTCACCGCACCATGCAATGCTGCACGGCATGCTTTCCGGCGTGAGACCCTTCTCTGTGCGGGAGGCATCCACACTCCACGGGAAGGACCGTAAGGCGGAGCGACGTGCCACACGCTATTTGTTCCCGGACCCGTACGCGTCGGTCTGGTGGGGGTAAGAATGCGCGACGGGTTCACACTCACCGTTGGGGCCACAGGAGACCCTTGGTTCGGCCTGTCTGGTGGCCTCCTCCCTTCCCGGCGAACCTATGACCTCCCGTCGGCTGAGTCGATTGGGCTCATAGATGCTGAGCGCGCTGGAGAAGAGTTGCACCTCATGGGGATGGCTTTGGCCTCGAACCTGGACGGGTTCACCCCGAATGAGTTCAGCGATGAATTCCCCGAAATGTCGAGGGAGCGATGGGTCGAAATCGCGCAACTCTGTAAGACAGCAGGGACCGCTGTTGAACTCGTGACAGCCGCACTTTGCGAGACGGCCGGGATGCTAGCGCTCAACAAAGATGAAGAGAACCTCGATCCCTTGAGTCCTATGGTCAGCGCGTTCCTGCTGGAAGCCTCTATGCAATACCTCGTGAGCGTCGGACATAACCTTGCAAACATCGCACTGCGACTGTGTGTCGAGTCCGACGAATGCCGAGCACGATTGAAGGTGGGGAACTCGTCAGTACGCCGAATCCTAGCCGGCGTGGTTGAACCTGGGGACCAACCCGCCGGCTGGATCTACCACTCCCAGGCGGGCCAAATTCATCGGCATCTCAGCGGCCTTAGCCTTGCACCAGTCAGATGCTTGGACGTCGTGGAGCGAATCTATGACGCGGAAGACTGGCGTCAGCTGACTTCAGCACGCAACCTCTACTTTCACCGCTGGCGCGAGGGATTTCGCGGAGGAACGACTTCATCCAACCAAGCTGTTCTTGAACTGCAGACAGCTACCGTTCGCGGCGCGGCATGCGCAGGCCGCGCAATACCTGAGTTCTATTACCGATTGATCGACAGTTATCCACAAGCCTCCGCGACTGCGGAGAAGGCCCCGCTCATGGGACCTATTTGGAACGTGGACCCCGGGACTGGCGAGAAGACCAAACCTCTCCCAGAAACTCACTTCTCGGGCTGAATGACCTCTGTTGTGCCCGCAGGCTTTGCCCGCGATTCTCGGCCCGGCGGAGATGCAGGGCCTCGGGCCCGCGGCATATTACGCCAGTTGCAATGAGCTGGTCCGCTCGGCGGCCACGTCATATCGCCTCCGACGAGTCAGTTCCGGCAGGATTGGAAGATGAGCGATGGGACAGAACCGGAGAACGCATGGCAAGCGCCGCCCGAGGTCGAAACGCTTCTCACTTGGATAGACGACAACGGCCCCGAATTGGTCTGGCACTATACGGATCAAGCTGGACTGCAGGGCATTTTGAGCAGCGGCGAAATTTGGACGACCGACACGTCGTACTTGAACGACTCGCGGGAATTGACATTTGCGTTGGACCAGATGATCGACGTCGTTTCAAGAGAACTCGCTCCTGCGGATTTCGCAGCGTTGAAGGTGCTCTTCGCGGGAGGTCTACGGCGTTCTCCGCGGACGCTCGTTGCATGCTTCTGCGAAGAGGGTGACCTCCTCAGTCAATGGCGGGGCTATGCGTCGCCTGGTGGGTACGCCATTGGGATGGACACCCGATTGCTTGCACGACATTGGATGAGTGAGGGCGTCGGAATGTTTCTGCCCGTCAAATACTCAGAATCCGATGCAACGAGTGCTGCAACCCGCTGGGCGGCCACGGTGACACGCGAATGGAAGTCGGCCCTTGGTGGCGACATGCAGGCGCTCTTCGGCGACAAAACCAAGCCGGATGAGGACCTCGTAGAGCGCTTCGCTCCGATGCTCTACAAGTTCAGCTCTTCGATTGGCCATCTCAACTCCATGGCAGCGTTGTACAAGCATCCGGCGTTCTCAGAAGAACTGGAATGGCGATTTGTAACAAATCTCCACGAACAGCAAAGCAACGTGGGCGTGCGATCTGGACCCGCTGGCCTTGTGCCGTACCGAGCCATGCCCTTCCAAAAGTCCACAACCGACTCGCCCGTATGTGCCATCCGCATTGGTCCGGGTCTCGACGAACTCAATCAGACAATTGCTGTTCGTGACTTACTGCGGATGTACGGCTATTCCGAGGATGTCGATGTAGTCGCTTCAGCGGCACCGTTTCGCCCCTAGCACACGTCCGGCACGCCCTTCCTGGCCGGCGTCATTTCGCCCAGAATGATGCGCAGCGCTTTAAGGCAGGTCAGCGAATACAGTTGCTTCCATCGCTCTTGCCGGCTAGAAGGGCCCGTCCTTTTTGAGGTAGCACAAAGCCATAGCCGTTAACGAAACCCCGACGGCGGCAGACCCTCCCGATAGCCTGTCGCAATGAGCGAAGATTCGCCCGAGCCAAGGATCATCCCCTACGAGCCATTCCCCAGCTTTAAGGAATGGTCGGGCACGACCTTCGACAGCAATGTGTTCGATGGGTTCGCTGAGCTGCTCGACCAGACGAAGGCGACTGCGACGGCCGATCAGCTCCTTAATGCTGTGCAGACTGCCACTCGGTGGGCGGCGGTGGACACCGGCGCTATTGAGGGCATGTACGAAGTCGACAGGGGCTTCACCTTTAGCGTTGCCGCCGGCGTCGCCGCTTGGGAAAACATTCACCAGGTCAAGGGCGAGGACGCCGAACTCGCAATCAACGATAATCTCGCTGGCTACGAGTTTGTGCTGGATGTCGCGACGCGCTCGGCGCCGATCAGCGAGAACCTGATCAAGGAATTGCACTCCACCCTCTGCGCGTCGCAGAACACCTACAACGTGCTCACCCCGACGGGTTGGCAGGAGCGCGAGCTCATCAAGGGCAAGTACAAGGATGACGCGAACAACCCCTTCAACATCGCGCAGGACGCGATCCACAGCTACGCGTCACCAGTCGAAACCCCAGCCGAGATGGGGCGCCTCATCGTCGAGTTGCGCAGCGAAGCGTTCGCGGCGGCGCACCCCGTCGTCCAGGCGGCGTACGCGCACTACGCCTTCGTGTGCATCCACCCGTTCTCAGACGGCAACGGCCGTGTCTCTCGAGCGCTGGCTTCGGCCTTCCTCTATCGCCGGCCGGGAGTGCCGTTGGTCATCTTCGCTGACCAAAAAGGCGATTACCTCGATGCCCTCGAGAACGCCGACGCCGGCGAGGCAGGACCCTTCGTCCAGTTCGTGAGCGAGTGCGCAATCGACACGATCCAGATGGTCCGCACCAACGTCAGCCGCCCGGTTCGCAAGTCGATCAAGGAGCAGCTCGCTACGTTCGCTCCGGTGCTCACCGGCCGAGGAGGTCTGCCCCACCAAGAGATTGACGTGATCGGTACAAGGGTCATGCAGACGCTCGCGAGCGAGATCGATGCGGTGCTCTTGGAGAACCCGCTCGCGCCACCGTTCTCCTCAGAACGCGGCAGCACAAACATGCCTTTTAAAGCCCCGGAGGGTTACCGAGTTGTGCCTGGGACTCAAAAAGTAACCATGAACGTCAAAGTGGCGCATCCGGGCCCGGCGTCGGTGTCGGCGCAGTTTTCTGTCGGGATTAGCCTCCCCGAAACGGAAGGGCCAGACTTCATCGTGTACTCGGCCAACGGCGTCATCGACTTGGAGATCCTCCTGAGGGAGGTCCACCCGACGGTTGGTCGGGCGTACACGTACCGCCTGCACACGCTCCTCGAGGACACCTTGGCTGATCTTGTACAGGACGCGGCTGCCCGGTCCAAGCGGGCCCTGATCGAGGCCGGCTACTACCCGGATGATGAGCCACATGAGTAGTGATTACGCACTCGCACGCTTCCCGCCGTGATCGCCCCGCTGATCCTGCTAACTAACGTGGCCGTCCTTTGGAACCTCGCGGCTTCCAGCAGTGCGCCATGCCGTCCAAACCGGGCTGACCGACCGTTCGCTACTGGGTGTCAGCAGGCGGTTCTGGTGCCGATGCTTCCGGGATTAGGCGCGCGCGACGCTCCGCGAGGGTCGCCTTGCGTTTCTCGCGGTCTGCTCTAACGCGGCCTATGTACTCCTCACGCCCCTCGACAACCACGTGCTTGGGCGTTTCGCCAAGCTTGGCCTTGTTGATCATGTTTCCGATCTCGCGCAGAGACTTCGCGACGTGGTGGATCCCGTAAATGTCGGTGTACATCGTCCCTTTGCCGATCTCGATGTCGATCACCTGGTCCTCAACCCACCTTTCCCGGCGTCTGAACCAGCGAGCTCGCGAGGACCCGTAGTACGTCAGACGCGCGGTGAATTGCTCGGGTGGGGACTCCTCGCCCGCCGCCGCGCGTTCTTTCCTCACATTCTCGCGTTCTATGTGACTGTCGAACCACTGCCGCAGTTCATAGCCGGGCGCCCACATCGCGATCGTCTCCCTGAAGATCCGGGCGTCGGCGACCTCGTAGCCGGATTCCTCGCGAACGCGCTCGATTCGAGGAGTGATCGCGATCGTTAGGTCGTAGGCGGGGGTGGTGCCGATATTGCGGACGACCAGGTCGACGAAGGTCTGGTCGATCGGGCTGGGTTCGGCAGTGATGATCATGAAGGGCCGCGTCTGTTCGCGGTGAACTCGCTGGGACTGTAGGAACTGGCCGACAGCGACGATTGCGACCACGGTGCCAATCGCGAAGCCGGCCGTTGTTGCGACAGCCGCCGCGAGGCTCCACTGGTCGGCATCGACACCAAGGAACGAAATCGGCTCGGCTGCGTAGGTGAGTGAACCCATGAGTGTACCTTTCCACGAGTCGACCAAGGTTGGCACAGCCGTCGAAGCGCCATAGGCAGCTAGCTGCATCCGCCTTGGCCGATCTTCTGCGCCGCGTCACTCCCCCGCAAATCAGGCAGGGGCCTGGCGGAAACGACGTGTCGAGCCAGTCGCGGTTCTTTGAACTGGTCCAGCGATTCTTGCCGGGCCTGGGCAGTCCCGTTAGAACAGTCCTTGTACCCCAGTCAGATCGACGCGATGCCCTCTGGATCTACGGCCTTTGGGTCTCTGCTGATTTGAGATTGGGAGCTGATGCTGGGTCATCCTCGGGGTACGGATCCCCGAATTTCGCCAGAGCATCGATGTATCGGCCTCCAATGTGGATGCTCGAGATCTGGCGATACTTCCAGCGGTCGACGTCGGCGGCCCACGTGCCGTCGGGACGAAGGAAGCGGTGCCGAAGGCGCTTCTTCCCAGCCTTCGCCAGTCGGCCAATCATCAACTGTTCGTCGCCTTCGTCGCCGAGCGCGAATGCTGTCAGCGGATGCAGCTCGGCCGCGGCTTTCAGCAGGTCTCGTGTCGATGCGTCCGGGGAACAGGTGAACCCGCACACCGGCTGCCCGAGCATGGTAATCGCTCGCTCGATGTAGTCGTTGTGGCCGTCACGCACGGTGCTGACATCGTTTAGGCGCATGAGGACAACGCCATCGAGAAAGACCCCGTGGGCGATCTCGTGCAGGGCGACCCACTCGTCAATGAGCGCGACGACGATGCCGTCGGTGAACTCAGAGTCGTAGGCATCGCGCCACACTCGGACCACGCGACCTGTATGGAGGGCGTCGCCGAGTCGCCGGCGGATCTTGGTGGCTTTCACCAGCCCAGTATTCACGACGATATCCGAACCTCCATCGTCGGCGGGCTGGCGCGCCTTGCGCGCATCGTGGCGCATCGCCCTGATGACC
>JAODAO010000419.1 GCA_025463465.1 Glaciihabitans sp. | reverse complement strand
CGCAGTTGTTTGGTGGAGTGACGCTGGAGGGAACCGGTGTCATCTGCCCGGCCGGCCTCGACGACCTCGAGGGACTCAAGGCCGGAACGGTCGAAGGCGCCTACTCCGGCCCATACACGCTGGAGAGCAGCTCTCCCGGCGTCAGTGCCACCTACGCCCTGCGCGACGACTACGACGCCTGGCCCGAGTGGACCGGTGTTGAGGGCACCCCCGCCGAGACCATCAACATCACCGTCTCCGCTGACTCAAACACGAGCGCTAACCTGCTCGAATCCGGTGGCCTCGACGTGTCGCGCTTCTACGACGCCAACGCCCTGCGCTTCACGAAGAGTGACGACTTCTCCTACGTCACCACCCCGAGCTCCGCATACTCGCTGGTCTACAACCAGTCGCCCGGCTCCGGTTCGATCTTCGAGGGCAACCCCGAACTGCGCGCCGCCGTCGCCCAGGCCGTCGACAACGAGGGCTTCAACCAGGCCGGTCTCGACGGGCTCGGCGCTCCGCTGACCTCCGTGGCCAGCAGCTCGTTCTCCTGCGTGCTCGACGACAAGTCGCTGCTGCAGAAGTACGACCCCGAGGCCGCCGCCAAGGTGCTCACCGGGCAGACGATCCGCCTGCTCACGTTCACCAACTGGGACCCGGCCGTTGAGTACCTCGCCGAGTCGATCCGTGCCGCCGGCGCCACCGTCGAGGTGACCTCCATCGACGCATCCGAGTGGACAGCGCAGCTGCGCAACGAACCAGGCACCTGGGACCTCACCCTCGCCGCCGACACCAACTCCACCGGACTCGTCAGCCTGTCGATCGCCCGCAACGTCGGCGCCTCGTACGCAGACGGCGGAGTGAACCTGAGCGGCTCGGACAACGCAGAGGGCGCGGCCTTCCTTGCCACGGCTATGGCCAGCTCCGACGCGGACGAGCAGTGCGACGCGCTGCTGTCCGCCCAGGAAACTATCCTCGAGCGTGTCGACATGTCACCGCTGATCGCTGACACCCACTACCTGATCGCCCGTGCCGGCTACGCCACGTACGCGTTCTCCGGGTACTGGGACATGTCAGCAATGCGCATCACCAGCTAGCACAGAACATGAATCGCCCGTATCGGAACAGCAAGGAACAACTGACATGAGCCACACCCTGCCCCACGATGTCACGTCTTCCGATACGGGCGATTCACCTGCCTCCACCGAGCAGAAAGCCGGCTCGATGGGGGGAGTCTGGCGCAGCTTCCTGCTCCGCAGGATCAGCGGACTGGTGATCAACCTGGTACTGCTGGTGCTCGTCACCTTTTTCATCGTCCAGCTCATCCCTGGCGATCCGGCCACCACCATCGCCGGCGAGAACGCCACCCTCGAGAAGGTCGAGCAGGTGCGGGCAGAGCTCGGCCTCAACGACCCGATCATCGTGCAGCTGGTGCACTACGTCGGCAATGTCCTCCAGGGTGACTTCGGCAACTCCTACCTCTACAAGGTGCCCGCCCTCGACATCGTCCTGACGGCCGCCCCGTACACCCTCTTCATCGCCTCCATCGCGGTCCTGCTCGTCCTCATCGTGGGAATGGCTCTCGGCATCGGGATCGGCATCGCCACCCGCGGCGACCGCCGCCGCTGGCTCGACGTGGCCTTCAATGTTCTGACTGGATTCGTCTCCTCGATCCCCGCCTACATCCAGGGCACCCTTCTTGTGCTCGTCTTCGCGATCTGGCTGGTCTGGCTGCCGCCGGCCTACACCATGGCTTACGGCTTCGGGGAGTCGGCCATCCTCCCCATCGCCGCGCTGTCCATCGGCGGCATCGCCTCCGTCGCCCGCATCGTTCGGCGAGAGACGGCGGTCATCCAGGAGATGGACTACATGCGCACCGCCCGCGGCTGGAGGCTGCCGAAGTTCGTGATCTACGCAAAACACATGCTGCCGAACCTGCTCACCACCGCGCTCACCCTCGCCGGCATCATCCTCACCGCCCTGCTCGGCTCCGCCCTCATCGTCGAGTCCGTCTTCGGCTGGCCGGGGCTCGGGGGAGTGGTCGTCCAGGCCATCGCCGCCGACAAGGACTACCCCGTTATCCGCGCCGCCGTTTTTGTGATCGGCCTCATCTCACTGACCATCACGCTGCTGATTGACATCATCCTGGGTCTCATCGACCCTCGTACCCTGGGAGCCTCCCGTGGCTGACATTCCGAACTCCGCACCCATCGTCGCCCCCGGGATCGGGGGCAAACGCGCCTTCGCCTGGAACCCCGCCCTGGTTGTCGGACTGGCCATGTTCGTGGTCGTCGCCCTCGTGGCGATCCTCGCTCCGATCTTTATGACCGAGAGCGCCACCAAGCTCGCCGGCAGCCCCAACCTCAGCTCCGTGCCCGGACACATCCTCGGCACCGACGTGCTCGGCCGGGACATGCTCGCCCGCACCCTCGTCGCCACCCGCGTCACCGTGATCATGGCAGCGGCGGCCACCCTGCTCGCTGCCGTCGCCGGCATCGGCTTCGGCATCGCCGTCTGGCTTGCCCCGCCGCGACTGCGCGAACTCGGCCTGCGCGCCATCGAGTTCGCCGTCTCCTACCCGACCCTGCTCGTGGCGATCATCGTCGCCGCGATCCTCGGCAAGGGGGTCGGCACGGCTGTCATCGCGATCGCCGTCGCCCACACCGCTGGCTTCGCCCGCCTCACCGCCAACCTGGCAGCCGGCATCGCCGCGCAGGACTACGTGTCCACGGCCCGTCTGATGGGTGTCCCCGGCCACAAACTCGCCACCCGGCACGTGCTGCCAAACATGGCGGAACCGATGCTGATCATCACCGCCCAGGCCTTCGGCGGCGCGCTCGTCGAGATCTCCGGGCTGTCCTTCGTTGGCCTCGGCGCCCAAAGCCCCTCCTTCGACTACGGCACCATCCTCAGCGACGGCCTGACCAGGATCGGCACCAACCCGATATTGGTGGTCGGGCCGGCCGCCGCCCTGATCTTCGTCTCCGTCGCCGCCCTCTTTGTAGGGGACGGGCTGGCCGCGGCCGCCAACCCCCGCTCCAACGGCACCCGGGCTCGCCTGAAACGCTCCGCTGCGAACGTCGACGCCGTTGTCACCGACACCTCCGACGCGCTGCTGGTCGTCGACGGGCTGACCGTGCGCCAGAGTGCCACCAACCGCACCCTCGTCAACAACATCTCCTTCACCGTCAACCGCGGTGAGGTGCTCGGCATCGTCGGCGAATCTGGCTCCGGCAAGTCCCTGACGGCCTCCGTCATCGGGCAGCTGCTCTCGGAGGGCCTCGACGCCACCGCCCAGCGGGTCACCGTCGGCGACACCGACCTGCTGGTGCCCGTTTCACCGCGCGAGCTCGTCTCCCGCATCGGGCTCATCTACCAGGACCCCGGAACCTCACTGAACCCGGCCCTGACCCTCGGCTCTCAGCTGTCCGACGTGCTCACCACCCGCCTCGGCAAGTCCCGCCGTGCCGCCCGTGAGACGCTGCTCAGCGCGTTCCGCTCCGTGCTGTTGTCCGACCCGGAGGGGCGCCTCAAGCAGCACCCACACGCCCTGTCCGGCGGAATGAAGCAGCGCGCCATGATCGCCTCGGCCATGAGCACCGGCCCCGACCTGCTGATCGCGGACGAGCCGACCACCGCCCTCGACGTCACCGTCCAGCGTGAGGTGCTCGGCATCATCAAAAAGATGAACCGCGAGCAGGGAACGGCAGTGCTGTTCATCTCGCACGACCTCGCCGTGGTCCGCGCCATCTGCGACCGCGTCATCGTGATGAAAAACGGTGAGATCGTTGAACGCGTCAACGCCGCCGACCTGCACAGTGCCGGCTCCGTTGTGCACCCGTACACAAAACAGCTGCTGGCCTCCACTCCGACCGTTGACCTCGACCCCGTGGCCGCCCTGGCCGAGAAAGAGGCGCACCGATGAACGAGACAACGCGGAACACAATGGACAACGAAGCGCACGACCCCATGATCCGCATCCGCGACCTGAACGTCTCGTTCGGCTCCGCGCACGTGCTGCGCGATGTCTCGCTCACGGTGGAGCGCGGCCGCACCATCGGTGTTGTGGGGGAGTCAGGCTCCGGCAAATCGACCCTGGCGAAGACCCTCG
>JAODAO010000363.1 GCA_025463465.1 Glaciihabitans sp. | reverse complement strand
GGGAGTGTGCCAACCCCAGTTTTCTGAGAAAGAAGAGGTGAACCGTGTCGGTCTCCATCAAGCCGCTCGAGGATCGCATCGTCATTCGCCAGGTCGAGGCGGAGCAGGTCACTGCTTCGGGTCTGGTTATCCCTGACACCGCGAAAGAGAAGCCCCAGGAGGGCGAGGTTGTGGCCGTAGGCCCCGGTCGCATTGACGATAACGGCAACCGCGTCCCGCTCGACGTTGCAGTCGGTGACAAGGTCATCTACTCCAAGTACGGCGGAACCGAGGTCAAGTACGGCGGAGAGGACCTCCTCGTCCTGTCGGCCCGCGACGTTCTCGCGGTCGTCGTTCGCTAATTAGTTCTCCAGCAACACAGTTCTAACGGCGTCCTCGCGGCGCTGGTCCAGGCCCGGTGGTTATCCACCGGGCCTGGACTCTTTTATGGCTCTGGCCTGCTGGCATCCACCGGTTCCTGCCGAAGGGTGACCGATAAGCGCCACCGTGCTGCGTGCCCGCTTTCCAACCATCGCGCCGATTATCCCGGCGGTAGGCTGGCGATCGTGCCTGAATCGAAGTCTTCGCCCGACCGCCTGGGATCAGGATTGTTCTTCGGCCTCGGAGCGTATGGCCTCTGGGGCCTGCTGCCGGTATTCTTCCTGCTCCTGGCACCGGCCGGGGCGATGGAGATCGTCGCGTGGCGCATCCTGTTCTCCCTCGTGTTTTGCATCATCCTGTTGGCCATCACCCGGGGCTGGTCGCAGCTTCGCGACGTGCTGCGTGACCGCAAAACCACACTGACCCTCGGCCTCGCCGGGCTGTTCATCCTGGTCAACTGGCTGGTCTTCATCTTCGCCGCCCTCAGCGGGCACGTGGTGGAGGCGGCCCTCGGCTACTTCACCAACCCCATCGTGACCGTGCTCCTCGGGGTATTCATCCTGCGGGAGAAGCTGCGAACGCTGCAGTGGGTAGCCATCGTCGTCAGCGCGATCGCCGTGGTGGTCCTCGCCGTCAACTACGGGGCCTTCCCGTGGATCTCTATCGGGCTCGCATTCTCCTTCGGCTTCTACGGCCTTGTCAAAAAACGCGTTGGCGGAACGGTGGACGCCATCAGCGGCCTCACCCTGGAAACCCTCTGGCTGGCGCCGATCGCAATCGCCATGCTGATCTTCGTCGCCAGCACCGACGGCCTCGTTATTGGCACGGTCAGCTCCCTGCACACTGCGGCCATGGTCGCCTCCGGCGTCATCACTGCCGTGCCCCTGCTCTTCTTCGCCGCGGCGGCACGTCGGCTCCCGCTGGTGTACCTCGGACTGACGCAGTACCTCGCTCCGATCCTGCAGTTCCTGATTGGCGTGTTTGTCCTCAGCGAAGACATGCCGCCGGCGCGCTGGGCGGGCTTCGCCATCGTCTGGATTGCGCTGTTGATCCTCACAGTTGACCTGCTGCGAACCAATCACAGCGGCCGGGTCGCCCGGCGCGCGCTCCAGCCCGCCTCGTAACTTCCCTAAGTTGGCGACACCCGCAGCCTAAGTCGGATTTCGTTAAAACCCGTGGCCACGCAACGTTTCTGCGCTCTGGGAAGGCCGAACGCGCTGTCCGACCGCATTATCACGGTTGATAACGATTAGACCCGTGTTACAGGCCCGTAACACGCACGTATTGTGCCCGAACCTTTAGCCCAATACCGTGACTTTCACAGCACCTGCCAAGCAGCGCTGTGTTCTGAATCACACTTCCCTCAATGCAAGGAGCAACATGAGCGTTTCAGCGAAGGCCAAGGCCTCCCGCTCACGGTCCCTCAAGTCTCTTCTGGGTGGCGTCGCCGTTCTCGGCGTGAGCGCTCTCGTCCTCAGCGCGTGTGCGGCTCCTGCCGCCGATGCGCCGGCCGAGACCAGCGGACCCCGTGAAGACCTCACGCTGAAGATCGGCACCGCGCTGCCCGTCACCGGCAACCTCGCCTTCCTCGGCCCGCCCGAGATCGCTGGTGTCGGCCTCGCCGCACAGCAGATCAACGACGCTGACCTCGGAATCCAGGTCGACGTCACCTACGGTGACTCAGGCGACACCGACAACAAGGCATACGCCACCGAAATCCCGCGTCTGCTGAGCGATGGCGTTTCCGCCATCATCGGCGCCGCATCCTCCGGTGTCTCCAAGCTCTTCATCGACGACGTGACCGGAGCTGGCGTCATCCAGTTCTCCCCGGCCAACACCTCGGCCGACTTCACCACCTGGGACGACAACGGCCTCTTCTGGCGTACCGCCCCCTCCGACGTCCTTCAGGGCGAAGTCCTGGGTAACCTCATCGCCGAAGATGGCAACGAGACCCTCGGCATCATCTACCTGAACGACTCCTACGGAACCGGTCTCACCGGCTTCACCACCGAGGCTTTCGAAGCCGCCGGTGGCGAGGTTGTTGCTTCCTCCTCCTACAACGCCGGAGACACCTCGTTCGACGCACAGATCAGCGAAGTGCGGGCCGCTAACCCGGACGCCATCGCCATCATCGCGTTCGATGAGACCAAGACCATCGTCCCCGGACTGACCGGATTCCCCACCGACAAGCTCTACTTCGTCGACGGAAACCTGGCGGACTACTCGGCTGACTTCGCTCCCGGAACCCTGACCGGCGCGAAGGGCACCCTCCCGGGTCTTGACACCGCTGAGCTCGGTTCCTTCACGGACGACCTGCAGGCATTCGTTGCCGCTGCCGGCGACCCCGAGCTGAAGGACTACAGCTACGCGGCTGAGTCCTACGACGCGGTTATCCTCCTGGCGCTGGCCGCTCTTGAGGCCCAGTCCACCGATGGTGCCGACATTGCTGCGAAGCTGCAGGAAGTGTCCGGCGGCGACGGCGACGGAACCAAGGTCACCGACTTCGCAACCGGTGCGCAGGACATCATCGACGGCGAAACGATCGACTACGACGGCAAGTCCGGCCCGATCACGTTCGATGAGAACGGCGACCCGACCGAGGCCACCATCGGAATCTTCAAGTACCTGGAGGACAACACCTACGAGCGCATCGCAAACGGCTAGTCACACGCCCTAGCACCGCTGCGGAAGCCCCCGACCTGATGGTCGGGGGCTTTTGCGTGCCCGCGACCTACGTGACGCGCACCGCCACGGCTGCGCTGGAGTGCGGTCTCTTACGAACCGGCCGGGCCTGATGGCTCGTCCCGCACAACGAGGTAGCGCAGGTACACGACCCCGTTACTGAAACGCCGTTCATTGACCAGGGACAGCTCGTTGCGGAAGCCAGCGGGCAGGCTGCGGGTGCCACCACCCACGACCACGGGGGAGAGGAAGAGGTTCACCTCGTCCACCAGTCCCGCCTTGAGCGCCTTTCCTGCGAGTGTGGCGCCGCCGATGCCGAGATCGCTTGCCGAGGCGTCCTTGAGGCGGCGAATCCGTTCGGAGTCGAACTCCCGTTCCAGGGTGGTGTGGGCGGTCGAGATATCGAGGAGGGTGCGGGAGAACACGATCTTTTCCGCCGCCTGCCAGATTGCTGCGTACTCCGCCTCCACCCGTGACTGGTCGTCGACGGGCCCCGGGCTTTCCCAAAAGCGCATGACCTCGTACAGCTGGCGACCGTAGAGATATGTCCCGACCCCGCGCTCCAGTTCGTTGATAAAGGCGTGAACCTCCTCGTCGGGTGCACTCCAGTCGAAGTTGCCCGTCTCGTCGGCGATGTAGCCGTCGAGGGATGTAATCGCGGTGTAAATGAGCTTCGCCATGCGTGGGCCTCCTGGGTGCGACAGGGGAGGGACATCTGCGCCGATGCCGGAGCGTCCGTTCCGCTTTGTCCTCGACGGTAGTGGCGCACGCACCGCGCTCACAAGCCGTGTGGCGGGAGATGCAGTGAGCTCAACTGCGGCGAACTCTTCGGTGCGGCCAGCGGCGCGAGGACGTCCGGAAACAGCAAACGCCGCGCAGGATTACCTGCGCGGCGTTTGGAAGCTGTATCGGGCCGTCTCGCGGCCCTGAGCTGGTCCTGACGGGACGTTAGCGCTGCTCGGAACTTTCCAGCTCGGCGAGGAAGCGGTCGACCATCGCGGTCGACTTGGTGTCGTCGTCGAGGCTGGTGACGATGACGTTCGACGCGAGGTCGATTGCCAGCAGTCCGACCTCGGCACGCAGTGAGACGATGGCGGCGTGACGCTCGGCCTCGATCGTCGCGGCGGCAGCGGCGGTGATGCGCTCGGCCTCAACGCCAGCCTGCACCTTGAGGTTCGCGAGGATCGCTTCGCCATCAACGACGGCCTGGGCACGGATGCGGGTGGCCTCGGCGCGAGCCTCGGCAAGCTTGTGGTTGAACTCGGCCAACGCAGCGGCAGCATCAGCCTGGGCGACCTCGGCGACACTGATGTCGGCCTGGATCTTCTCACCGGTGGTGTCGAGCATCTTCAGGATGCCGGGAAGGATCTTCCAAACGAAAACAACGGCGAGGACAACGAAGATGACCGCGCCCCACAGCAGGTCAGGTCCCGCGGGGAGCCAGGGGGAAAATGCCTCTGCTGCAATCACGTTCGTCATACGACCATCTTATTGGGCAAAAGGTGATGCTGTGACCCGCTTCCCGCTTCGGAAAGGTTCGGCCGGGGCCCGGTCGCTCGATATTGAGGTCGTACGGCCCGTGATTTGGGTACCGGGTCTACCCGCAGCCTCGACGCCAATGGAATGGCGGGGAGGCTTAACGCACCGAGGGCACCAAGCGTGATCGCTGGTGCCCTCGGTGTTATGCCGATGAGGTGGATGTCGCTTACGCGGCGTCCTCGTCTTCCCCAAGGGTGCCGAGGTAAAGCGAGATGACCTTTGGGTCGC
>JAODAO010000303.1 GCA_025463465.1 Glaciihabitans sp. | reverse complement strand
TTGGTTTTCGCAACGCCCGCCACCTCGAGGGCGGTATCGACGCCTACTCGGCGACGGTGGACGCCACGGTCAGGCGATACTGACACCAATGGCACACAACGCTCACTACCCTCATCCGCACGGGTCTAATTCGCACGGCGCTGATTCGCACACGGAACATCAGAACGACGGCGCTCCGCACGACACCGCTCTGCACGGTCCTGATCCGTCGGTTGACGAATACGCCGCGGTGATCCGCTCGTTGGTGATGCCGGCATTTCCTACCACGGTGGAAACGGTGCCGCTCGCGGAGGCACTCAGTCGTCGGACCGCCAGTGCTGTGCTGTCGCCCGTGGACCTGCCCCTGTTTCGCAACTCGCAGATGGACGGGTACGCCGTTGATGCGGCCTCCCTTGCGGAGATCCCCGTAACCCTGCCCGTTGTCGGCGAGGTTGCGGCGCGCCCGGGGGTTCCCCCTGCGCTGCTGCCCGGTACCGCCGTCAAGATCATGACCGGTGCCGTTGTGCCAGACGGTGCTGACGCAGTGGTGCCCGTCGAGGACACCTGGACCGAGCTCATCCAGACGAAAAGCGGTGACAATCACTCGTTTGTCACCATCACCCGGGGCCGAACCGCCGGCGAATTTGTGCGCGACCGCGGCAGCGATGCCCTCGCAGGCGCCCTGATCCTGCCTGCCGGCCAGCGCCTCGCTGCGCGTCACCTTGCGGTGCTCGCCGCGGCGGGACTCCCCACCGTTGACGTTATGGCGCGTGTGAAGATAGCCGTGATCACCACCGGCGCCGAGCTGCTCGCCCCCGGCGAGAAGGCCATGGTTGGCCAGGTCTACGACGCCAATACCATCGCGCTGGTGGCAGCCGTCGAGGAATGCGGCGCTGTGGTGTCGTCCCAGCACCGGGTTGTTGACGACCCGGCCGCGATGCGGGCGGCACTCCAGGACGCTATCGACACCGATGGGGCCCGTGCAGGCGCCGACCTGGTAATCACCTCAGGCGGCATCTCGATGGGTGATTACGAGGTCGTACGCGAGGTGCTTGAATCGCTCGGCGGCACGATCGGCCACATCGCGATGCAGCCGGGCGGCCCGCAGGCAACCGCGCTGGTCGATGGTGTTCCGGTGATCAGCTTCCCCGGTAACCCCGTCAGCACCCAAATCTCCTTCGCCGTGTTCCTCGCTCCGCTGCTGCGCGAGTCAGCCGGACTGCCCGCCGCCGTCCGACGGTCGCTCGCCATCGCGCAGGACGTGAAGTCGGTACCAGGCAAACGCCAGTTCCTTCGCGGCCGCATTGTCGAGGCGACCAGCGTGGAAACGACGAGCGTGGAAGCGACCAGCGTGGATACGCTAGGCGATGCGACATCAGCTGACGCTGCGATGTCGGCCGGCACTGCGACGTCGGCTGACACCGCGACATCCACCAGCACTGCATCGTCTGCCAGCACTGGATCGTCGACCTATGTCGTTGAACTCGTTTCCGGACCCAGTTCGCACCTCGTCGCCGGTCTCGCCGCCGCCGACGTTCTCATCGATGTGCCGACGCACGTCACCCACCTGACCAAAGGCGACATCGTGGAAACCGTACAGCTGTGAGCAATCCAGACAACCTCGAGAACCTCGAGAACACAGTCGACCCGAAGAACCTGACGCACCTCGATGGTGACGGCCGGGCGCGAATGGTGGATGTCGGCGACAAAGCCACCACAGCGCGCACCGCTGTCGCCACGGGTCGGCTGCGTACCCGGGCCGACGTGATCGCTCTCGTTCGCGCCGACGGCATGCCGAAAGCCGATGTGTTGGCGACCGCACGCATCGCCGGGATCATGGGTGCCAAAAAGACGAGCGAACTGATTCCGCTGTGCCACCAGGTTCCGCTGAGCTCGGTGAAAGTCGACTTCGTTTTCGATGACGACTCGATCGGCATCACCGCTACCGCCAAAACGACCGGCCAGACCGGAGTCGAGATGGAGGCGCTTACCGCCGTCGCGATCGCCGGCCTCACGCTGCACGACATGATCAAAGCGGTTGACGCTGGCGCGATCCTCGGCGACATCCAGCTGCGCGACAAAACCGGTGGCAAACACGGCCACTGGACCCGCGAGACGCACGTCGACCGAAGTGTTAGTGGCGAGACCGAGAACGCCGCCGAGCCCCAGGCCAGCACCGCTTTCGAGCCCCAGGCTGTTGATGGAGCGACCGGGTTGGCCTCGCCGACTTCTACGCAGAGGCCGCGGCCCGGATCCGCCGCCGTCGTTGTGGCCTCCACCGCCGGCGCTGCTGGCACCCGCGAGGACACCACCGGGCCCGTTATCGCGACCTGGCTGACGGATCTCGGCTACGCGGTTGACGCCGTCACCGTTGTCGCGGACGCCGACATTGCCGCAGAACTCGCCCGCGTGGTGTCCACCGCGCCGGCAGTGCTGATCACCACGGGCGGCACGGGCCTCAGCCCCACCGATGCGACCCCGGAGGCCACCCGCCCCCTGCTCGACCGGGAGCTGCCGGGAATAGCGGAGGCGATCCGCGCGAAGGGTGCTGCGGTCATCGCCACGGCGTCACTCAGCCGCGGCCTCGCCGGAACGTCGAACGGAACCGTGATCGTGAACCTGCCCGGGTCCCCGGGTGGGGTGAAGGACGGGCTTGCCGTGCTCGAGCCGCTGCTCGACCACCTCGTCGCCCAGATTGCCGGAGGCGGACAACATGGTTGAAGACGGAATGGTTGACGACGGAATGGTTGACGACGGAATGGCTGACGACAGAATGGGTGAAGACGAAATGGCTGCACACGAAGATGTCGAGAACGGAGCTTCCGCGAACGGTGCCTCCGCGCACGATGCACCGGAAGGGGTCGCTCCGAAGATCCTCGCAAGGGTAACCGAGTTGCCGATCGACATCAACGAATACGAAGAATTTGTGATGGCTGACACCAGCGGGGCTCTTGTGACGTTCCGTGGCGTGATCCGCAACCACGACCACGGGGTGGCCGTTTCGTCACTGGACTACTCGGCCCACCCCGATGCCGAGACGTTCCTCGCCGAGTGCTGCGCGACAGTGGCCGCCGAGACCGGCTTGCGGGTCGCAGCTGCGCACCGCATCGGATCTCTCGACATCGGCGACGTTGCCCTGGTCGCCTCGGTTGCCGCCAGCCACCGTGCGGAGGCTTTCGCCGCGTGCGAGCGCCTCGTGGAGCTGATCAAGTCGAGCGTGCCGATCTGGAAGCGGCAGTACCTCGCTGACGGCGCGACCGAGTGGGTCGGTATCTAAGGGCTGATCGATAGGGCGCAAGGTCATGGGCGCTTGATGGTGGGCGCTTTTTGCTGAGTGCTTGGTGCTCTGACGTTTGACCCGGCGCATTCGTTGGTCTATCGATTGGGCAGTCCCCCGGCCAGACTGACGGTATGTCCCAGTCGGCCGCTGCCCGCAGTCATAACACGGCGCGCAGCGATCGCCCCGATCTTGTGCTGGCGCTACGCTGCCTCAGCTTCGCCGTACTGGCACTCGGAGTGTCCGTCCTCCTCGTCGGCTGCGCCCCCAGCACCAGCACCAGCACCGGGTCTTCCTCGCAACCGGCAGGCTCCACAACGGCGGGTCCCTTGGTCATCCCGACCCCATCGGTCACCCCAACCCCGTTGGCCACCCCGGCGGCCGATTACAGCTGCGGCATGGGCATCACATCGCAGACCATCGAACTGGGCAGCACGATCCAGATCGCCCGGGAAGCGGCAGAACCGTGCTTCGGTATCCTCCCCGGATCGAGCCAACGCTTTTGGACGCCATCACAAAAGGGTTATGCCATCTACCTTGGAGAGGTGGATGTCGCAGACGATGGCTCGTTCGCCCTCGCCGTGGACATCCCCGACGGACTCCCGCTCGGCCCCTCCGGGATTCAGCCTGAACCCACCCCCGAGTTCCCCTGCAATGACACTGGCTTCGCCGTGAACGACTGCGTGGTGCCGTACATCGACGTGAGGTTTGTTCTACCGGCCGACCAAACTGCGCCGCTGGAGATCGTGGCGACCGATGTTCCCACCCCGCCACTACCCGGAAACGACCGATTCGCTTACGCGACCCCGGGTCCGGTCGCCGGTCAGCTCAACATCACCATGTTTGGCGACGGCTGCTTCGTGGGTCCGGCGTTGTGGATCACTGCGGCGGATGCCACCACGCTTGAAGTGGTGAGTTCAGCGGCTGATCCGACAGCCAGCCCGGGCGCCAGCCCGGCAGACGGGCCGTGCACCCAGGTGTGGCGGCCGTGGACGACCACCATCCTGGTCCCCGACGGCTTCGACAGCGTGCAGTCGGTGCGCGTCGACAACCGGGACGCGATGTTGGTGTCGGGTGACCCCGGCAATGCAGGTGACACAGCTGACGACGGCAACGCCGGGGGTTTCGGATTGATCGAGGACTGACCTGGCCGCCGACCAGGGCTGGCAGCCGGTCAACATAAGACCCGAATGCGCTCGAAACACGGCAAAGCTGCCTGGCGCACGGCGCGAGCGCGAGCAAGCGGCAAGCAGCAGTCGGCGATCAGCAACCAGCAACCAGCAACCAGCAGCCAGCGATCAGCAACCAGGAGTCAGCAACCAGCGTCGGTCAGGAGCCTCCCCGAAGTGCGACTATCGGCTCGATGGCTGACGCGCGGAGCGCTGGGTAGGCTCCCGCCGCCAATCCGACCACCGCGCCGAGCAACGCTGCGGAGATGGCCACGGCCGGGTCGAGGATTGGCGTCCAGCCCTGCAGCACCGACACAACAACAATCGCAAGAACCCCCAGGGCGGAACCGATCAATCCGCCCAACAGGCCAATGACCACGGATTCGACCATAAACTGCTGGGCGATGTTGCGCCTGGTCGCACCGAGTGCACGCCTTAGGCCGATCTCGCCCACTCGCTCCATAACGGAAAGCAGGGTGACGTTGGCAATTCCGAGGCCCCCGGCGAGCAATGCGATCGCCCCGAGGATCAGGAACACAACGTTGACGTCAGCCTGGATGTCATCCTGCAGGGCGGAGCCCGTCGACGGCGCCTGGACCGTGAAGTTCTCTGGCGCGTTCGGATCAAGGGCGATGGGTGCCTGCGTGGCGACAACCGACCCAGCGCCGACCGTGATCCTTACCTGCAACTCGCCAGGGGCTGCGACATCGAAGTCTGACCGAGCCGTGCCCATGGGAAGGATCACCGAATCAAGAAGGTCCGGCCGACGTTCCATGCCAGACACGATGCCGATCACCGTGTACGAACTCTCACCGATGAAGATGGAGGGTTGCCGGTCGACCCGGTTGATTCCCAGGGCCTCCGCCGCACGCTCACCCAGCACGGCAACGCGGTCACCACGGCTGTCGTGGCCGGAATCGAAGTAACGTCCGGTGTCCACGGATCCCCGCACGGCCTCGAGAAGTCCTGCGGAGGTCGCCACGACCGGTGGGCCAAGGGTTTCGGGGGCGGAGGGGTCGTTGACCGGAACCGATGTGACCACCTGGTCATCGAGCGCCACGTCCGCGATAAGGCCAGAGCCCTCCACCCCGGCCAGTCGCGCGACCCTCGCGTCGGCATCCCAGGGCAGGCGTCCCGTGGCCGCATTGTCCCCGTTCGACGTGCGGGCGGTTCCTGGTTCTATCACGATCTGGGTCGCCGACACCGCATCGAACTGGCTCGAGATTTGTCCGGCAGCCGTCTGGGCGAACCCGATTGTGACCACGAGGGACGCGATCCCCAGCACCGTTCCGAGGGTTGTCATCACCAACCGACCAGGGCGAGCGCCAATGCCGTAGCTGGCTTCGACCAAGAGGTCCTGCACGTTGAAGCGATCGCGGCGTGACGTTGTCCCGACCGATCCAGCCGCTGCCGAATCATCTGCACCATGGGAGCGACGGCGCACACCCTTCGGCAGCCACAGCCGGGGTTGTCGCCGGGGCGGACTCACGACATCCACCATCGGTTCGATCTCAAAGATACGCAGTTCGCCATCAGTGGGCATTGGCCACCTCGCTGAGGCGGCCGTCGGTGATTCGAACGGTGCGGCTGGCCCGTTCGGCGACGGCACGGTCGTGGGTGATGATGATGAGGGTGAGACCGTCAGCGTGCAGTTCCTCGAACAGGTCCATCACCTCGCCCGAGGTTGATGCGTCGAGGTTGCCGGTTGGTTCGTCCGCCAGCAGCAACTCCGGCGAGGCGACAACCGCACGAGCCACCGCCACCCGTTGGCGCTCACCACCCGAAAGTATTCCAGGCAGGAACCCGACCCGATGGCCGAGGTGTACCCGCTCAAGAGCCGCCCGCGCCCGATCCTCGCGTTCGGCCCGCGGCACCCCGCTGTAGAGGGTCGCGAGCATCACATTCTCCAGCACGGGACGGTGGGGAAGCAGATGGAAGGCCTGGAACACAAAGCCGATCTTCTTTCCCCGCACGGCGGCGCGCTCGGGCTCGTCCAGTAACGCTGTCGATACTCCGTCGAGGTAGTACTCCCCCACGCTCGGCCGGTCGAGCAGCCCGAGCAGGTTCAACATCGTCGACTTGCCAGACCCGCTTGGCCCCACGATCGAGAGATAGTCGCCACGACCAACGCTCAGGTTCACCGACTTAAGAGCCTGCACCTCTGGTGGTCCGGGAAACGACCTGGTGACATCCACCAACTCCACAACGGCGGGGATGGTCATCGTCCGACCACCACAAGGGATCCGGCGGCAAGGGTTCCGGTGACGTCGGCTACCTCGACGAAGCCTTCGGCGGCCAGCCCGGTGGTCACCTCAACCAGCTCGGACTCCAGGCCAGTGCCCGTAGCGATTTCCACCCGGGACTCACCACCGGCACCCGCGGTGAGCGCGGCGAGGGGAACCGCGAGGACGTCACCATCGGTGGAGCTGACGGCGATTGTCACCCGCACGTTGTTGCCCTGGATCGATTGCAGCTGTTCGGGGGTGAGCTCGTCCGGTGTCAGCATGACCGTGAACCGGCCGCTGGCCGTCGCGGTTTCCGTTCCGGCTGTGGTGGCGGGAGCAATCGACGTTATGGTCGCTCCGATGACGGAGTCGTCTGGCATAGCGAGGCTGGCAGTGTTGCCGACGGTGAGAAGCTGGGAGTCGGCTTCGGCCGCGGAAGCCGAGATCACCAGAGTCGCCCCGGAAACCCGCATGGCCGCACCGGAGATGGTCGAGCCACGGGAGACGGAGATCTCGTCCACCCTCCGCGGGAGCCCGGGAAGATACAACACTTCCGCCGCCGGCAGATAGGTCATACTCGCCTCGTTCGCCGTGACGAGATCGGCTTCAGCGTTGGTGAGCTGCTGGGTGGCAGCGGTAACGGCCGCGGTTTCTTCCGCGGTGTTCTTCGCGGTGTTCACCGTGTCCCGTCGCACAATCGCGAGGGCGACCGCATCCTCGGCGTCTCCAATGGCGGCGGCGACTCCCAGTTGCTGGGCCGACGTCAGTGCGCGCTGCGCGGTACGGACCAGGTTTTCCTGCTCGACCCGGTCGGCGAGCGATGCACCGGCCTGCGCGGAAACAAGGGCAGCCTGCGCCTGTGCGAGGGCCTCCCTGCCGGAGGCCACGGCCTCGGTAGCGGAGCGGGAAACAGAGGTCGATTCAGCACCGGCGGACGGCGCGGGATAACCCACCCGGTCGTAGAGGGCATCGATGGCTGCCGACGTCGCCGCGTCGAAAACATCTGACTCGGAATTACCGGGCTCGATACCGATTGACGCAAGAGCCTGCTTCAACTGGAGAACGTCGGGGCCGGCGACACCGACCCTCAGCGTGCGGTAAACGGGGAGGTCGCCCGGCAACACGATCACGGGACGGCCGGTGACTTCGAGCGCAATGGAGGCCGCATCAAAAACGCTTCCAACTTCTGGCACCTGGCCGGTGACAACGGCGGGACCGCCGAGCTCTCCGGTTTCGAGGACAACGTCGACCGAGTCGGCGTAGGTAGCGTCCCCGCGGATCGTCACGTCGTTGGTGAGGGTCCTGCTCTCAACCGGAACAGTGATCAGGCCGGGTTTAGGCGCTTCGGCGTCCGCGGCGGCCTGGCTGGGCGAGACGATGAAGTGGCCGAGCCCAAGACCCGCGACCAGAGCGACAACCGCGACCGATGCCATCACCCAGATCACCCGGTTTCCTCGCAGCAGGCGGCCCCAGCCCTGGCTGAGGGAGCGACGCTCCTGTGCTCGGGCCTGCGCGGATTCGGGCGCGCCGTCGTTCAGTTTGCCCGCGTCGATACTTTTTTGGCCGGACGATCTTCCGCCGAGTCGCTTCACTACTTTTCACCCTGCTCGTAAGCGGCGATGAGGGAGTCGAGCTCGGCCTTGTGGTCGATCACAAACTGTTCTTCAAGCTCGAACTGGGATGCGAGTGAGGTGTCCGTGTAGTCAACCTTTTCAGAGCAGGTGAAATCGGCGAGCGCCACCTCGATTTCCGTGTCCCTCACGGCAGCGAGCTCCTCCGGGGTCGGCCCCGTCGAGTTCTCATCCATATCTTCGTACAGCGCGTTGCTATCGTCGATGACCGACTGGACGGCCTCCGTCTTCGCTTTAAATTCTGAGAAACCGGCATCCGCCATGCAGGTGGCCCAGTCCGCGTCGAGCTTCTTCATCTCCGGCGAAGACTGCAGCGTGTTGTAGAGGTCGTTCATGGCGTCGAGCACACCCTTGTGGGCGGGATCTTCATAAACGTTCTCGCCCTGCACCTCGTGCGACGCCGAGCCCTGGCAGCCGGCGGTCTCCCAGTTGTACTCGGATGATCCGTCTTCGTTCAGGTCTTCTTCCGGGGTCGGTTCGCCGTACAGCACCGCGTAGTAGGCGGTCTGCTCACCCATGGACAGCGATTCGACGTACGGCGCGTTTGGATCGTCGTACTGGGTGGCTTCATCGTTCTGCGCTTCGATTTCCTCGGGCGTCTGGGTGAAACCGTAACCGTGGCTGGCTACCCATTCTTCGGTTTCGCGATCAACACCGTCATCCGAGCTGATGATGGTTCCCTGGTTCTGGTCAACGGGGATGTATTCGAAACCCTCACCGCTCATACACGCTGCGATCAGCTCTTCCTGTTCCCGCGCTTGTTTGTCGAAATCAGCCTGGTCGGTGTTGTCGTACATTACCGCCATGTACTTCTGCAGCGGGCTGTTGGTCGGATCCAGCTCTGACGGTGTGGAGGATGACGAACACCCCGCCGCGGCGAGGGAGACAGCCACGGCGATTACGAGGGCTGCGGGAAGGGAACGGGGGAACATTGGTACTCCTCGATCGGTCATCGAATACAACGATGTAGACCACAGGAGAGTCGAAGCGCCCCCACAGCTGATGCCAAAGTAACGGATAACAGAGGATTTCTCGTCATACTTTAGGATGACCGCGCATAAGTGATTCGCGGGGCCGCACGGTTAACCGTGTGCGAGACAGCACCGTGACGTTCCAGACCATGATTTCGTTGGCCTTCCGGTTGAGCATCACTCGGACCACACTGAACAGATGCCCCAGCCTGACCGCGACCACCGCTCGCCGATCGCCAGCCGGCGCAGTTCGCGGCGTCTGCGGGGCGGACCGGACTCCCGTTTGCGGGGCGGACCCGACCGAAGACCGGCCCCGCGGAGGTCCTACCTCGTGGCGCTGGCACTCTCCGGCTCGGTCGTTCTGGTTGGCTGCGCCGCTGCGGTGACACCAGTGGGCTCCGCACCCGAGCCCGCGACGCCGTCGACCCTCTCACCAACGTCAGCGATCGGGCCGAGCAACGAATCCTCCTGCGGCATAACCGTCAGCCCGGAGATTGCCGTCCTCGGCGACACTGTTCGGATCACCCGCGGCCCCGCGGAGCCATGCCACAACGTCACGCCAGGGTCGACGCAATACTTCTTCGTGGACAGCAGCAACGAGACGGCGTCCACCGGCAGTGAGTCTGCGTCCATCAGAAGTGAGTCAGTGCAGCTAGGCGAGGTGGATGTCGCAGACGATGGTTCCTTTGAGCTCACCGTGATCGTGCCGGATGTCCTCCCAGCCGGGCGAACGTGGCTGTCAGCAATAACGGACCCGACGTTTCCCTGCGAGGCACTGGCCGGCTACACCGTCGTCTGCGACGGGCCGGCCGTGAGCGTCACCCTGGTTATTCCGCCCGGGGAGTAGGGCGGCCGCCGAGCCTGCGCGAGCGCAAGCTGCGCCTCAGCCGCCGGCGAACGGCGGCAGCACGTCAACTCGAAGGCCGAGCGTTCGCGAGTCGTCACGGCTGACCACACCGTCGACCAGGAATGATCCCGAGGCGAGCACCCGTGCCATGGCCGCACCGTAGCGTTCGATCAGCAGGGCACGCAGTTCACCCACGGTGGATGGCCCGGTGAGGGTTTCTTCCTCGAAACCGGCGGCCTCCGCCGCCGAGGCGAAGTAACGCACGCGGATGTCAGCCACCGATCGCTCCCATACTGCGCACCGGGCGGATGAAGTCGTCCGCGTTGATCTTGTGGCCGGCCTGCTTGCCCCACATGGCCCCGCGCCACCATTCGGCGATGGTGTGGTCGTCAGCGCCGCCGCGCAACAGGGAGCGCAGGTCGGTTTCGTCGTCGCCGAACAGGCAGGAACGCACGGTGCCCTCGGCGGTGAGCCTGGTGCGGTCGCAGTCTGCGCAGAACGAACGGGTAACCGAGGCGATGATGCCAACGGTGCCCGGTCCCCCATTGACCAGCCATTCTTCGGCCGGAGCCGACGGGTCTTCGCGGGTAGGAGCGGTGAGCTCGAACCGCGTTCCGAGTACGGCGAGCAGCTCAGCGGCATCCACCATGTTGTCGCGTGCCCACTGCTCGTCGGCGTCCAGCGGCATCTGCTCGATGAAGCGCAGCCGGCAGCCGTTCTCGAGCGCCCACTCGAGCAGGGCGACCGCACCGCCGAGGGTGTCGCGCATCAGCACGGCATTGATTTTGAGCGGGGTCAGGCCGGCCCTTTTGGCCCCGGCGATGCCCGCAAGCACGGAGGGGAGGCGGTCGCGGCGGGTGAGGCGGGAGAAGTGGTCGCGGTCGACGGTGTCGAGGGAGATGTTCACCCGGTTGAGGCCGGCGGCCACCAGCGCGTCCACCCGCTTGTCCAGGCCAATGCCGTTGGTGGTCATTGAAATGGAGGCGCCAAGGGCAACCTCTGAACTACGGGCGATGATCTCAACCAGGTCGGGGCGCATCAGGGGCTCACCGCCGGTGAAACGCACGTCGTGAACCCCGAGGTCGCGTGCGGCGATGCCAACAAGGCGGCCGATTTCGATCGCGCTGAGCAGGTCGTCGCGGGCGATCGCGGGTAGGCCGGCCTCTGGCATGCAGTAGGTGCAGCGCAGGGAGCACTTCTCGGTGATCGACACCCGGAGATCGCGGGCGACCCGACCGAATTTGTCGACGAGGCCGTCGGTGTGTGGCCGTCCGGCCATCGACGGCATCCGGGCGGGATCCCGACGGATCGTGGGAATTCCCAGCGCGAGTGACGTCATAAATTCACCCTAGGTCAAATAGCTGACAGCGTGTTCCGTGGGTCACTAGTCTTGGAACAACCGAAGGAGCACCCTATGGCTGTTGTGTCGCGCGGATTTTTCGGACGCAAACGCGAAGAAAACCCTGATCTCCCACCGGGCCAGTACCTCACCGTGGACTTTCCGGTGCTTTCTGCCGGTCCCACCCCGGTGATCGACACCGCCGAATGGGTGTTCAGCATACAGAGCGACGGCGGCGAAGTGGCGGCGTGGAACTGGGAGCAGATGAAAGCGCTTCCGCACGAGGACATCCACACCGACATCCACTGTGTCACCCGGTGGTCGAAGTTCGGCACCACCTGGCGCGGGGTGTCCCTTGACACCCTGTTCGCCGGTGTCGACACCAAAATGGCGTACGTGATGGCCCACTCCCATGGCGGTTACACCACCAACGTTCCGCTGGCCGACCTCCTCGGCGGCAAAGCCTGGATCGCCACCGAGTTCGACGGCGAAGACCTCGATCCGGAACACGGTGGCCCTGCGCGCCTCCTCATCCCCCACCTGTACTTCTGGAAGAGCGCCAAATGGATCAAGGGGCTGCGCATGATGCCGCGCGACGATCCCGGTTTCTGGGAGCAGAACGGGTACCACATTTACGGTGACCCCTGGCTCGAGCAGCGGTATTGGTAGACGGGACCTGGAAGGTGGGCACCGTTGTGGCGACACAGACGCAGACCCCTTCCGCACGCAGCATCCAGCTGGACGTTCCCGGCTGGCCCGGCAACCTGGCCGGCCAACACGTCGACGTTAAGCTGACGGCCCCAGACGGGTACACCGCGGTGCGCTCATATTCGCTCGCCTCCGCGGGTGACGGCACCCGTGTTGAGCTGGCCGTCGACAACTTTCCGAATGGTGAGGTCTCGCCCTACCTGGTCGAGGAGCTTCGCGACGGCGACGAGCTCGAATTGCGCGGCCCCCTCGGCGGCTGGTTCGTCTGGCACCCCACTGACACAACGCCCGTGCAACTCGTCGGCGGTGGCTCCGGCATCGTGCCGCTGATGGCCATGATCCGTGCCCACGCCGCGGCCGAAAGCACGGTGCCGTTCCGACTGCTCTACTCGGTGCGCACCCCTGCCGACATCTTCTTCCGCGACGAACTGGTTGCCCTGGCCGCATCCCCCTACCTCGACGTCACCTACGTCTACACCCGGCAGACCCCACCAGGCTGGCCGGTGAAGGCTGGCCGGGTGAGCAGGGACGTGGTGGATGCTGCGCTGGCCGGCAGTGTGAGCGTGGCCGGTGCCAGTACCGCCAGTACCAGCTCCCCCAGTATCAGTTCCCCCAGTATTTTTGTGTGCGGTCCCACGGGTTTCGTGGAGGCGGTGGCGACCTGGCTGGTCGAACTCGGCCACGACCCGGACGTGGTGAAAACCGAGAGGTTCGGCGGAAAATAATGACGTCGCATGTTGATGGAAACTCCCTCGCAGGGCCCCTGTCCGAGTGGTTCAGCATCGACATGACCGATGCGTCCGGGGAGTGCGCCGGTTGCGGTGCCATCACCGTGCTGGCCAGGGCGATGGTGTATCCCGACCCGATGGGGTTGGTGGTGCGCTGCGACAGCTGTGACACCGTGCTGCTGGCCGTTGTACACACCCCCGCTGGTGCGTGCATCGACCTGCGCGGCCTGAACTCCCTGCGCTTCCAACGCTGAGCTAGCTTCCCGACGCTGAGGCAGTTTTCCACCGCGAAAGTTCGCCTTCCACCGCCGACACTAACCTTCCACCGCCGACCATAAACTGGGCGGCATGGAATACGGCCCCGCGATCACGCTGTTGGTGCTGGCGATTCCCGTGATTGTCGACATCATCCGGCAGCCCTCCGCGCGGATGACGAGCCTGCCGAAGGTCGCCTGGGTGATCATCGTGGTGTGTTTCTCGATCGTGGGGATCATCCTGTGGGTTGCCGTCGGTCGTCCTCGCGATGCGCCGGTCGGCGCCGCGCAGTTCTCTCCTGCGCCTGGCCCCGGATCGCCCCGGTCACCTTCGCCCCACGTTGCACGGCCGCGCAGCGCGAAGCAGCGGGAGGCGGACTTTGATCGGGAGGTCGAGATCCACAATGCCCGGGCACGGCAATTGCGTCGCGATGCCGATCCCACAAGGGGCGGCCGACCAGGCCAGCCCTGCTGGCGCGAGCGAGTGACCTAGCCGCGACGTGGGGCCGCTACCGTTCTGACACGATTCGGACGGCACCTGGGCTCGACAGGGCTTGACCTTATCCCGCTCAGCTGCGCGCCCCAATCTCGATCCCGACCTTCCCTCGGGTGTACTGCCCTGTCTAAGCTGGGCCGCATGTTCTATCTGATCCCGGTCCTGGTGTTCTTCCTCACCGTGGGCGTGGTCATCGACATCGTGACGAGACCCGATTACCTGGTCAACCACCTGCCCAAGTTCGCCTGGGTGTTGCTGGCGGTAATCGTTCCCCTGATCGGGGCCATCGTCTGGTTTGCCGTCGGCCGTCGTGGATCCGACATTCCGCGGGCACCATCCGCGACCTGGCGCCAGTCCAGTCGCGGGGAACGGGGTCCGGCTCCGGCGGCGGCATCCCTCGGCTACGGTTTTTCCGACCGGAACGCATCGGGGATGAGCACCGAAGATCAGATCGCTGCGCTCGATCGCGAGATCGAACTTCATAACGCGCAGGCGAAGGTTAAGCGCCTCGAGGCTGACCTCGCAAAGCAGCGCGAGCTGCCCGAATAACGAGCGGATAGTCAGCCAGAACGCAGCCAGAACGGCCCGCAAACGATTCGGGTTTAACCGTCGCGCGGAGTTCATCAGGATGGCCGCTCAGGTCGATCGCCCCAACCACGTACTATGCGAATATGAAACTCCCCTCGCTTATCTGGGTCGGCCTGGTGTCGATTGCCCTGACCGGTTGTGTCGGCCAGACGGGCGAAATCTCGACATCCCCCGCAGTGCCATCGGCGCCACCCACCAGCGCTGACGGCGGTTCCACGACGGTGCCGCCAATGTCAACTAACCCCCAGCCGACGTCGACGAGCCCTGCACCCACACCGGCACCGACGCTGACGAACCCGACGCCGACGAACCCAGCACCGACACGGGAATCGACACCGTCGAGCCCCGCACCGGCTCCGGCATCGACCGATACCCCCGCCGTGGCAGATCCGACCGGCACGATCCTCGAATGCGACGGAACGCAGCTCGACATCTCGATAGCGGCGCAGCCGACGGCCAGTGGGGCCGGGCAGTTTTACTCCGAGATCACCTTCACAAATTCGAGCGATGTCACCTGCTTCACCGAGGGTCCACCATCGATCTTCAGTCTTGCCGACAGCACCACCGCGACACCCCTCGGCATGCTGGCAGAGAACACTGGTCTGGCCGAGCGGGTTGAACTTGCGCCCGGCGAATCCGCCTACAGCACGGCGCATTTCACTAACGCGGGGGCCTACGACTGTGAAACCGCCGTCGCCGACGCGGCCATGGTCAGCCCACCCAACTGGGACCAGTCGCGCATCGTCCTGCTGGAAAGCCCCATCACGGTGTGTATGACACCGGCCACCTATAGCGTGTCGTCGCTCAGCGCGAGCAGCCTGTTCCGCTAAGTCCACGATTCTTCGCGCATCCTGGCGACGCTACGGACTCCAGGTGATGGACCGCGGGTTAGGGATGGTTTCAGCGCAACCGACGAACGGTGTTGCAGACCGTGAACGCCCAACCGAGGATGCCGGCGAGGCACACCCGTTCGACCAGCCCTGTCACCTGCGGAACCCACAGGATCGCTGTCCCGAGGCCCGTCAGGCCAACGAGTGCAATCACGACCCAGACCATCGCAGCACGATGCCCGCGCCGCAGGAGCGGGTGTGACCTGATCCACCGCGTGAGCAGCAGGAATCCGACCAGCGCGAGCGCAAATCCTGCCGTCGCCAAGGCGAGGTGCACCGTTCCCGTGACCGTCGCGGCCTCGACGCTGTAACTGCCGGGCAGGGGGATGTCGGTCGGAAAGAATGCCAGAGCCCCCGAGCACAGCCCCGCGACTGCGAACAGCGACAGCCCGGCATTGCGCAGCAACCCCGGAGAGCCGGTGCGGGCGAGCGCAGCGATTGCGAAACCGCTGAGCAGCGCGCGGCCGAGGAAGTTGAGGCCCATGACCCAGCCGAAGGGACCAACGGCCAGGTTGCTCTCCGCCGCGCTGACAGGGCTGTAGTGCGGAGGGAGGAACTGCAGCACCACGTCCACCAGGACATAGAGCACCACGCCGGTCATTGCGGCGGTCGCGAAACGTCGTCGAAGACGATCGGGGCCGGTTGCAGACATCCCCCAAACCTTACACAGGGCAGGCAACGGGCCCTTCCCGCCCGAGTTTAATACGGACGGCGTGTG
>JAODAO010000301.1 GCA_025463465.1 Glaciihabitans sp. | reverse complement strand
GGGTTGGGCGCTGTTCCCGCCGCGCCGTGTGCCACAGTGGGTGTATGTCCAGCAGCGCCTCGCGAACCCCCGGCAGGTCCGGGCGTCCTCCGCTGTCGTCGCGGGCCGCCATCGTCGACGCCGCCGGGGAGCTCTTCCTCGAGAACTCGTACTCCAAAACGACCATCGAGCAGATCACCCGTCGCGCCGGAGTGAGCCGGGCCAGCTTCTTTAACTACTTCACGGCCAAGAGCGACCTGCTGTGGGGGGATGTTGACGACCTGGTCTCCGCCGTCGGGCAGTTGCTGTCGAGCCAGCCCCCCACCGCACAACCGCTCGAGGATGTCCGGGTTGCCCTGCGCGATGCCACGGCGACGATCGGCGCCGACCGGATCCCGCTTGCGGTGACCCAGTGGGAGCTGATGGGTGCACGGGACGAACTGCTCACCTCGGGCCTGCCCCGGTTCGCCTGCCTCGCCGCGATGATCGCCGGTTATCTCGAACGGCGCAGCGGCCAGCTCCCTGACGCGCTGGCGCGCGCGGCGGCCTTCGCGATCGTCGGGGCCGTCGCCGCCGCGGCCGGCCAGTGGGCCGGAGCCGGCACCCGTCGGCCGGCGCTGTCAGGGCTGGTGGATGTCGCGATCGCCCCCGTCTGCGCGGGCTACGCGCTCGCCGGGCTCGACGGCGGAACCCCCCTGGGCGACTAAAAGCCGGCGGCCGGTTCTGCGTACGCTGGGGCAATGCGCACCCTCTACCCCGAGATCGAGCCCTACACCAGCGGAATGCTGGATGTGGGGGACGGCCAGCTCATCGCCTGGGAGGTATCGGGAAACCCCGACGGCAAACCCGTGGTGTTCCCGCACGGTGGCCCCGGCGCCGCTGTCTCTCCCCGACACCGCCGCGCCTTCGACCCGGCCCTGTACCGGATTGTGCTGTTCGACCAGCGCGGTTCCGGCAAAAGCCGACCTCACGCCAGCGATCCCGGTTTTGACCTGTCCAGCAACACCACCTGGCACCTCGTCGCCGACATCGAGCGGCTGCGCGAACACCTGGGAATCACCAGCTGGCAGGTCTTCGGCGGATCGTGGGGCAGCACACTGGCCCTCGCCTACGCCCAGACGCACCCGACCAGGGTGGATGAACTTGTCCTGCGCGGAATCTTCACGCTGCGCGAATCGGAGCTGACCTGGTTCTACGAGGGAGCCGCGGGGCAGATCTTCCCCGAGGTTTGGGAGCGGTACGTCGCCCAGGTGCCCGAGGCTGAGCGCGGCAGCTTCATTCGGGCGTATCACCGCCTGCTGAACGATCCCGACCCGGCGGTGCACGGCCCGGCCGCGGTGGCCTGGGCGACCTGGGAATCCACCGCCATTACCCTGTTGCCGCAGCCGGAGGTGGTGGCGTCGTTCACGGACCCGACTTTTGCCCTCGCGTTTGCCCGCATCGAGAATCACTACTTTGTGAACAAGGGCTGGCTGGACGAGGGCCAGCTGCTTCGCGACATCCACCTCATCCGGCACATCCCCGCCGTGATCGTGCAGGGCCGCTACGACGTATGCACCCCACCGGTCACGGCGTACGACCTGCACAAGGCGTGGCCAGAGGCTCAATTCCTGATGATCGACGACGCCGGGCACTCCTTCGACGAACCGGGCATCTTATCTGCGTTGGTGCAGGCCACGGACGATTTCGCCCGCTGAGCCCTCCGGCAGGCAAACGGCGGGGCTCCACACGCAATCGCGCGCGGGGCCCCGCCGTCTTTGCCCTATATAGGGCGGCTGGTGCTGGTGTTTAGTCGGTGAGGCCGTCGACCCATTCCTGGTTGTCGGCGATCCACTGCTGCACGATGGCGTCATATTCCGAGGAGTCGGCGTCGCTGTTGTACATCACGTTCTGGAGGGTGCCGAGGATCTCGGCATCCATCTCGAAGTCGCCGAGCCAGCCGGCGAGCTCGGGGAAGTCGGTGTCGAAGTCGGTGCGGCCGTACGAGTGGATTCCTTCGGCATCGCCGAGAGCGCCCTTCGGGTCGGCGAGGTCCTTGAGGGGGAATGCGTCGTAGGCCCAGTGCGGGTGCCAGAGGGTGACAGCGATACCCTCGCCGGCCTCGGTGGCGGCGGTCAGCTCGGCCAGCATCGCGGGTGTCGAGGACGTCGTGAGCTCGAAGTCGTCGAGTCCGTACTCGGGCATTACCGCGTCCTGGGTGAGACCGGTGAGGCCGGCGCCCGGCTCGATTCCGACGATGCGGTTGCCGAAGTAGTCGGCGTTGGCGGCGAGCTCGTCGAGCGAGTCGATGGGGGCATCGGCGTTGACGGCGATGTTGTTCGTCGCCTCGGTGTTCCAGGTGCCCAGGTCGATGATGTCGTCGCCGAACTCTTCGATCTGGGAGGCGTGGGTGACGGGGAGCCAGACGTCAAGGTTGACGTCGTAGTCGCCATCGGCGAGGCCAACAAAGCCGGCCGAGAGGTCAGCGTTTTCGAGCTCGACGTTGTAACCCTTGTCGGTGAGGATCGAGGCCCAGAGGTAACTGACGGCCTCACCCTCCGGCCAGCCGTTGAAGACCGCGACGGTTACGTCCTTCTGGTCGCCGTTGTCGAGGGTTTCGGCGGGGGTGGAGCTGCAGCCGGCGAGGGCGATGAGCCCGGCGGCGGCGGTGATGGAGAGTGCTGTCTTGAGGGGGGAGTGCATAACTACCTTTGTTGTGTTGTTGGTTGCGCTGGCGCATTGCGGCGCCGTCGCATTACTGCGCTGTCGCGCGGGTGTACTGCGGGAGGGAGAAGAATAGGGGGCGCTCAAGCGGCGAGCTTCTGCTCGTTCCGCTTGCGTGCGCGGGCGGAGCCCAGCCAGGCGAGTTTCGAGCGCCGCGGGGCGGCCAGTGCCCCGGACAACCGGTCGAGGAAGATCGCGATGATCACGACAGACACTCCGGCTTCCGCTCCGAGGCCAACGTCGATGCGGCTGAGGGCCTGCACGATGTCGTCGCCGAGTCCACCGGCGCCGACCATACCGGCGATAACCACCATGGACAGGGACAACATAATGACCTGGTTCACCCCGGCCATGATGGTGGGGAGGGCCAGCGGCAGCTGGATCTGGCGCAGGATGCGCCAGCGCGACGAGCCGAAGGCGTGGCCGGCCTCGACCACTTCTGAGTCAACGCCGCGGATGCCGAGCTCGGTGAGGCGTACTCCGGGAGCCAGTGCGAAGATCACCGTCGCGACGATGCCGGGAACAACCCCGATGCGGAACAGGATCAGTGCGGGCACCAGGTAGACGAAGGCGGGCATCGTCTGCATGAAGTC
Organism: Glaciihabitans sp.; assembly: GCA_025463465.1. Lineage (GTDB taxonomy): Bacteria > Actinomycetota > Actinomycetes > Actinomycetales > Microbacteriaceae > Glaciihabitans. The sequence goes on along the minus strand of JAODAO010000301.1, from coordinate 11,322 downwards.
CAGTACCGGTCGCAGCACGGACGAGGCCAGGTTGGACCTCGCCGCGAAGATGCCGAGGGGGATGGCGACGGCGATCGCGATCGCACTGGAGACCAGCACGAGCGACAGGCTCTCCATCGCGTTCTCCCACTGGTTGACCCCCACGATGACCACGAGGCCAATCGCGGAGCCGAGGGCGAATTTCCACCCCTTCGCCACATACGCGATGGCCGCGGCGACGAGAATGACCACCCAGAACGGCGGGCTGATGAGCACAAATTCGACGGCGTCGTACAGCCCGGTGAATACGAGCTTGATGAAGTCGAAGAGGGGGCGGAGGGTGTCGGTGAGCACGTCGATGGCCGTGTCTGCCCAGGCGCCGAGGGGGATGCGGAAGTCGTTCACAGTCGGGCCCCCGTTCCGCTTGCAGCGGCGAGGTCACCCTCGGCGAGGGCGATGTCCAGCTCGGAGTCCGGGATGACCGACACCGGTTCGATCACGTCCATCGGGGCCGTATTGGTCGGCACGTTGCCCAGGGCGGCCAACAGGGTCACCCGGGGGATCACCCCGAGCAGCCGGCGCTTGTCATCCACCACCGCGATTGGGAGCGGACTCTCGACCGCCAGCTCGAACAGGTCGACGAGTGCGGCGTCGGGGGAGACCGAGGCGTGCTCCTGGTTGATGATGGGGGTGAGGTCGGTGGCGTTTGACTTGACCTGGCGCATTACGTGGCTGTCCCGCACCACACCGAGCAGGGTGCGGTCGCGGCCGAGCACAAACGCGGCTCCGGCCTGCAGGTCGCGCATCACACGCAGCGCGCCACGGGGGCCTGCGCTGAGCGGCACAACGGAACGGGCCGGTTCCATCACGCTGGCGGCGGTCAGCACGCGGGCGCGGTCGACGTCCTGCACAAACTGGGCGACGTAGTCGTTGGCGGGGTCGGTGAGGATGTCCTCGGGTGTGCCGATCTGTACGATCTTGCCGTCACGCATCACGGCGATCCGGTCACCGAGGAACATCGCCTCGTTCAGGTCGTGGGTGATGAAGATGATCGTTTTGCCCAGCTCGGCCTGCAGCTCGAGCAGCTGTTCCTGCATCTCGCGACGGATCAGCGGGTCGAGCGCGGAGAACGCCTCGTCCATCAGCAGGATGTCGGTCTCGGTGGCGAGAGCACGGGCCAGGCCAACGCGCTGCTGCATTCCACCCGACAACTGCGACGGAAACTTGTCGGCCCAGCCGTCGAGGCCAACGATCTTGACGATCTTGGCGGCCCGCGCCAGGCGTTCGGCCTTCGCGACGCCCTGAACTTCGAGCCCGTACGCGGCGTTATCGAGAACGGTGCGGTGCGGGAACAGAGCGAAGTGCTGGAACACCATCGAGATGTGTTGCTGGCGTACCCGGCGCAGCGCGGAAGCCGGCACGTCGGTGATCGGCTCGCCCGCGATGGTGACGGAGCCGCTGGTGGGTTCCACCAGCCCGTTCAGCATCCGGATCAGGGTGGACTTGCCGGAGCCCGACAGGCCCATCACAACAAAGATCTCGCCCTTTTTGACGTCGAACGACGCGTCGATCACCGCCGCGGTTTCGCTCGCTGCCAAATCTGTTCGTGAAGCGCCGTCCTGCAGCTTGCGGACGGCGTCCGCTGGTCGCCTGCCAAACACCTTGTACAGGTTTTTGGCGACGACGGAGGTAGTGCTGGTCACTTTTTCCCTTGCATCAGCGCGCGACAAATCGCACGGGACGAAACCCGTGCGCCGACGTCGGCTGGTAATTCTTGCGGACGGGTCGGGCGAACCAGCGCGAAAGCGTCGTATCAAGCGGCGGCACGGCTGGGTGCACGCGGCGACAGGAAGGGCTTCGCGTAGCGGTCATGGGACCACGGGGTTCGCCGGACCATACGCTCCCAAAGCCCCGGGTGAGGGGCGGCGGTTTCGCGGCCTAAGCGGTGTGTTGCGTTCACAACCCTAACGAGCGTCGACGCGGCGTGTATGCCGGTGACCACCCCAAAGCGGCCATATTCCGCGGCCTTTACCGAGGCGATCGCCGAGTTGCTGCCGATCGGAGGGGGTCGACCGCCGTTGCCGATTTGTTACCAAAAGACACGAGGAGCCTCCCTGAGCAAACCTTATTGATCTATTGCAACTAGAACAATAGGATGGACAACGTGCTCATTCGCGTAGACCCCACATCGGCGATCCCGCTGTTCGAGCAGCTCGCGGCGGGGGTGCGATCCGAGGTCATCCGCGGAGCCCTTCGTGCAGGCGAGAAGCTGCCGTCGGCGCGTGAGCTCGCGGCGTCCCTCGACATCAACGTGCACACGGTGCTGCACGCCTACCAAAACCTCCGCGACGAGGGGCTGATCGACCTCCGCCGCGGCAGGGGCGCGATCGTCACCGACCACGCCGAGGGCTACCTCGCGCTCGCCGCCTCGCTGCCAGCACTGGTGGCAGAGGCGAAGACCCTCAACCTGTCACCCATAGCGCTCGCCGCGCTGATCCGAGAGGCCTACTGATGAGCACCGGCAACAACCGATCGGCGACCGCCGCATACACAACAGCAGAACGGGTGCGGATCATCGTGGTTGGCCTCGCCGTCCCCGTGGTGATCGCGGCCGCCGGCGTCATCGCGGTCCTCGGTTGGGTACCGTCACTGCCCGATCCGATCGCCACTCACTGGAGCGGAGCCGGTCCGGATGGCTACGGTTCCGTCGGCGGCATGATCGCGCTGATCGTTGGCCTGTCGGTCGGGTTCGCCGCGCTGATGACGGCGGCGGTGCTGCTGATGCCGGCCCCGGTCATCCCCACCCACACCCCAAGGATCCTGATCGGCGCCGGGGTGTTCCTCGCCGCGATGGTCACGGTCGCAATGACAGCGTCGATTGCGATGCAGCGTGGGCTGGTGGATGCCGCGCAGGCGCCCGGTGTTGGCCAGGCACTGCTCGCCGGGGTGGGTGTTGGCTTGGTGCTCGGTTTCCTCGCCTGGCTGGGCACGCCGGAATCAGCCCTGAGGGATCCCGACGAGGAGGTGGCCCCCGCCGTGCTGCAACTCGCCCCGACCGAGCGCGTCGCCTGGACGCGCACCGCCCGCCCCGGAGTGGTGATGATCGTCGCGATCATGGTGTTCATCGTGGTGTTCGGAGCGATTGCGGTCGCCGCGGTGAGTTCGCCGGACGGCGGCGACTGGTGGACCCTTGCCGTTGTCGCCGCGGTGATCGTGGTGGGTGTCGCCAGCTTCTTCTGGCGGGTCAGGATCGATGCCCGTGGCCTGGCGGTGACCAGCGCACTTGGCCTGCCGCGCTTCCGCCTGCCGCTGGCCGAAATCGAGTCAGTGCGCGCCGTCGACGTTAACCCGCTGCCGGAATTCGGCGGCTGGGGAATTCGTTTCGGCGGCGGCAGGCTCGGTGTGGTGGTCAGGGCGGGCGAGGCGATCGAGGTGGCCAGGGCATCCGGCAAAATCTTTGTGGTCACGGTCGACGACGCCGCGACGGCCGCTGCCCTGCTCGGTGGGCTGATCGGTCGCCGCGCCGCATCGAGCGAATCCTGACCCGGCCCAACACGAACGCGCCGACTCGGCTAAACTTCACAGCAACGACATCGATCCGGCCATCACCGGGGAGTCCTCGGAAGAACCAGACGCTGCCACCAGAAGCCGGCCGCCGATGCAGTAGAACCGAGCGGGTCTGGCCCGTCACAGCCAATGAACAAGCGGTTATCCACGCCCCGGCCTGCCGGGTCGTGTGATAACAAGCGGGGTGGTACCGCGGCATCCGAAACACCGGATGGCGTCCTCGTCCAGACAATCGTGACCTGGAGAGACATGTCCTACCCTCGTAAACCCTCCACCGATGCGGCCGGCACCGGCCACAACGGCAGCGCCTTCGGCGTCGCAGCATCCCCCAATTTTCCCGCCATCGAGGAGCGCATCCTTGACTTCTGGAAGCGCGACGACACCTTCGCGGCGTCCATCGCCGCACGAGAAGGCGCTGACGAGTGGGTCTTCTACGACGGCCCTCCCTTCGCCAACGGCCTTCCCCACTACGGCCACCTGCTGACCGGATACGCGAAGGACCTTTTTCCCCGCTTCCAGACCATGCGCGGCAAGCAGGTGCACCGCCGCTTCGGCTGGGACACCCACGGCCTCCCCGCCGAGCTCGAGGCCATGCGCCAGCTCGGCATCACCGAGAAGGCGCAGATCGAAGAGATGGGCATCGCGACGTTCAACGCCGCCGCCCGCGAGTCCGTCCTGCGCTACACCGGTGAATGGCAGGAGTACGTGACCCGCCAGGCCCGCTGGGTCGACTTCGAGAACGACTACAAAACCCTCGACGTCACGTTTATGGAATCCGTCATCTGGGCGTTTAAGCAGCTGCACACCAAGAACCTCGCCTACGAGGGCTACCGGGTGTTGCCGTACTGCTGGCGCGACGAGACCCCGCTGTCCAACCACGAACTGCGGATGGACGACGACGTCTACAAGATGCGCCAGGACCAGACCGTCACCGTGACGTTCCCGCTGGTGGGCGCGAAAGCCGAGACGCTGGGGCTCACCGCCGTCCGGGCCCTCGCCTGGACGACCACACCGTGGACCCTCCCCACCAACTTCGCCCTCGCCGTTGGCCCGGCCATCGACTACGCGGTCATCCCGAGCGGACCGCTTGGCGCCGGTGACGGGGCAGAGGAGGGCGTGGCCGAGTACCTGCTCGCCGCCGACACCGTCGCCGCCTACGCCAAGGAACTCGGTTACGCCGACGCCGCCAGCGCACGAGAGGCGATCAGCCGCACCGTGCGGGGCTCCGAGCTCGACGGTGTGCATTACGACCTGCTCTGGGACTACTACGCAGACACCGAGGTATGGGGCACCGAGAACGCCTGGCAGATCCTCGTAGCCGACTACGTGGCGACCGGCGAGGGAACCGGCGTTGTCCACCAGGCGCCCGCCTACGGTGAGGACGACCAGATCGTCACCGCCAAGGCCGGCATCCCGGTGATCCTGTCCGTTGATGACGGCGGCCGGTTCCTGCCCCTCATCACCGATGTCGCCGGCCTTCAGGTCTTCGAGGCGAACAAGCCCCTGATCCAGAAGCTGCGCGCCGACGGCCGACTGCTCAAGGTCGCCAGCTACGAGCACAGCTACCCGCACTGCTGGCGCTGCCGCAACCCGCTGATCTACAAGGCCGTTTCCAGTTGGTTCGTGCGGGTGCCAGAGTTCCGCGACCGGATGGGTGAGCTCAACCAGGAGATCAACTGGGTGCCCGGCAACGTCAAGGACGGCCAGTTCGGCAAATGGGTTGGCAATGCCCGCGACTGGTCGATCTCACGCAACCGCTACTGGGGTTCCCCCATCCCCGTCTGGAAGAGCGACAACCCCGATTACCCGCGGGTGGATGTCTACGGATCGCTCGACGAGCTCGAGGCCGACTTCGGCGTGCGCCCGACCGACCTGCACCGCCCCTTCATCGACGAGCTGACCCGGCCGAACCCCGACGACCCCACCGGGCAGTCGACCATGCGCCGCATCGAGGATGTCCTCGACGTCTGGTTCGACTCCGGTTCGATGCCGTTCGCGCAGGTGCATTACCCGTTCGAGAACCGGGAGTGGTTCGACAACCACAGCCCCGCCGACTTCATCGTGGAGTACATCGGGCAGACCCGCGGCTGGTTCTACACGCTGCACACCCTGTCGACGGCGCTGTTCGACCGCCCCGCCTTCAAAAACGTCATCAGCCACGGCATCGTGCTCGGCAGCGACGGCCAGAAGATGTCCAAGTCGCTGCGCAACTACCCCGACGTGCGGGATGTTTTCGACCGCGACGGCGCCGACGCGATGCGCTGGTTCCTGATGTCCTCCTCCGTCATCCGCGGTGGCAACCTCGTTGTCACCGAAGAGGGAATCCGCGAGAGCGTCCGCCAGTTCCTGCTGCCGCTGTGGAGCACCTATTACTTCTTCACCCTGTACGCCAACGCCGGCGGTTACGAGGCGACGTGGCGCACCGACTCCACCGACGTGCTTGACCGCTACCTGCTGGCCAAAACCCGCACCCTGGTTGAGGATGTCACCGCCGACCTCGAGGCCCTCGACAGCCCGGTGGCTGCAGCACGCCTGCGCGATTTCGCCGAGGTGCTGACGAACTGGTACGTGCGTCGCAGCCGCGACCGCTTCTGGTCGGGTGACAACGCGGACGCCTTCGACACCCTCTACACGGTGCTGGAGACGGTCACCCGGGTCGCGGCCCCCCTCATCCCCCTCGTCGGCGAGGAAATCTGGCAGGGCCTCACCGGTGGCCGCAGTGTGCATCTGACCGACTGGCCAGACGCCACCGTGTTCCCCGCGGCCGACGATCTTGTGGCCACCATGGACCGTGTTCGCGAGATCGCGTCCTCCGGCCTCGGCCTGCGCAAGGCCAAGCGCCTGCGGGTGCGGCTGCCGCTGGCGCGCCTGACGGTTGTCAGCGCGCAGACGGAGGCACTTGCCCGGTTTGAATCGATCCTGCGGGACGAGCTCAACGTCAAGGCGGTCGACTTCGTCAGCTTCGAGGCGGACAGCCTCGCCGCCTTCGGTATCTCAAAGAAACTGACGGTCAATGCCCGCGCCGCCGGCCCGCGCATCGGCAAGCAGGTGCAGTCCGCGATCAAGTCCGCGCGCGAGGGCCGCTGGGAACAGACGGGCGACACCGTTGTTGTCGACGGCCTCGAGTTGCTGCCCGGCGAGTTCGACCTGGAACTGCAGTCGGCGGACGATGCCAATGCCATCGCCTTCCTTGGCGACGGCGGTTTTGTGCTGCTCGACACGGTGACCACACCGGAACTGGAAGCAGAGGGCCTCGCCCGCGACCTGATCCGTTCCATCCAGGACACCCGAAAGGCCGCCGGCCTGAACGTCAGTGACCGCATTCGCCTCAGCATCATCGGGGAATCCGAGGCGGATGTCGCGTCGTTGTCTGCCTACGGTGAGACCATCGCGGCCGAGACCTTGGCACTCGACCTCAGCATCACCCGGTCGGTCGAGCCGCAAACCCAGGCGGCAATGGATTCCGCTGCGGGGTCCCAGCGCACCACACTGGTTGCTGGCCAGTACTCGAACGTGGGCGTCGTGGTCATCGACGTCTGGAAGACAACGGCCGAAAACTCGGCCACAGGAAACGCGGTAACACTAGATGTCTAAGAACACGACAGAAGACGACTCGCAGCCGAACGACGACCGCGAGGTCGGCGACTTCGACGACGACCTCTACGAACGCGACGCCCGTGAAGTCCATGACGCGCTCCTCGACCGGATTGGCGAGGGTTCCCCGCAGCCGCGCCTGTCGGCGACCCGTCGCGCCGTGGAGATGCTCGGTGACCCGCAGAAGGCCTACCCGGTCATCCACATCACCGGCACCAATGGAAAAACATCCACCAGTCGTATGGTCGAGTCACTTCTGCGCTCGCACGACCTGCGCACCGGGATGCTCACCAGCCCGCACCTCGAGCGCATCAACGAGCGCATCGTCATCGACGGGCTGCCGATCAGCAACCAGGCGCTTGTTGACAACTGGCGCGACATCGAACCGTTCCTCGCCCTCGCCGACGCGGAACTGGCCAAAACGGGGGAGTCGCCCCTGAGTTTCTTCGAGGCGCTGACGGTGCTGGCCTTCGCTGCTTTCGCCGATGCACCGGTGGATGTCGCGGTACTCGAGGTCGGAATGGGCGGCGAGTGGGACTCCACCAACGTCGCCGACGGCCAGGTCGCGGTATTCGCGCCAATTGCCCTCGACCACACAAAACGCCTCGGCGGCACCCTGCGTGAGATCGCCCAGACCAAGGCCGGAATCATCAAGGATGACGCCGCCGTGGTCAGCGCGGCGCAGGACGCCGAGGCCACGGCGGAACTGCAGCGCGCAGCCTCCAGCCACGGCGCGAACCTCGCCATGGAGGGCAACGAATTCGCGCTCGTGTCCACCACGGTCGCCGTCGGTGGGCAGGTCATCACGGTCAAGGGTCTCGCCGGAACCTACGCCGACCTGTTCCTTCCCCTTTTCGGCGATCACCAGGCCCACAACGCAGCCCTCGCCATCGCCGCCGTCGAATCGTTTATTGGTGGCGCGAGCCAGGCCCTGTCGCAGGACATCGTTGCGGAGGGTCTCGCCACGGTCACCTCGCCCGGACGCCTGCAGGTGGTGGGAATCGAGCCGACCGTGCTGGTCGACGCCGCCCACAACCCCCACGGGGCCGCTGCCCTCGCCGCGGCGCTGCCCGCGTACTTCACGTTCGACCACATCGTCGCCGTCATCGGCGTTCTCGAGGACAAGGACGCGGAAGGCATCATCCGCGCCCTGAACGGCGTGGTGAACGAGTTTGTGGTCACCCAGTCCAGTTCGGACCGGTCGGTGGATGCCGATGACCTCGCGTCCCTCGTTGTCGCCATCGCCGGTGGGGACCGGGTTCTGGTTGAGCCCTCCCTCGAAGCTGCGATGGAATCGGCCCGCGATACCGCGTCGCGCACCGACAAGGGTGCCGTGCTCGTCGCCGGCTCTATCACCCTCGTTGGCGACGTGATGACAATGGCGGTTGACCAGGGCTGGAAGTCGTGACCAAGAGCCGGCAGCCGCGTCCGCGGCGGGCACGCAGCGTCACCGAGATGCTGCTCAGCATCGTCCTGGTGCTTGAGGCCGTCCTGGTCTTTTTTGTCACCCTGACGGTCTACGGGCTCGACGTGCTCACCCCGGCCCTGGCCTTCGGCGGGGGAGCGGCGCTGCTTGTGGTGCAGATGATCACCACCCAGCTGCTTCGGTTCCACTGGGGGATGTGGATCGGCTGGGGCCTGCAGGTTGCCCTGCTGGCAACCGGCCTGCTCCTCCCGGCCATGTACATTGTTGCTGCCGTCTTTGTTGCGATGTGGGTGTACTGCTACATCCGCGGGCAGCAGATCGACCGCCAGAAGTTTGGCCGCTCCGTCGACACCCCGTAACCAGCTCCCCGAATGAACCGCGTGCAGTACCCGGCGCATCTCACCGCACAGCACCTCATCCCACAGCACCTCATCTCACAGAAAGAGACCCATGAACATCGAAGAAACACTGGTCCTCGTTAAGCCAGACGGCGTCGCCCGCAACCTGACGGGCGAGATCCTCCGCCGGATCGAGGCGAAGGGCTACAGCCTCGTCGACATCAAGTTCGTGGAGCCGGAGCGCTCGCTGCTCGAGGCGCACTACGCCGAGCACGAGGGAAAGCCGTTCTACGAGCCCCTCGTCGGGTTTATGGAAAGCGGCCCCATCGTCGCCATCCGCATCGCAGGCAACCGTGTCATCGAGGGTTTCCGCTCACTGGCCGGCACCACCGACCCCACCACCGCGGCTCCCGGGACCATCCGTGGTGACCTCGGCCGCGACTGGGGCCTCAAGGTGCAGCAGAACCTGGTGCACGGCAGCGACTCACCCGAGTCCGCCGCCCGCGAGCTCGCACTCTGGTTCTCCTAACCACCACTCCCGGGGCCGTGCCCCGTCAGCGCCACAATCGAAAAGAGCGGTCGCCCCGACAGGGGCGGCCGCTCTTTCGCGTGTTTGGCCTGCTCGGCTGCTCGACCGCTCAGCTGCTCGACCGCTCAGCTGCTCTGCGCGGTGACAAACGCGGCAAACTCAGTGGCGTCGGTGAGGGATCCCGTGTACGCGGTGCCGTTCACGATCACGGTCGGGGTGCCGGTGACGGCGTCGATGTTCGCGTTGGGCAACGGCCCGTCTAGTGCCCGCTGCGTCGACTCGCCGACCCAGTCCGTGAACTCGCCGCCGGTGATGCATTCCGCGACGTCGTCGCCGGTGGCGCCAGCGCTTGCGACGAGGCTGACCAGTTCGTCATCGGTCAGGCCCGTTGTGTTCTCTTTCGGCTGGTTGGCGAAGAGGGCATCGTTGACGGCGAGATACTTGTCCGGGTCGAAGTTCGCCACACACGCCGCGGCATTGGCCGAGCGGGTGGAATACTTGCTGCCGAGCGACGAGTTGTCGAGGATGGCGATCGGATGGATCTCCAGGGTGGCGGTGCCGGCCGTCACCATCGCCTCGATCTGGGCAGCGTTGGTGGCCTCGAACTGCCCGCAGTATGGGCACAGGTAGTCGATGTAGGTCACGATGTTCGCAACGCCCGCCGCGGTGTCCTGCGCGGTCGCGACCGGCTCGGCGTCGGCGGCGAGGGCCGCCGTGGTGACAGCACTCGTCGTTGTTCCGTTGCCGGTAACCACAATCCCATCGCTGAGCATGTTCAGCGGCCCCGCCGAGGTCTTGCCGCCGGCGGTGACAACAAGCACGATGACCGCGGCCACGGCGAGAATCCCGAGGGTTACCGAACCCTGGGTGACCCAGCGGCGGCGTTTGGCCCTGGCGAGTTCTTTGGCGCGCATCGTGCGCGCCAGCTCCCTCGCGTGCTCACGCTTCTGCGATTTAGATTCTCGTCCGCCGGGTCCCTGCGCTGTCATGAGTCCTCAGAATGTCGTTGGTCGGGTCATTGTGCCCGGGCCGACGCTAAGGATCGATCGTGTGAATCGGCTATCACGAACCTTCGTGCCAGCTGTGCGGGGGGCCGCCGAATCGCTACGAGGCGAAACGCACTACATGTAGGAGAGGACATCCAGCCGAAGCTGGGCAACAATGGCGACAACCAGGTAGGACGCCACGGTGATAAACGGCAGCCAGCCGTAGGCCGCGCGGAAGACCCGGCGGGCGGCGGCGGGAAGCGGTATTACCCCGGAGCCCAGGTTGTAGAGGCTGACGGCCCAGAACAGGGGGATGGTCACCGACCAGACCACCATGCACCACGGGCAGAGGGTGCCGAGGACAAAGATGCTTTGGTAGATCAACCACAGCACAAACGACAGCGCTCCGAGCAGCCCGAAGTTGAACAGAATCCAGAACCAGCGTGCGAACTGGCCGCCGGCGAGGATGGCGACACCCACGGCGATCGGCGCGGCGAAACCTGCGACCCCGATGACCGGGTTGGGGAAACCGAATACCGCGCCCTGCCAGGACGCCAGGTTTTTTCCGCACTGGACGAGGACGCTGAAGTCGCAGCTCAGATCGGTCGACGGATTCACCAGGACATCGAACTTCGCCAGCACCAGTTCAAACGCCGAATACAAACCGATTCCCCCACCCAGGATGAGGAACAGGGCAAGCAGCACGGGGCGCTTTTGGGCGGGGAAGCGGATCATGCTCGGATTATTGCACGATCAAGGTGACGGCTTTGCCGAGCCGCAACACGCTCGACCACCAATGCATGCGATAATTTGCAGTAGTCACACGAGCCGCGCTCGCGCTGACGCCAAAGAAGGCTTAACCGGGCATGAAACCGGGCCACCACATACAGCACAGGGATGCTG